>NZ_BAAASR010000014.1:78460-90253 GCF_039532985.1 Streptomyces gobitricini | reverse complement strand
TTCCGGCCCGGCCGAAGGCTCGTCGTCCGGGTTTCTCCGGCCGTGTCTCGCCGACCGTGTCTCGCCGGCCGGGACTCCTTAGCTGAAGGAGTCGCCGCAGGCGCAGGAGCCGGTGGCGTTGGGGTTGTCGATGGTGAAGCCCTGCTTCTCGATCGTGTCGACGAAGTCGATGGAGGCGCCGCCCAGGTAGGGAGCGCTCATCCGGTCGGTGACGACCTTGACGCCGTTGAAGTCCTTGACGACGTCACCGTCGAGCGAACGCTCGTCGAAGAAGAGCTGGTAACGCAGGCCCGAGCAGCCACCGGGCTGAACGGCGACGCGCAGTGCCAGGTCGTCGCGGCCTTCCTGGTCGAGCAGGGCCTTGACCTTGGCCGCGGCGGCGTCCGACAGGAGGATGCCGTCGCTGACAGTGGTCTTCTCGTCCGATACGGACATCTGCTTCTCTCCCGGGTTGTACGGAGACTGCTTGCCGACCGGTTGCAACCGGCGGGGCCGCGGATTCATTCCGGGCACAGCGCTTGTCTTTCCCCTTCATGCTCGCACACCGGGCTCCGGGCAAGCACCGGCCTGTGGAGGGGGGATGTGTCACATCGACACTATGGACATCGTCAAAGTGACGTGAAGCGGTTATGATAGATAGTGTCATTTAGACGAAAAGGCTCTCCGCAGAAAAGAAAGGGTGCGTGACGTGACCACCGCCCAGCCCCTGGACGTCCAGCCGTCGCCCCTCGCCCTGCTGCTGCTCGGCCGCGAGGCCGACCCGAAGAGCGAGCGGGGAGTCGAGTGCCCCGGTGACCTCCCGTCCCCGTCCGACCCCGACCTGGTCGAGCGCGCCCGCACGGCCAAGGAGAAGCTGGGGAACAAGGTCTTCATCCTGGGGCACCACTACCAGCGCGACGAGGTCATCCAGTTCGCGGACGTCACCGGCGACTCCTTCAAGCTCGCCCGGGACGCGGCGGCGCGTCCGGAGGCCGAGTACATCGTCTTCTGCGGCGTGCACTTCATGGCCGAGTCGGCCGACATCCTCACCACCGACGACCAGAAGGTCGTCCTGCCCGACCTGGCGGCCGGGTGCTCCATGGCCGACATGGCCACGGCCGAGCAGGTCGCGGAGTGCTGGGACGTGCTGACGGAGGCGGGCATCGCCGACCTGACGGTCCCGGTCTCGTACATGAACTCCTCCGCCGACATCAAGGCCTTCACCGGCAAGCACGGCGGCACGATCTGCACCTCCTCGAACGCCAAGCGCGCCCTGGACTGGGCCTTCGAGCAGGGCGAGAAGGTGCTCTTCCTGCCCGACCAGCACCTGGGCCGCAACACCGCCGTGCGGGACATGGGCATGTCCCTGGACGACTGCGTCGTCTACAACCCGCACAAGCCGAACGGCGGTCTGACGGCGGAGGAACTGCGCGGCGCCAAAATGATCCTGTGGCGCGGCCACTGCTCGGTGCACGGGCGCTTCTCGCTGGACTCGGTGAACGACGTGCGGGAGCGGGTCCCGGGCGTCAACGTGCTGGTGCACCCCGAGTGCAGGCACGAGGTGGTGGCGGCGGCGGACTACGTGGGTTCGACCGAGTACATCATCAAGACCCTGGAGGCGGCCCCGGCCGGCTCGAAGTGGGCGATCGGTACGGAGCTGAACCTGGTCCGGCGCCTGGCGAACCGTTTCGCCGACGAGGACAAGGAGATCGTCTTCCTCGACAAGACGGTCTGCTTCTGCTCGACCATGAACCGGATCGACCTGCCCCACCTGGTGTGGGCGCTGGAGTCGCTGGCCGAGGGCAACCTGGTCAACCGCATCCAGGTCGACCGCGAGACGGAGAGCTTCGCCAAGCTGGCCCTGGAGCGGATGCTGGCGCTGCCGTAGCCGCTCCCCTGTCCCTCTACGCACGCACATGGGGCGCCCCGCTTGTCGCGGGGCGCCCCATGTGCGTGCGGTCGCGTGCGGTGCGCAGGAGGAGCCGGTGGGCCGGGGGCCGGGGGGCCGAGACCTGGGGTCCCCGAGGCCGCCGGCGGCCCGCCTCTGCGGGGACGCCCCCGCGCCCCCGCGCGGCGTACCCCGGTCGTCCGCCGGGCGCGGACGGTCGGGGGCGGCGCGGTGGCCGCCCCTCGGGAAGGGGCGGGCACCGCGCCGGGGGCGTACTCCCTTACGCGTTGGCCGGGGCCGGGGTCTTGTCCGGCGCGGGCACGGCCTTCGCCGCACGCTTGGCGGCGCGCTTCTCACGGCGGCGCTCCTTGCGGAGCTCGACCATCGCGTACAGCGTCGGGACCAGCAGCAGTGTCAGCAGCGTGGAGGTCACCAGGCCGCCGATCACCACGACCGCGAGCGGCTGGGCGATGAAGCCGCCCTCGCCCGTGATGCCGAGGGCCATCGGGAGCAGCGCGAAGATCGTGGCCAGGGCGGTCATGAGGATCGGGCGGAGGCGGTGGCGACCGCCCTCGATGACCGACTCGACGACCCCGAGCCCCTGGGCGCGGTACTGGTTGACCAGGTCGATCAGGACAATCGCGTTGGTGACCACGATGCCGATCAGCATCAGCATGCCGATCATCGCCGGGACACCCATCGCGGTGTCCGTGGCGATCAGCAGACCGATGGCGCCGGTGGCCGCGAACGGTATGGAGACCAGCAGGATCAGCGGCTGGACCAGCGACTTGAAGGTCGCCACCAGCAGCATGAACACGATCGCGATCGCCGCCAGCATCGCCAGACCGAGGTTGGCGAACGCCTCCTGCTGGTCCTCGGAGACGCCGCCGATGGACGCGGTGGCGCCGTCGGGGAGGTCCAGCGCGTTGATCTTCGACTGGAGGTCGGCGCTGACCGCGCCCGTGTTGTCACCGGTCGGCTTCGCCGTGATGGTCGCGGCGCGCGAGCCGTCGATGCGGGTCATCGACACGGGGCCGGGGACCAGCTTGACCTCGGCGACGTCACCGAGCTTCACCGGGCCGAGGGGCAGCTGCCGGAGCTGCGCCATCGTCAGCACCGGGGTGGCGGACGTGATGACGATGTCGCGCTCGGTGTCGTCCAGGATCGCCTTGCCGGCCGGGGTGCCGCGTACGGCCTGGGCGACCGCCATGCCGAGGGTGGCGTCGGTGAACCCGGCGCGAGCCGCCTTGGCGTTGGCCGTGACGGAGATGCGCGGGACGGACTGCGACAGGTCGCTCTGGACGTCGGTGACGTCCTTGAGCTCGGCGACCTCCGTGCGTACCTGCTCGGAGGCCTTCCTCAGGGTGGCGGCGTCGGCCGCCTTCACCACGACGCTCAGGTCCTGGCTGCCGAAGCCGTCACCGGCCGCGATGGTCGTGTCGCCGATGCCGTCGAGCTTGCCGAGCTCGGCGTCGATGTGGTCGCGGGCCCTCTCGTAGGAACCGGAGTCCGTGAGCGTGACCTGGTACGAGGCCTGGTTGGCGCCCGTGCCGCCGCCGAAGGCCGCCATGAAGCCGGACGAGCCGACGGTGACCTGGTAGTCCTTCACCTCGTCGACCGAGGCGAGGACCTTCTCGACCTTCTTCGCCGCGGCGTCGGCCGCCTCCAGGCCGGTGCCGGCCGGCAACTCCTGCTTGATGGAGAGGATCTCCTGCTCGCCCTGGTCGAAGAAGTTGGTCTTCAGCAGGGGCGCCATGCCGAAGGTGCCCACCAGGATGACGAACGCGAGGGCGACGCTGGTGAGGCGGCGCCGGGTCGCGAACCGCAGCACCGGGACGTACACGCGCTGGAGGACGCTGCGGTTCTCCTTCTCCTCGGCCTTGCGGCGCGCCTCCTCCGGGTCCGAGGACGTGCCCTTGGGGGCGCGCAGGAACCAGTACGACAGCACCGGGACGACGGTCAGCGAGACCAGGAGGGAGGCGAGCAGGGCGGCGCTGACGGTGAGGGAGAACGAGCCGAACAGCTCGCCCACCATGCCGCCGACCAGGCCGATGGGGAGGAAGACCGCGACGGTGGTCAGGGTCGAGGAGGTGACGGCGCCCGCCACTTCCCGTACCGCCGTGAGGATGGCCGCCTGACGCTCCTCGCCGTAGCCGAGGTGCCGCTTGATGTTCTCCAGGACCACGATCGAGTCGTCGACGACCCGGCCGATCGCGATGGTCAGCGCGCCCAGGGTGAGCATGTTGAGCGACAGGTCGCGAGTCCACAGCACGATCAGGGCGAGGACCACGGAGAGCGGGATGGAGACCGCGGTGACCAGCGTGGAGCGGAGGGAGGCCAGGAAGACCAGGATGACGAGGACGGCGAAGACGAGACCGAGCGCGCCCTCGGTGGTCAGACCGGAGATCGACTTGGAGACCGCCGGGCCCTGGTCGGCGACGACCGTCAGCTCGGCGCCCGAGCCCAGGTCCTCACGGAGCCCGGGGAGCTTGTCCTTGACCGCCTCGGAGATGGCGACGGCGCTGCCGTCGTTGTCCATGGTGGCCATGACGGCGAGGCTCGGCTTGCCGTTCGTGCGGGTCAGCGAGACCCGCCGGGACTCCTCCTGCTTCACGGCGGCGATGTCTCCGAGGCGTACCGCGTCGCCCTTCCCGGGCTTGATCACCAGGTTCTCGATCTGCTGCAGCGAGGTGAAACCGCCGCCGACCTGGACCGTGCGGCTCTTGCCGGCCTCGGAGAAGGAGCCGGCCGGGACGGTCGCGCCGCCCGCCTTCAGCGCCTCGGACAGGGTCATGGCGTTCAGGCCCGCGGCGGCCAGCTTGCGCTCGTCGGGCGTGACGGAGACCTGGAGGTCCTGGACGCCGTCGATCGACACCTGGCCGACACCGTCGATGTCCTCCAGGGCCGGGACGACGGTCCGCTCCAGCTGGTCGGCGAGCGCCTGCTGGTCCTTGGTGGAGGTGACCGCGAGGACGACGGTGGGGATGTCGTCGGTCGAACCGGCGACCACCTGCGGGTCCACGTCGTCCGGCAGCTGCGCGCGGGCGCGGTTGACGGCCTGCTGGACGTCGGCGACGAGCTGCTTGGTGCCCTCGTCGCCGTAGTCGAACGTTGCCATGATCAGGGCGTTGCCCTCGCTGGCGGTGGAGGTGACGCCCGTGATCCCGTCGACCGCCTTGATGGTGCTCTCGAGCGGTTCGACGACCTGCTTCTCGACCACATCGGGGGACGCGCCCTGGTAGGGGGCCAGGACCGAGACCATCGGGAGTTCGATGGAGGGCAGCAGCTGTTGCTTGAGCTGCGGAATGGCGATCGCCCCGAAGACGATCGCCACGATGGACATCAGCCCTATCAGGGCCCGTTGTGCGAGGCTGAATCTGGACAGCCAGGACATGGGGTCTCTCTTCTGTGGCGGATCGGCGGTCTTCATACGATCAGCCATGGAGGAGGGGGTTCCGTCGCCCCCAGGTCCCGTTTGCTTATCTCCGGCATACACCGAACGGAGTACACGGGCGTACGCGCTCACTCCACCCTGGGACGGACCAGCCCCGACTCGTAGGCCGTGACGACCAGCTGGGCGCGGTCACGCGCACCGAGCTTGGCCATGGCCCGGTTGACGTGGGTCTTGATGGTGAGCGGGCTGACCTCCAGCCGCTCGGCGATCTCGTCGTTGGAGTGGCCGCCGGCGACGAGGACGAGCACTTCCCGTTCCCGTACGGTGAGGGCGGCGAGCCGTTCCGCGTACGCCCGGCCGTCCTCGGAAGCGGAGTCCGCGTGTCCGCCCTGGGCGAGGAACGTGGCGATCAGGCCCTTGGTGGCGACGGGCGACAGGAGCGCCTCGCCGGCGGCGGCGATCCGGATGGCGTTCAGCAGTTCGTCCGGTTCCGCGCCCTTGCCCAGGAACCCGGAGGCCCCGGCGCGCAGCGACTGCACCACGTACTCGTCCACCTCGAAGGTGGTCAGCATGACGACGCGTACGCCCGCGAGGTCGGGGTCCGCGCTGATCAGCCGGGTGGCGGCGAGGCCGTCCGTACCGGGCATGCGGATGTCCATCAGGACGACGTCGGCCCGCTGCGAGCGGGCGAGCGCGACGGCCTCGGCGCCGTCGGCCGCCTCGCCCACGACCTCCATGTCCGGCTCGGAGTCGACGAGCACCCTGAACGCGCTGCGCAGCAGCGTCTGGTCGTCGGCGAGCAGCACCCTGATGGTCATGTGGCCTCCCCTGTCCGTGCCGTGACGGGAAGTATCGCCTGGACGCGGAACCCTCCTCCGTAGCGGGGGCCGGCGGTGAGGGCGCCGCCGAGGGCGGTGACGCGTTCGCGCATGCCGAGAAGGCCGTGGCCCCCGCCGTCGGCCGGCTGCCCGGTGGGCACGCCGTCGTCGAGGACCGTCACCTCGACGGTCCGGCCCACCCGTACGACGCTGACCTCGGCCCTGGCGTCCGGGCCGGCGTGCTTGCGCACATTGGTGAGCGCCTCCTGGATGATCCGGTACGCCGCGAGGTCGACGGCCGCCGGGAGTTCGGTGCCCTGGTCGGTGCGGGCCAGCTGCACCGGGAGGCCGGCGTGACGGAAGGTGTCCAGCAGTTCGTCGAGGACGGCGAGGCCGGGGGCCGGTTCGGTGGGCGCTTCGGGATCGCCGGACTGCCGGAGCAGGCCGACGGTGGCGCGCAGCTCGTTGAGGGCGGAGCGGCTGGCCTCCCGGACGTGCGCGAGGGCCTCCTTGGCCTGGTCGGGACGCTTGTCCATGACGTGGGCGGCGACACCGGCCTGGACGTTGACGAGCGCGATGTGATGGGCGACGACGTCGTGGAGGTCGCGGGCGATGCGGAGCCGCTCCTCGGCGACCCGGCGGCGGGCCTCCTCCTCGCGCGTCCGCTCGGCGCGTTCGGCGCGCTCGCGGATGGCGTCGACGAAGGCGCGGCGGCTGCGGACGGCGTCACCGGCGGCCGCGGCCATGCCGGTCCACGCGAAGACGCCCAGGTTCTCCTGGCTGTACCAGGGCGCGGAGCCGAACAGCATCGCGGCGCCGGTCAGCACCGTCATCGTCAGCAGCCCGACCCGCCAGGTGGTGGGCCGGTCGGTACGCGAGGCGACGGTGTAGAGGGCGACCACGGCACTCATCGCGACCGGGGCGGGCGGGTCCTCGGCCAGGTGCTCGACGAGCGTGACCACGCCGGTGCACAACAGGACGCCCAGCGGCTTGCGGCGCCGGAGTACGAGGGCGGCGGCACCGATCAGCATGAGCAGCACGCTGCTCGCGCCGGGCGTGCGCCCCCCGAAGTCGGGCGCGCCGTGCGGCCCGCCGTGCCGGTCGACGAACGAACCGGCCGCCATGCACACGAGCACGCCGAGAGCCAGGGCGGCGTCGAACGCGAGGGGATGCACCCGCATCCAGCTCCGCCCGCGAGCGAACCGTTCTCCGAGGGTGGTCACGGGAGAAGACGGTACGGCCTGCCCCGGCCGGGTGGGCCTCCCGCCCGGTGGGAGCGGGGGGTGGGGGGCGGTGGTGGGGGAAGACGACCGGGCCCCGCCCCCGGGACGTCCGGGTGGGGCGGGGCCCGGGGGTGTTGGAGTGGGCGGCCCGGCTGGGGGGTCAGCCGGGGATGAGGCCGTCCTCGGAGAGCATCGCGCGGACCTCTTCGAGCGTCGCGTCCGGTGCCGGCAGGATCAGTTCCGAGGGTTCGAGCGTTTCGTCCGGCAGGGGCTCGCCCAGCTGGCGGACCGTGTCGAGCAGGGCGTGGAGCGTGCGGCGGAAGCCTTCGCCGTCGCCGCCCTCCATCTCCACGAGCAGTTCGTCGTCCAGCTTGTTGAGCTCGGCGAAGTGGCTGTCCGCCAGCCTCACCTGGCCCTCCCCCATGATCCTTACGATCATGACGCGCCGTCCTTAGCTCTTGTCGAACCGGGTCTGGGACTGCGACTGCTGCTGGGCCTGGTCCTGCGGGGTCTCCGTGCCGCCTTCCAGAGCCTGCTGCGGAGCGGTCCCGCCGGCCAGCTCGGCCTTCATCCGCTGGAGCTCCAGCTCGACGTCCGTACCGCCCGACAGGCGGTCCAGCTCGGCCTGGATGTCGTCCTTCTGCAGGCCCGACTGGTCGTCCAGCGCACCGGACGCGAGCAGCTCGTCGATCGCGCCCGCCCGCGCCTGGAGCTGTGCGGTCTTGTCCTCGGCGCGCTGGATGGCGACGCCGACGTCGCTCATCTCCTCCGAGATGCCCGAGAACGACTCGGCGATCCGGGTCTGTGCCTGGGCGGCGGTGTACGTCGCCTTGATCGTCTCCTTCTTCGTGCGGAAGGCGTCGACCTTGGCCTGGAGGCGCTGCGCGGCGAGCGTCAGCTTCTCCTCCTCGCCCTGGAGGGTCTGGTGCTGCGTCTCCAGGTCCGTGACCTGCTGCTGCAGCGCGGCCCGGCGGGACAGCGCCTCACGCGCCAGGTCCTCACGGCCCAGCGCGAGCGCCTTGCGGCCCTGGTCCTCCAGCTTGGAGGACTGGCTCTGGAGCTGGTTCAGCTGCAGTTCCAGGCGCTTGCGCGAGGTCGCCACATCGGCGACACCGCGGCGCACCTTCTGGAGCAGCTCCAGCTGCTTCTGGTACGAGTAATCGAGGGTCTCGCGCGGATCCTCGGCCCGGTCAAGGGCCTTGTTTGCCTTCGCGCGGAAGAGCATCCCCATACGCTTCATGACACCGCTCATGGGCTTCGCGCGCCCCCTTCTGACGGACTACGGCTCCAGCACTCCAACAGAACCCACAGTACGGGCCCTACATCCATTACCGCACTGTTCGGACGCGGATGCGCTCCTCCCCAAGGACGACTGCGCGCGGCTCCGGTCCGGCGCAAGGAGTAGGGAACCCTCTCCGGGGGACGCGGGCCGTTGCCGGATCGTTCCCCGCGGGGGTGGGGTCCATGCGGCGCACCCCGTACCCTTGGGCTTTGTGTTCCGTAGCCGTTCGAAGGATGAGAAGGCCCCCACCGGTCAGGTGACGGCGGACCTCTCCAAGCAGCCCCGCGACCCGCAGGCCCCCAAGGGCCGCCCGACCCCGAAGCGGAGTGAGGCCCAGACCCAGCGTCGCCGTGCCCAGACCGTGCCGACCGACCGTAAGCAGGCCATGCGCCGTCAGCGCGAGGCCCGCCGCGCGGACCTGGCCCGCCAGCGCCAGGCGCTCGCCGGCGGCGACGAGCGTTACCTCCCCGCCCGTGACAAGGGGCCGGTCCGCCGCTTCGTCCGCGACTTCGTCGACTCCCGCTTCTGCGTCGCCGAGTTCTTCCTGCCGCTGGCGGTCGTGATCCTGATCCTCTCCAGCCTGCCCAACACCCAGCTGAAGAACATCGCGATGCTGCTGTGGCTCGCTGTGATCGCCCTGATCGTCATGGACTCGGTCGGCATCTGGCTGCGGCTGAAGAAGCAGCTGAACACCCGCTTCCCGAACGAGCCCAAGCGCGGCGCCGTGGCGTACGGCCTGATGCGTACGCTCCAGCTGCGCCGGCTTCGGCTGCCCAAGCCGCAGGTCAAGCGCGGAGAGCGGCCCTGAGCACCCTGGTCTCCGGTTCCGGAGGCGCATCGGGTGACTGGCTGGACGGACTCGGCGGGCTGCGCGACACGGTCCGCCAGGAGCTCGTCGCACGCCAGTTGGACGAGCAGATAGCCGCCCGCTACCCGGTGGGGCAGCGGCTGCGGATACTCGACGTCGGTATGGGCCAGGGCACGCAGGCTCTGCGGCTGGCCCGGGCCGGACACACCATCACGGGCCTGGAGTCCGACCCGGGGATGCTGAAGGTCGCCCGCGAGGCGCTGGCGACCGAGCCGGCCGGCATCCGGGAGCGGGTCCGGCTCATCGAGGGGGACGGCCGGGAGACCGGTGTGCACTTCCTGCCGGGCAGCTTCGACGTGGTGCTCTGCCACGGCGTGCTGATGTACGTGGAGGAGCCGGACGCCATGCTGGCGGGGCTCGCCCGGATGCTCGCGCCGGGCGGTCTGCTGTCGCTGCTCGTGCGGAACGCGGACGCGCTGGCCATGCGGCCGGGCCTGGCCGGGGACTGGTCGGGGGCGCTGGCGGCGTTCGAGTCCGACGCCTACTCCCCCAAGCCGTCGGCTCCGGTCGAGGGGGGTCTCCCGGGCCGGCCGGGACCGCAGGCGCGGGCCGACCGGCTGGAGACGCTGACGGCGACGCTCGCGGGGATCGCGGCGCCGCTCCAGGCCTGGTACGGGGTGCGGGTCTTCACCGACAACGTCCCGAACGGCGAGGGGCTGCCCGCCGCGGAGGAGCTGGAGCGGCTGCTGGCGGCGGAGGACCGGGCCGGGCGGACCGAGCCGTACCGCAGGGTGGCGGCGCTGCTGCACCTGTGCGGGGTACGGGGCTGACGCCCGGGCGGCGGGCGCGCGGGTGATCACGGGAGGTCGCGTCTTCCTCTCACGTGAGTGACCTGCGTGATCCGAGTGGCTTGAGTGACCTGAGTGACCTGAGCAGCACGGAACGGACGGCACTCCCCACGCTCGCGGAGCGGACCGTCGCCGTCGTGGTGCCCCCTGTTCGGGTGCGCAGAGGGCGCCGCTGGTGGCGGGCGAAAGGGATACTCCGGACATGGATGCCCTTCGTCTGCTCGCGCCCCTGGTCTCGGTGGTCTGCGCGTCCGCCCTGCTGGGCGCCTGTTCGGCCGGCCCGCCGTCCACGGGTGAGTCGGTGGCGGAGCCCCGGGCGGCGACGGCCCGCGCGGCGGCGCCGGAGGCCGCCCGGGCGGCCGAGCTCGAGGACGACTACCGGAACGTGATCAGGGACGTCCTCCCGTCGGTCGTGCAGATCGACGGGAGGACGGGCCTCGGCTCCGGGGTCGTCTACGACGAGCAGGGGCACATCGTGACCAACGCCCATGTGGTGGGCGACGAGAAGAGCTTCAAGGTCACCCTGGCGACGGGCGAGGAGCCCCTGACCGCCAAGCTGGTGTCCAGCTACCCGGAGCAGGACCTCGCCGTCATCAAGCTGGAGCGCCGCCCCGACGGGCTGAAGCCGGTGACGTTCGGCGACTCGTCCGAGGTCGAGGTGGGCCAGATCGTGCTGGCCATGGGCTCACCGCTCGGCCTGTCCGGCAGCGTCACCCAGGGCATCGTCTCCGCGACCGGCCGGACCGTCAGCGAGAGCCGGTCGGGGGGCGGGACCGGCGCGACGCTCGGCAACATGGTCCAGACATCGGCGGCGATCAACCCGGGCAACAGCGGCGGCGCGCTGGTCAACCTGGACAGCGAGGTCATCGGCATCCCGACGCTCGCGGCGGCGGACCCGGAGCTGGGCGGCAGCGCGGCGCCGGGCATCGGCTTCGCCATCCCCGCCTCGATGGTGCGGACGGTCGCCGACCAGATCGTCCGTACCGGCCGGGTCACCGACTCCGGGCGGGCCGCCCTGAACATCACGGGCCGAACCGTCCTGACCGACGACTACCGGCCGGGCGGCGTGGCCGTGGTCGAGGTGTCACCGGGCGGCGCGGCGGCGGACGCGGGGCTCCGGCCCGGGGACATCATCACCAAGCTGGACAACCAGACGATCACGACGATGACGTCCCTGCTGGAGGCCTTGGCGGCGGCGAAACCGGGCGACGAGGTGACGGTGACGTACAAGCGCGGCGGCCGCTCGGCGACGGCCCGGGTCACGCTGGGCGAGATCTGACGCACTCGCGCCCCACGGGCGATCGGCCACCCTCCGGCTCCCTCCCGGAGGCCGCCCCAGGGCCCCGGTGTGCGGCTGGGCACGGGACCGGCTCGGGACGGGCCGGCCGACGCGGGGCGGGCCGGTACCGCGGTGGATGCGGGCGGCCGGTGCGTGCGGGGACGACCGCCGGACGGACAGGCGCCGGTGAGGCGCCCGGGGCCACCCGGACCCGGGGACGGGGTGAGCGCAACCGCGGTCGCGCGAGGCGGGGCGCGTGGGGGGGGGGAGGGCA
>NZ_BAAASR010000014.1:60504-78442 GCF_039532985.1 Streptomyces gobitricini | reverse complement strand
GGTGGCCGCCGGGCCCAGGGGATCGGTCAGGCCTCTTCCGCGTGGAGGCTCATCGGACCGTAGATCTTCGTGTCGTCCTCGAAGAGGAGCACCTGGTCGGCGCCGCCGTCCTTGAGGTCCTTCCAGTTCTCGCCGACCCACGATTCGGCGTCGCCCTGGGTGGTGAACTCCTCCGGCTCGACCGCCGGCTGGACCTCCGTGCCGTCGGACCGCTCGAACCGCCACGTCCATGCCATGTGGACCTCCAGATGATCGGTTTCCTGCCCGCAGCGTAGCCGGGCGCGCACCCCGCGCGGGGACGCGGGAGGATCGTCCCGTGGAAGTGACTCTGCTCGGAACCGGCGCCCCCGATGGCCTGCCCCGCCCCGACTGCCCCTGCGCCGCCTGCGCCGCCGCCCGCGGGAGCCGGGCGCGCGCCGCCACGGCGCTGCTCGTGGACGGGGCGCTGCTGCTCGACCTGACGCCGGGCGCCGCGCTGGCCGCCGCGCGGGCGGGTCACTCGCTGACCGGCGTACGGCAGGTGCTGCTCACCCATCCGCACGACGGGCCCGCGCTGGAGCTTCCCGCCGGCCTGCCGGCGGCGGGGCGCGTCCCGGACGGGCGGGAGCTCACGCTGATCAGCGGGCACCGGGTGCGCGCGGTGCCCATGGACTCGCCCGGGACCGGGTACGAGGTGACGTCGCTCGAAGGTCCGAACCTGCTGTACCTGCCGCCGGGCGGCGCCCCCGCGGGTGTCACCGGGATGGGGCGGCCGTACGACATGGTGGTCGCCGACGTCGTCGGCCGGCCCGACGGGCTGGCCCGGCTGCGGGCCACCGGCGGTGTGGGGCCGGCGACGGACGTGGTCGCGGCGCACCTGGACCACGACGTGCCCTCGCCCGGCGAGCTGGACCGGCGCCTGGCCGCCGCGGGGGCGCGGGCCGTGCCGGACGGTTCGACGCTGGTGGCGGGCGCGTACCACGCGGTGCCCGACGTGCCCCGGCGCACGCTGGTGACCGGCGGGGCGCGGTCGGGCAAGTCCCTGGAGGCCGAGCGGCGCCTGGAAACGTTCCCCGAGGTGGTGTACGTCGCGACGGGCGGCGCGCGGGACGGTGACACCGAGTGGGCGGCCCGGGTGACCGCCCACCGTGACCGGCGCCCCGGGGCGTGGCGTACGGAGGAGACGTGCGAACTCGTCCCGCTGCTGCGGGCGGACGGGCCGCCGCTGCTGATCGACTGCCTGTCGCTGTGGCTGACCGACGCGATGGACCGGGTCGGCGCCTGGGACGATGCCACCTGGTCCGGGACCGGCGAGCGGGAGTTGCGCGAGCGGGTGGCGGAGCTGGTCGCGGCGGTGCGCGCCACCTCCCGTACGGTCGTCGCGGTGACGAACGAGGTGGGGGCGGGGATCGTGCCCGGGGACGCGGGAAGCAGACGGTTCCGGGACGAGCTCGGGCGGCTGAACGCGGCGTTCGCGGACGAGTGCGAGCACGTCCTCCTGGTGGTCGCCGGGCAGGCCCTCGTGCTGCGCGGCTGAGGGCTCCGGCCCACCGTGACGGCGGGGGCGGCGCCTGTACTGTTCAGCGAATGAGCAGGCTGAATCTCGACGACTTCTCCGATCTGATCGAGCGCCCCGACAGCGGCACGCGGCGTGACGCCGAGGAACGCCGGGAGCGCCTCGCCGTACCGCCCGGTGCGCTCGGGCGTCTCGACGAGTTGGGCGAGTGGCTGTCGGCCGCCCAGGGGGCCGTTCCGGTGCGGCCCGTGGAGCGGCCGCGGGTGGTGCTGTTCGCCGGCGACCACGGGGTGGCGGAGCTGGACGTGTCCGGCCGCCCCGCCGGCGGCACGCACGCGTTGGTGCGTGCCGTGCTGGACGGGGCGAGCCCGGTGGCCGTGCTGGCCCGTCGGGCGGGCGTTCCCGTGCGCGTCGTGGACGCCGGGGTGGACTGCGACCCGGAGCTCCTCCCCGCCGACGTGGTGCGCCACCGGGTGCGGCGCGGCAGCGGGCGTATCGACAGGGAGGACGCCCTCTCCCCGGAGGAGGCCGAGCAGGCCGTACGCCTCGGGATGGCGATCGCCGACGAGGAGGCCGACTCGGGCACCGACCTGGTCGTGCTCGGGGACCTCAGCGTCGGCGGCACCACGTCCGCGGCCACGCTGATCGCCGCCCTGTGCGGCACGGACGCCTCGGTGGTGACCGGCCGTGGCGGTGCCGGGATCGACGACCTGGCGTGGATGCGCAAGTGCGCGGCGGTCCGTGACGCGCTGCGGCGTGCGCGGCCGGTCCTGGGCGACCAGCTGGAGCTGCTGGCGGCGGTCGGCGGGGCGGACCTGGCGGCGACGACCGGGTTCCTCCTGCAGAGCGCGGTGCGGAGGATGCCGGTGATCCTGGACGGTGTGGTGTCGGCGGCGTGCGCCCTGGTGGCGCAGCGTGCGGCGTTCCGGGCGCCGGACTGGTGGCTGGCGGGTCAGGTGAGCGGCGAGCCGGCACAGGCGAAGGCGCTGGACCGGATGGCGCTCGAACCGCTGCTCGACCACGGCGTCACCGTGGGGGAAGGGACCGGGGCCTTGCTGGCGCTTCCCCTCGTACAGGCCGCGGCGGCACTCGCGGCCGACCTGCCGGAGAAGCAGGCGCCGGAGAAGCAGGAGCCTGACAAGCCGGAGTCTGACAAGCCGGAGCCGGAGAAGCAGGCGTCGGCCCAGGACTGAGGCGCGCCGGTGCGGCCGCCGCCCCCGGTGTCGCGGCGGCCGTACCGGCGGACGGTCAGGGCTTGCGACGCCCCGTACGGCCGGGTTTCGTCGTGCCACCGAGCGGGATTCCCCGATGTCCCCGGGGCAGCGCCGGCGCCCGGCCGACGGGCGGTGCGTGGCGCCGGAGTGCGTCGGCGCCGACGGCGTGCCCCGGGGCCCGCCGTCGCTCCGGCCATGCGGCCGGCCCGGCCGGCCAGTCGCCGGAGTCCACGGTCACCGGGCTCCGCCAGCCCGCCGGAGAGATCCGGATCACGCGGGTCCCACTCAACTTCGCCGTGCCGAGGCCGGTCTTCGCATGTGGCGCGGGGCTCGGGACGGGCCCCGCGCCGCGACTGTGGTGCTCCCTGCCCGGGCCTCTTCCCAGGCTGGTGCCGGATCGAGTCGCCGTACCGCGCCCACGCCACGTACCGACCGATCCGGGAGCCGCGATCCATGCTCTTCGAGAAGAGTTCCGACCTGCTGCGCATCGGGCCGGCCGCGCGCCGCGAGTGGGGGGAGCTGTACGCGGTGGTGCGGGCCGCTCTGGTCGCACGGAAATGGCGGGCGGTCGCCATGACGCTCGGCGCGGTGTGCCTGACGTCCGTCTTCCAGGCCGTACAGAACCAGTCCTGGGGGTACGGGCCGGTCCAGCACATCGGCTCGGTACGGGCCGAGGACCCGCTGTGGCTGGCGCTGCTGCGCACCCCCCTGTCGCTGTTCGTCCCGGCGCTCGACCTGCCGGTGTGGGGCGCGCTGGCGCAGATCCTGCTGGTGTTCGGCGTCGCGGAGGTCTGCCTGGGCCGGCGGCGGACACTGCTGATCGCGTACGCGGCGACGCTGGCCGGGACCCTGTACGCACGGCTGGGCATCGCCCTGGGCCCCGGCGCGCCGCTGGGGCTGGGCCTGCCCGCCTCCGACGCCCAGGTGGTGGACACGGGACCGTCGGCGGCGGTCGTCGGCCTCGCGGTGTACGTGTGCCGGCGCCACCGGGCGTGGGTCACGGGCGCCGCGGTGATCGTGGCGATGGTGGTCGAGGTGATGGTCAAGTGCAACCTCGCGGGCAAGGAGCACCTGGCGGCGATCGCGGCCGTGCTGGTGGTGTGCGCGGTGGCGTCCTGGCGTCAGCGCCGGTCGGGCGGCGGCGGATCGCCGGACGGGGGCCGTGGCGGGCCCTCGTCGCTGGGGGGCCGTGATGAGCCCTCGACGGACGGGGGCCGCGGCGAGCCCTCGACCGACGGCGGCTGCGGTGAACGGTCGTCCGGCGGGTGGCGCGAGGGCAGTACGCGGTCGGGAGCGCCGGCGATCAGGTCCTGAAAGCCGCGCCTGACCCTGTTCCAGCGCTGGTCGTGGTGGAAGGCCCGCAGCCCGGCCTTCGCGCGGGCCACGGGCCGGTTGCGGTAGAAGCGGCGGGCCCACAGCGAGCCGGGGCGGGCCAGACGCAGCGCCCCGAAGACGGCGACGGGCGACAGGAACAGGCCGAGGATCGCCATCCGGAACTTGCCCTTGAACAGCGCGACGAGCACGAAGAGGAAGTTCAGGACCAGGCTGAGGATGAAGCCGCCCCTGCCCTGCCGCTCCTCCGGGCTGACCTCGTCGACGCCCAGCGGCGAGAAGCCGCCGAGCACCAGCAGCAGGAGAGCGGTGGTGAGGACCACGGCCTCCACGCTCTGACGGCCCTGCTCGCTCCAGTACACGTCGTCGAGGTGGAGGATCAGGGCGAACTCGTCGAGCACCAGGCCCGCCCCCGTCCCCAGCAGCACCGCGCAGACGATGGCCCCGGCCTCGTGCCGTCCCACCGCGACCCCGCCGAAACCCCCGACCAGGGTGAGGACCACGCCCGGCACCACATGGTGGATGTGCAGGCCGCCGGGGCTGACGTTGCGGAACGGCCCCTTGCCCGCCCGGATCAGCCGGGTGATGGTGCGGGTGGCCAGAAAGGTCACCACGAAAGAGGCGAGGGCGACCAGCAGCGGAAGCTTCCCCGGTTCGACGATGTTGCGGTAGAACCAGTGCCCCATGCCACCCGCTCCAGATTCCGGCGTTCTACCGACTACCCTGCGCGCGGTGACCATTTCCCGCACCCGTGACCGCGCCCGTACGAGCGTCGACGGCATACGTTTCGCCTTCGGCACCCTCACCGTGCTGCCCGTAAGGGTGAGCCGGTGGGACCGCGGCGCGGCCCGCGCCGGCATGCTGTGGGCGCCGCTCGCCGGTCTGGTGGTGGGCCTCGCGGCGGCAGCAGCCGGCGGGCTGCTCCTGCTGCTGGGCGCGGGCCCGGCACTCGCCGCGGTGGCCTCGGTCGCCGTACCCGCCGTGCTGACCCGGGGCCTGCATCTGGACGGGCTCGCGGACACGGCGGACGGGCTGGGCAGCGGCAAGCCCGCCGAGGACGCGCTGCGGATCATGAAGCAGTCCGACATCGGGCCGTTCGGGGTGATCGCGCTGCTGCTGGTACTCCTGGCCCAGGTCGCCGCGGTGTACGAGCTGTACGCCGGACAGGGCTGGGCGTACGGCATGGTCGGCGCCGCCGTCACCGGCACGGTCGCCCGCCTCGCGCTCACCCTCGCCTCGCGCACCGCCGTACCGGCGGCCCGCCCCGAGGGGCTGGGCGCGGTCGTGGCCGGCACGGTCCCGGCGCGCGCCGCGGTGGCGGTGGCCCTGCTGGTCCTGATGGCCGCCGCCGGAGTGGGCGGCGCGCTGGGCGGGCCGGACGGCGCGCTGCGGCACCTGGTCGCGGCGGCGCTCGCCCTGGTGGCGGCGGAGTGGCTGCTGCGCCGGTGTGTGCGCCGGTTCGGCGGGGTGACCGGCGATGTCTTCGGCGCGATGGAGGAGACGACGGCCACGGCGGCGCTCGTCGTCCTGACCTTCGGTCCATTCCGCTGAATCGACGTTTGAGGGGCCCCGGACCCCGGTAGACGGCGAGGGAAGGAACGAAGGAGATCGATCAGCATGTCTACTGGCACCGTGAAGTGGTTCAACCCGGAAAAGGGCTTCGGTTTCATCGAGCAGGACGGCGGCGGGCCGGACGTTTTCGTCCACTACTCGGCCATCAACTCCTCCGGGTACCGCGAGCTCCAGGAGGGCCAGAAGGTCCAGTTCGACGTCACGCAGGGCCCCAAGGGTCCTCAGGCCGAGAACGTGTCCCCCGCCTAGGGGACGTCAGCAGGGCTTGCGCCAGACCCCCAGGTCGTACCGCTTCAGCATCGAACTCAGCCGCAGCCGTTTCGCCAGCGGGCAGAACTCCCGCGTGCCGAGTTCGTACTCGACGTGGAAGACGGCCTTGCCCGCCTCGATGAAAGGGCTCAGCGCCGGGCACTCCTCGTGCTCGGCGCACTGCTCGTTGACGGCGAAGTCGAAGTCGTCGAGCAGCTGGGGGATCTGGTCCAGGTCGTTCTTGAGGCCCACCGCGAGGCCGCGCTCGTGCGCGAGGCGGGCGATGAGGCGGTTGTACCGGAGCTGGTCGTCCGCCGTGAGGGGAAAGCCCGTGCGGTTGGTGTAGCCGTCCATGTTGTCGGGTTCCACCGCGTCGAAGCCCTTGTCGCGGCACATGTCCAGACGGGTGGCCATCAGCGGTCCGAGGACGTCGGTGCGGCGGATGTCCAGCCACCGCTCGCCCTTCCAGCCGTTGCCGTGCCCGAGCACGGTTCCGGGGAACTTCCCGGCGTCGGGACGCCAGTCCTCCCAGGCGCCGGTCGACAGGTAGCAGATCACCTTGCGGCCGCGCCGGTGCAGGTCGGCGATGGTGGACGCCGGGTGGTCGAAGCCGTCGATGTCGTACACCGGCACGTCCACGTCCGGGTCGAGGCGGCCGCTGAGCTGCCACTGCCACTGCTGGCCCGGTGTGGGCTGCCAGCGGCCGGAGCGTGGCGGGCCGGGCTCGTCGTCGGACGTGCTCGTGCAGCCGGCCAGCAGAAGCACCAGGGCGGCGAGGAGGAGCGGTACGCGGCGGCGGGTCACGGGCACTCCAGGGGGTGCGGCAGGGTTCCCCAGGGATGTGCCCCGGCGCCGGGGACCGCGCACTTCACACGGGTGGAGAGGCGTGCACTCGCCGGGGCCGCGTACACCAGGTGGCAGTAGTGGTCGGCGACCGGAAGGTCCAGCTCGCGGTAGGTGTCCCAGGAGCCCTCGAACGTGACGAGCAGTTCGGCCAGTTCGGCGTACGAGGGGTGGGGGTGGGCCCCGTGGTTGAGGACGACGGTGGCGGCTCCGGCCGCGCGGGCGGCCACCCCGAGGCGCCGGTAGTGCTCGACGGCCCGGCGCTCGGTCGGCACCTGGTCGAGGAACGCGCCGTCGGCGCCGTACCAGTCGCGGTGGCGGACCAGGTCGGTGAGGACGTCGGCGTGCGGGCGGCGGCCGTAGTCGGTGTCGGTGTAGCCGAGGACGCACACCCCCGCCGCGCGCAGCCGGTCGGCGACGGTCACGAACGCGGGGTCGGGCGCCCGGCCCGCGCCGTTCGCCGGGTTGAGCACCACTCCGTACAGCAGGGGCGCGGCGGCGATGATGGCGTCCCATTCGGCGGGGCGGGCGGCGGGGTGTTCGTAGTAGGGCACCAGCAGGTCCACGTGCGCTTCCTTCGTGTGTCTACGTACGGTGTGCGGTCGCCCGCCCGAGCAGGACGCCGCCCAGCACGGCCAGCACCACGGCGGCCGCCCCGGCGACGAGCGCGCCGACCAGCCTCGGGTCGCCCGTCCCCGTCGCCAGCGCCACCGTCTGCGCCCCGGCCGCCGTTCCGCACACCACCGCCGCGCTGAGCACCGCCCCGAACGACTGGAGCAGCAGCGCCGCCCACAGCACCGTACCGATCAGCAGCAGTGACATGAGCCTGATCCCGCCGATGTCCGGGGCGCCCGGCCACAGCAGGGCGCCGGTCACCGCGAGGGCCAGCAGCACCGCCAGGTAGACGGTGAGGCACAGCGCCAGCGTGGTGGCCGTGGCGCGGCGGAAGGCGCGGGAGCTGGTGGAGGCCCGCAGCCCGGCGAGGCTCTCGCTGCGGAACCGGTGCAGCAGCCACTCGGCGGGCCCCATGGACAGGGTGAGCGCGACGGCGGTCGGTCCGGCCGTGGCGGCGCCGGCGCCCCCGGCCACGATGTCGGCGATCGCGGCGTACAGGACGAGCCCGCCCGTGCCGAGCCCGAACAGCCCGTACGGCAGGGAGGCGGTGAGCCGGGGCGCGGCCCTCCCGGTCCGCCCGCGTTCGCCCGCCGGGGTCGTCGCGGGCAGCAGCTCACGCCCGGCGAGGCCGACCGCCAGGGCCAGGGAGGTGCCGAGCAGGGCCGCCCGCGCCGGGTCGGGCAGCCCGAGCCAGAAGGCGGCGGGCGTGCCGGCGATCAGCGGCGCCAGCGCGCCCAGCAGCGCCCTCTCCCGGTGGAGGACCAGCAGTACGGTGGCGGCGCCCAGGTACACCGCCTGGCCGGCGGCGAAGACGGCGCCGCCCCACTCCCCCGGTCCGGCCGCCGCCACCGTGAAGGCCACCAGGGCGCCGGTCAGGGCGCCGGCCGGGGCGCCGTGGAGCAGGGCGCGCGTGGCCGCCCGGCGGTCGCCGAGACCGAGCCAGGAGTAGGCGCGGTGGGAGAGGGCCTGGTTCCAGACCCAGCCCGTGACGGCCCCGGCGAGCAGCGGGACGGTGCCGGCCGGAAGACCGGGTGCGCCGGACGGGCCGGCCAGGAGCGGGGCGCCGAGTACGTAGGCGAGGCCCGGCAGGGCGAAGACGAGGCCGCGCAGGAGACACCCGCCGAGGCCGGTGTGCCAGGGGTCGGCGGGCGGGCCGTCCGGTTCGGGGAAACGCCGCTCCACGCGCGCGTACAGGTCCTCGGCGAGGGCGAAGGAGTTCTCCCGCCCGTAGGTCAGCCTTATGTGGTCGTCCGTCATGCCGTCGGATTCGAGGATGGCGGCTATCTCGTCGGGGTGGACGGCGGCCGCTATCACCTCCTCCAGGCGGGTGGTCAGGGCGTCGATGGGGTCGGCGGCCGCCCAGCCGGGCCGGGGCCGCGGTATCGCGGGCAGGGTGTCGAGTCCGGCGGACTCCGCCTTCAGCCACAGGGAGCCGCTCATCAGGCTGCTTCCCCGGTGACGAAGTCCGCCGTGGTGAGGAGTTCGTCGCCGCCGGCGAGCCCGTCCTCGGCGGCCGGCCCGTTCCCGGTGACCAGGTCGTCCCCGGTGGTCCGCTCGTCCCCGGTGACCAGGTCGTCCTCGGTGACCAGCTCGCGCCAGGGGTCGGCGATCCTCAGCTGGAGGGTCCAGTCGCGGGTGTCCTCGACCGGCGGTTCCGGCAGGGGCTGCCCGGCCAGTTCCAGGTAGATGCGGCGGAAGCCGTCGACGGAGCGGCGCAGGGTGAACTGGTCGACCACCCGCTGCCGGGCCCGCCGTCCCAGTTCGGCGCGCCGCTGGTGGTCGCGCAGCAGGGTCGTCACGGCCTCGGCCATCACGGCGGGTTCGCGGGGCGGTACCACGAGCCCGGTGTCACCCACGGCCTCCCGGACGCCTCCGACGTCGGTGGAGACGGTGGCGCGGCCGCAGGACATGGCTTCGATGAGGGAGAAGGGGAACCCCTCGCTGATGGAGGAGAGCATCACCAGGCTGCCCGCCGCGTAGGCGCTCGCCACGTCGGAGACCCGGCCCTCGTAGGTGATGCCGTCACCGACGCCCAGGTCGGCGGCGAGCTTCTCCAGCTTCGTCCGGTAGTCCTCGTTGCCGGCCGGGACCGGGCCGAACAACCGCAGGCGCAGCTGAGGGAGTTCGGCCCGGGCGATGGCGTACGCGCGGACGAGTGTCTCCAGGTCCTTGATCGGGTCGACGCGGCCGCACCAGCTGAGGGTGGGCACGGCGGGCTCGGGTCCGGCGAGGGGGAAGGCGTGCGGGTCGACGCCGTTGTAGACCGTGCGGATGCGGTCGGTGGGGGCGCCGCCGCGTTCCTCCCAGCGGCGGTTGTACTGGTTGCAGGGGGTGATGAGGTCGGCCTTGCGGTAGCCGAGGCTGTTGAGCTCCCGGTAGAAGCCGAGCATCAGGGCCTTGACGGGCCAGCGCTGGGCGGCGCTGCGGTAGCCGAGGTAGCGCTCGCGCAGGTAGATGCCGTGCTCGGTGAGGAGGAACGGCACGTCGTCGAAGTGCTGGGCGGCGAGCGCGGGGAGGGTGGCCAGACCGCTGGAGACGGCGTGGGCGACGCTGTCGGCCGGGACGGGGGCGGCGAGTGGGCGCAGGGCGTGTTCGAGGAGGTCGGTGGCGGTCAGGGCGTCGTGCACGGTGGGGCGGGCGGCCGCCGTCTCCAGGTGCGGCATGGTCCATATCCACATCAGGGAGCGGAGGACGGACTCGGAGCGCAGGGCCGACGAGAGCCTGCCGCGCCGGGCGAGTGCGGCGAGGGCGTACAGGCTCTCGCCGAAGTCGCAGCCGGCCGAAGGGTCGAGTATCGACAGCAGGAAGCGTTCGTAGACGTCGGTGAAGCGGCGCCGCTCCCGCCCGATGAGAGGCCGGCCGCGTCCCCGGGCCGGGCCCCACAGCGGGAAGGAGGTGTGCCGGTAGAGGTTGGCCGGCAGCTCCCAGGTGACCGGTTCGCGGCCGCTGCCGGTCAGCGCCAGGACGTGGAAGTCGACCTCGGGCATGCCCCGGACGAGCTGGTCGCACCAAGTGCTGACGCCCCCGTGGACGTGCGGATAGGTGCCCTCGGTGAGCATGGTGACATGGCGGCCACTGCTCGGCATCGGTGTCCCCCCGGATCTGGATGTGGTCGGGCGTCGGGCGTCAGGTGGTCGGCAGCGTGAGGGTGACCGCGGACTGGAGCGCCTCGGGCGCGGTCCAGGCCGAGCGGGCGCCGGCGTACGGGGTGCCGAACGCCGCCGTCCCCAGCAGCAGGTTCTTCCGGGTCCCTTCCGGCGCGGTGACGGGGGCGGTCACTCCGGCCGGTGCCTTGACGGTGACGGTGTCGCCGATGCGGTAGGCGGTGACCCTGCCGTCCGCGAGGGCCTTGTCCCAGGCGGCGCGGCGGGCCAGTTCCGTACCGGCGTCGCGGTGGCGGGGGTTGACGAGGGGGGTGTTGCCGGCGAACAGGCCGCGGTAGTCGGCGAGGATCCGGTCCAGCACCGGGTACAGGAGGCGGTCCTCGGCCATGTTGGACTGGTGGACGTAGTGCGGGCGGGGGTCGTTGCCCATGACGTGGCCGAGCGCGATCCGGGCCTCCTGCGGGACGATGTACGAGGCGTAGCCGGTGTTCACGTCGAGCGGCTCGTCGAGGCAGGTGGAGGCGGGGTCGGTCTCGCAGACGCCGCTGCCGCCGTCCTCCTTCGACGTGTAGACCCAGTTGTACTCGTCGGTCATCTCGGCGGCGGTGCCGACGTTGTAGTACACGTTCATCGGGTGGCGCGGGACGGTCTTCGCGGCGCCGACGGGCCGCTGCCGGGGTTCGCGGGAGTTGTCGCTCGCGATCCACTTGACGCCGGTGTCGGCGAGGGCGCCGGCGAGGTTGGGGTTGTCGGCGGGCTGCTGCGGAAGCGTCTTGAGGCCGGAGTGCTCGCCGGTGACCAGTTCGGCGCGGTCGACGGCGATGCCCCGGTTCACGGCCCAGGTGTGGTTGTCGCGGATCTGGGCGGCGATCTCGGCGCGGCTCATGTAACGGGTGTTGCCGTGGGCGTCCTTGGCGCAGCTCCACGGGACGGTGGAGGTGTCCTGGACGCAGCCGAGGAAGGGGTGCGTGTAGGTGTGGTTGATCCAGCGGTACTGGCCGCGGTCGGCCACCAGCCGGGCGGTGAGCGGGTCGCTTCCGCCGTTCTCGGTCTTCCACTCCTCGCCGGAGCCCGCGTTGTAGACCATGTCGAGGGTGAAGCCCGCGGAGCGCTGCCACTGGGCGGCGTACTGGGCGTCGGCGGCGGTCATCCGGATCGGTGCGGTGCCCTCGCCGTCACCGCCGGCGCAGTCGAAGTCGCCGGGCGTGCAGTTGCGTTCGGTGTCCCAGCGGGCGTCGGCGGCGAAGACGTCGTCGACGTGGACGGAGAGGTAGTTGCGGTTCCGTCCGAGGTGGACGCCTCCCGTCAGCCAGTCCACGATGCCGCGTGCCAGGGCGCGGAACTGCCGCTGGTGCTGGTTGTAGGCGAAGGTGACGACCAGCTCGCGCCGGCCGTCGTGGGCGTACTGCCCGATGAGGCTGGCGCGCCCGCCGCCGTCGACGGGCATGTCGAGGTAGCTGGTGTAGCCCTCGCGGGGGCGGCCCGCGTACCCGTAACTCTCCGCGATGCCGGGCGCGTTGTCCTCGAAGGTGAGCGGCCCGTCGAGGTAGCGGAACGGGCCCGACCTCCCGGCTGCGGTGAGGTCGGTGCGGACGCCGTCGAGGACACCCGAGCGCCCGCCCTCGCTGGTGTGGTCGAGGCCGACGCCCGGGTGGGCCCAGGTGTAGGCGTCGACCTGGGGGACGGCGTACTTCCGCTCGTACGCGGCGAGGGCGGCCCGTTCCGCCGCCGCCAGGCCCTGCGGCGCCTCGTCGGGCAGGACGACGCCCTGGTACTTGGCGCGGGGCCGCCCGCCGACGGTGTCGGCGAGGAACGCGGCGTCGATGACGGGGCGCGCCGGGTCGGTGAGGCGGACGGTCCGGTAGGGGGTGCCCGAGCCCCTGAGTTCGGCCGCGATCGCCCCGACCGCGCCGCCGCCGTCGTCCACGACGAGGACCGTCAGGTCGACGCGGGGCGCGAGTTCGGCCGCCGCCGCGGGTCCGGCCGGGACGACCGTCGCCAGCAGGGCCGTGGCCAGCACGGTCGCGACCGGCAGTGTCCCCGCCGCTCTTCCGCCCCGGAGTCCGAAGGTGTGCATGAGGCTTCCCCCCTCGTGGGTCCTCCGCGGGCGTGCGGACGCCAGGAGGCTCTGTGGAGATGATGCAAAGGGGTACGTCGCTCCCTTGCACGATTGCAGGGAGTGTGACGCAGCTCTCAGCGGTTGACGCGGCAAACGCCGCAGAGACGCCACGGATGAGTGAATTGCCGGTGCCGTGAGCGAAACGGGACAGCACGCGTAGGCTCGTTCACGGTGTGCACCGGGTCCCACTTACGATGCGGCTGGGCCCGGTCGTCCCACCCCTCGACCGCCTCAGAACTCAATGGAAGCGAGATTTCACCACCGTGACTGCTCTCACTCTCAGCACCGCCGGCGCGGCGACACTGCGCGCCGACGCTCTTGTCGTCGGCGTCGCCAAGAGCCCGAAGGGCGGCAAGGGGCTCGTGGTCGCACCGGGCGCCGAGGCCGTGGACAAGGCGTTCGGCGGAAAGCTCGCCACCGTCCTGGAGACCCTCGGCGCCTCGGGCTCCGAGGGTGAGGTGACCAAGGTGCCCTCGCCGTCCGGTCTGAAGGCCCCGGTCGTCCTCGCGGTGGGACTCGGCCAGGCGCCCCGGAAGGACGAGACGTACGACGCCGAGGCCCTGCGCCGCGCCGCCGGCGTGGCCGCCCGAGCCCTGAGCGGCGTCAAGAAGGCCGGGTTCGCCCTGCCGATCGAGGCGGTCGAGGACACCGAGGCCATCGCGGAGGGCGCGCTGCTGGGCGCGTACGCCTTCACCGCCTACCAGTCCGCCAAGGACGGCCGGGGAGGGAAGGACGCCAAGGGCCCGCTGGGCGAGGTGGCGCTGCTGGGCGCCAAGCCGCGCGACAAGGCGCACAAGGCCGGTGCCGAGCGCGCCGTCGCGCTGGCCGAGGAGATCAACCGCGCCCGCGACCTGATCAACACCCCGCCGAACGACCTCTACCCCGAGTCCTTCGCGGCGATCGCGTCCGCGGCCGGCAAGGAGCACGGCATCAAGGTGCAGGTCCTCGACGAGAAGGCGCTCGTCAAGGGCGGGTACGGCGGCATCATGGGCGTCGGCCAGGGTTCGGAGCACACTCCGCGCCTGGTGAGGCTCGCGTACACCCACCCGAAGGCGGAGAAGACCCTCGCCCTGGTCGGCAAGGGCATCACCTACGACTCGGGCGGCATCTCCCTGAAGCCGGCCGGCCACAACGAGACGATGAAGTGCGACATGAGCGGCGCCGCCGCGGTGTTCGCCGCCGTCGTCACGGCCGCCCGCCTCGGCCTGGCGGTGAACGTCACCGGCTGGCTGGCGCTGGCCGAGAACATGCCGTCCGGCTCCGCCGTCCGCCCCGGTGACGTGCTGCGCATGTACAGCGGCAAGACCGTCGAGGTCCTGAACACCGACGCCGAGGGCCGTCTGGTGCTGGCCGACGCCCTGACGCGGGCCTCCGAGGAGAACCCCGACGCGATCGTCGACGTGGCGACGCTGACCGGAGCGATGGTGCTGGCGCTGGGCAACCGCACCTTCGGCATCATGGCGAACGACGACGCCTTCCGTACCGCCATCCACGAGATCGCGGAGGAGGTCGGCGAGGCGTCCTGGCCGATGCCGCTCCCGGCCGACCTGCGCAAGGGCATGGACTCGCCGACCGCCGACATCGCGAACATGGGCGAGCGGATGGGCGGCGGCCTGGTGGCCGGCCTGTTCCTGAAGGAGTTCGTGGGCGAGGGCATCACCTGGGCCCACCTGGACATCGCGGGCCCGGCCTTCAACGAGGGCGGCCCGTTCGGCTACACCCCGAAGGGCGGCACGGGCTCGGCCGTCCGCACCCTGGTGAAGCTGGCGGAGCGCACGGCCGCGGGCGATCTCGGCTAGCACGCCGCCCGGGCGCTGCCCGGCACGGCGGACGGCCCCGGACGAAAGCGCCCGGGGCCGTTCGCCGTCGACGTAACCGCCACGGAATCCGTACCTCCGCCGCCTCCCGGATCCGCCCGGCCGGGCGGCGCTCCGTCTCAGAGCCCGGCCCCGCGTCCCGCGTCCCGGCAACAAGTGCGAAGATGGGTTCTCGGCAGGACAGGGCCCCCACCACAGGGCCGAAGAAACAGCGGCCGAACACCAGCCGCCGCCCGGTCGTCGACGACCGGCGACCGGCGCACATGCATGGAGGACGTGACGTGGCGAACGACGCCAGCACCGTTTTCGACCTAGTGATCCTCGGCGGTGGCAGTGGCGGGTACGCCGCGGCCCTGCGGGGTGCGCAGCTGGGCCTGGACGTCGCACTGATCGAGAAGAACAAGCTCGGCGGCACCTGCCTGCACAACGGCTGCATTCCCACCAAGGCGCTGCTCCACGCCGGTGAGATCGCGGACCAGGCCCGTGAGGCCGACCAGTTCGGTGTGCTCGCCTCCTTCGAGGGCATCGACATCAAGGCCGTCCACAAGTACAAGGACGACGTGATCTCCGGCCTGTACAAGGGCCTGCAGGGTCTGGTCGCCTCCCGCAAGGTGACCTACATCGAGGGTGAGGGCCGGCTGTCCTCCCCCACCTCGGTGGACGTGAACGGCCAGCGGGTCGAGGGCCGTCACATCCTCCTCGCCACCGGTTCCGTACCGAAGTCGCTCCCGGGCCTGGAGATCGACGGCAACCGCGTCATCTCCTCGGACCACGCGCTGGCCCTGGACCGGGTGCCGCAGTCCGCGATCATCCTGGGCGGCGGCGTCATCGGCGTCGAGTTCGCCTCCGCGTGGAAGTCCTTCGGCACGGACGTCACGATCATCGAGGGCCTGAAGCACCTCGTCCCGGCCGAGGACGAGAACAGCTCGAAGCTCCTCGAGCGCGCCTTCCGCAAGCGCGGCATCAAGTTCAACCTCGGCACGTTCTTCCAGAGCGCCGAGTACACCGACGAGGGCGTCAAGGTCACCCTGGCCGACGGCAAGACCTTCGAGGCCGAGGTGCTGCTCGTCGCCATCGGCCGCGGCCCGGTCTCGGCCGGTCTCGGCTACGAGGAGCAGGGCGTCGCGATGGACCGCGGTTACGTCCTCGTCGACGAGTACATGCGCACGAACGTCCCGACCGTCTCCGCGGTCGGCGACCTGGTCCCGACCCTCCAGCTCGCGCACGTCGGCTTCGCCGAGGGCATCCTGGTGGCGGAGCGTCTGGCCGGTCTGAAGACCGTTCCGATCGACTACGACGGGGTGCCCCGGGTGACGTACTGCCACCCCGAGGTCGCCTCCGTCGGCATCACCGAGGCCAAGGCCAAGGAGGTCTACGGCGCGGACAAGGTCGTCGCCCTCAAGTACAACCTCGCGGGCAACGGCAAGAGCAAGATCCTCAAGACCGCGGGTGAGATCAAGCTCGTCCAGGTCAAGGACGGTGCCGTGGTCGGCGTCCACATGGTCGGTGACCGCATGGGCGAGCAGGTCGGCGAAGCGCAGCTGATCTACAACTGGGAGGCGCTGCCGGCCGAGGTCGCGCAGCTCATCCACGCCCACCCGACGCAGAACGAGGCGCTCGGCGAGGCCCACCTGGCCCTGGCCGGCAAGCCCCTCCACTCCCACGACTGACGCCTTCGGTCCGGGCGCGACGACCACTTTCCGCAATTCGTTAGGAGCAACCGAAACCATGTCGGTTTCCGTAACCCTGCCGGCGCTCGGCGAGAGCGTCACCGAGGGCACTGTCACCCGCTGGCTGAAGGCCGAGGGCGAGCGCGTCGAGGCCGACGAGCCGCTGCTGGAGGTGTCGACGGACAAGGTCGACACCGAGATCCCCGCCCCCGCCTCCGGCGTCCTGGCCTCCATCAAGGTCGCCGAGGACGAGACGGTGGAGGTCGGCGCCGAGCTGGCCGTCATCGACGACGGCACGGGCGCGCCCGCCGAGGCCCCCGCCCCGGCCGCCGCCGAGGCTCCCGCCCCCGAGGCTCCCGCCGCCCCGGCGCAGGAGGCCCCCGCGCCCGCCGCCGAGGCCCAGGCCGCCCCGTCCACCGAGGCCGAGGCCCCCGCCCCCGCCCCGAGCGCCGAGTCCGCCGCCGGCGGCGGTTCGGCCGAGGGCACCGACGTCGTCCTGCCCGCGCTGGGCGAGTCGGTCACCGAGGGCACCGTCACCCGCTGGCTGAAGCAGGTCGGCGAGGAGGTCACGGAGGACGAGCCGCTGCTCGAGGTCTCCACGGACAAGGTCGACACCGAGATCCCGGCCCCGGCTTCCGGTGTGCTGCTGGAGATCGTGGTCGGCGAGGACGAGACCGCCGAGGTCGGCGCCAAGCTGGCCGTCATCGGCGCCCCGGGTGCGGCCCCGGCCGCCGCCGAGGCCCCGGCCCCGGCAGCCCCGGCGCAGGAGGCCCCCGCCCCGGCGAAGGAGACCCCGGCGCCCGCCGCCGAGGCTCCCGCCCCGGCCGCTCCGGCCAAGGAGACCCCGGCGCCCGCCGCCGAGGCCCCTGCCCCTGCCCAGGCCCAGGCCGCTCCCGCCGCCCAGAAGCCCGCCCCGGCGCAGTCCGCGCCCGCCGCCGCTCCGGCCGCGCCCGCCGCGCAGGCCTCCGCGCCGGCGGAGGACGGTGCCTACGTGACCCCGCTGGTCCGCAAGCTCGCCTCCGAGAACGGCGTCGACCTGACGTCGGTCAAGGGCAGCGGCGTCGGTGGCCGCATCCGCAAGCAGGACGTCATCGCCGCCGCCGAGGCCGCGAAGGCCGCCGCCGAGGCTCCGGCCGAGGCCGCCCCGGCCGCCGCCAAGGCCCCGGCGCTCGAGGCCTCCCCGCTGCGCGGCCAGACGGTCAAGATGACCCGGATGCGCAAGGTCATCGGCGACAACATGATGAAGGCGCTGCACTCGCAGGCCCAGCTGACCTCGGTCGTCGAGGTCGACATCACC
Source organism: Streptomyces gobitricini (assembly GCF_039532985.1). Lineage (NCBI taxonomy): Bacteria > Bacillati > Actinomycetota > Actinomycetes > Kitasatosporales > Streptomycetaceae > Streptomyces > Streptomyces gobitricini. The sequence goes on along the minus strand of NZ_BAAASR010000014.1, from coordinate 61,115 downwards.
AAGCTGATGAAGCTGCGCAACCGCGCGAAGGACACGTTCGCCGCCCGCGAGGGCGTCAAGCTGTCCCCGATGCCGTTCTTCGTGAAGGCGGCGGCCCAGGCGCTGAAGGCCCACCCGGTCATCAACGCCCGGATCAACGAGGACGAGGGCACGATCACGTACTTCGACTCGGAGAACATCGGCATCGCCGTGGACGCCGAGAAGGGTCTGATGACCCCGGTCATCAAGGGCGCGGGCGACCTGAACATCGCCGGCATCGCCAAGAAGACCGCCGAGCTGGCCGGCAAGGCCCGTGGCGGCGGCCTCACCCCGGACGACATGTCCGGCGCCACCTTCACCATCAGCAACACCGGCTCGCGCGGCGCGCTGTTCGACACGGTCATCGTGCCGCCGAACCAGGTCGCCATCCTGGGCATCGGCGCCACGGTCAAGCGCCCCGTGGTCATCAACCACCCGGACCTGGGTGAGACCATCGCGGTCCGCGACATGACGTACCTGTCGCTCTCCTACGACCACCGCCTGGTGGACGGTGCCGACGCGGCCCGCTACCTGACGGCCGTCAAGGGGATCCTGGAGGCGGGCGAGTTCGAGGTCGACCTCGGCCTGTAACC
>NZ_BAAASR010000014.1:30813-60450 GCF_039532985.1 Streptomyces gobitricini | reverse complement strand
GACCGGTGTCTCCTGCTCGGGGCAGCCGTACGGGGTGACCGGGCGGAATAATGGCGAGCGACCGCCGCAGCAGCGAAGGAGCCCCCATGACCCCGCCCGTCGTCCACTCGCTGCGCGAGCAGATCCGCGAGCACATCGTGGAGGGCATCGTCAGCGGCCGCTGGAAGCCGGGCGAGCGGATCGTCGAGCGGCGCATCGCCACCGAGCTGGCGGTGAGCCAGACGCCGGTGCGCGAGGCCCTGCGCGAGCTGGAGAGCCTCCGTCTCATCGAGTCGGCCCCCAACAAGGGCGTCCGGGTGCGCAACCTGACCGCGGCGGACCTGGAGGAGAGCTACCCGGTGCGGGCCGGGCTGGAGCAGATCGCCGCCGAACTGGCGGCCGACCGGCTGGGCGACGACTGCTCGGCCCTCGAACCCCACGTGGCGGCCCTGTACGAGGCGGACGCGCGGGCGGACGGCACGGCGCAGGTGCGGCACACCGTGGGCTTCCACCGGGAGCTGGTGCGGGCCGCCCGCAACAGCGTGCTGCTGCACACCTGGGAGGGCCTCGGCATCGAGGTCTTCACGGCACTGTCGATCCGCTGGCTCGGCACCGTACAGAAGTCGTACGCGGAGGAGCACGAGGAGCTCGTCCAGGCGTTCCGCCGCCGCGACCCCCGGATCGGGGTCCTGGTGAAGGAACACGTCCTCGGCTGCGCCCCGCGCGCCTAGGTACGCGCCGGGCGAGTGAGCCGAAGGGGCGCGCGGGCGCCGAAAGGGAGAACGCGCGGAGGTTCCGAGGAACGAGGGACCGAGCGCGATCGACCGTCGGCGCACGCTGAAGCGCCCTGCGGACCGAGCCTCGAGAAAGGGGCGCACGCCCCCCGCTCATCGGGGGACGCGCACGCTCATTCGCTGCCCCCACCTGCGAAAACAAGGCACCGGGTGCCCGATTTCGTGGCACCGCATGCCGACTTTGACCTCCGGGGAAAGTTTTTTGGCCCAACGCTTTGATCGATCATCGATCACGGTCGTACAGTCGTGCGCGGACTTCAACAGAGGTCCCCTCGCCCTGTCCTGCCAAGACCAAGGGCTCCACACCCCTTCGACTCCGGAAGGCGGCGACTATGACCGACCCCACCCGCATCCAGCCGAGCGAGCTCGACCAGCTCCCGGACCGCGACCCCGAGGAAACCGCCGAGTGGCAGGCGTCCCTCGACGCCGTCGCCAAGGCGGCCGGGCCGCACCGCGCCGCGTACCTGATGCGACGCACCCTGGAGCGCGCCGAGGGTGCCGGTCTCGCGCTGCCCAAGCTGCTCGAAACCGACTACGTCAACACCATCCCCACCGCCGCCGAGGCCGGCTCCGGCTTCGACGGCGACGAGGAGATGGAAGCGAAGATCACCGCCTGGAACCGCTGGAACGCGGCCGCCATGGTCTCCCGTGGCTCCAAGTACGGCGTCGGCGGCCACATCGCCACCTTCGCCTCCGCCGCCTGGCTCTACGAGACGGGCTTCAACCACTTCTTCCGCGGCAAGGAGCAGGACGGCTCCGGCGACCAGCTCTTCATCCAGGGCCACGCCTCGCCCGGCATCTACGCCCGCGCCTTCCTCGACGGCCGGCTCGGCGAGCAGCACCTGGACAACTTCCGCCAGGAGTCCGGCGGCAACGGCCTGCCGTCCTACCCGCACCCCCGCCGGCTGCCCTGGCTGTGGGAGTTCCCGACGGTGTCGATGGGCCTCGGCCCGCTGTCGGCGATCTACCAGGCGCGGTTCAACCGCTACCTGACCAACCGCGACATCAAGGACGTCTCGAACTCCCACGTGTGGGCGTTCCTCGGCGACGGCGAGATGGACGAGCCCGAGTCGACGGCGGCCCTCGCGCTCGCCGCCCGTGAGGAGCTCGACAACCTCACCTTCGTCATCAACTGCAACCTCCAGCGCCTCGACGGCCCGGTCCGCGCCAACTTCAAGATCGTGCAGGAGCTGGAGGCCCAGTTCCGCGGCGCCGGCTGGAACGTCGTGAAGTCGCTGTGGGGCAACGCCTGGGACGAGCTGTTCCAGCTCGACACCACGGGCGCGCTGGTCCGCCGGCTGCGTGAGGTGCCGGACGCGCAGATCCAGACGTACCAGACCCGCGACGCGGCCTACATCCGCGACGACTTCTTCGGCAAGGACCCGGCGCTCGTCGAGATGGCGAAGCTGCTCTCCGACGACAAGATCATCGAGTGCTTCCAGTACTCCCGCGGCGGCCACGAGCCGCGCAAGGTGTACGCCGCGTACAAGGCCGCCCTGGAGCACAAGGGCGCGCCGACGGTGATCCTGGCCCAGACGGTGAAGGGCTTCACCCTCGGCAAGGGCTTCGAGTCCAAGAACGCCAACCACCAGATGAAGAAGCTGTCGGTGGACGAGTTCAAGGGCATGCGGGACCTGCTCGGCCTGCCGATCCCGGACTCCGCGTTCGCCGACGGCCAGGTGCCCTACGGCCATCCCGGCGCCGGCTCCCCCGAGGTGCGCTACCTCCAGGAGCGCCGCGCGGCCCTCGGCGGCCCCGCCCCGGCGCGCCGCACGCACGCGCTCGACCCGCTGCCCGCCCCGGCCGACAAGACGTTCGCCGCGTTCGACAAGGGCTCCGGCCAGCAGTCGGTCGCGACGACGATGGCCTTCGTCCGCCTGATGAAGGACCTGATCCGCGACAAGCAGACCGGCAAGCGCTGGGTGCCGATCGTCCCGGACGAGGCCCGCACCTTCGGCATGGAGTCGCTCTTCCCGTCGCTCGGCATCTACTCGCCGAAGGGCCAGACGTACGAGCCGGTCGACCGCGACCAGCTGATGTACTACCGCGAGGCCAAGGACGGCCAGATCCTCAACGAGGGCATCACCGAGGCCGGCTCCATGGCCGACTTCATCGCCGCGTCGACCGCGTACTCCACGCACGGCGAGCAGATGATCCCCTTCTACATCTTCTACTCGATGTTCGGCTGGCAGCGGACGGCCGACCAGATGTGGCAGCTCGGCGACCAGCTCGGCCGCGGCTTCCTCGTCGGCGCCACCGCCGGCCGCACCACGCTGACCGGTGAGGGCCTCCAGCACGCCGACGGCCACTCCCCCGTCATCGCGGCGACCAACCCGGCCGCGCTGACGTACGACCCGGCGTTCGCCTACGAGGTCGCGGCGATCGTCAAGGACGGTCTGCGCCGGATGTACGGCGAGGCGGCCCCGGGCGAGGACCCGAACGTCTTCTACTACCTGACCGTCTACAACGAGCCGATGCCGCAGCCGGCCAAGCCCGAGGGCGTGGACGAGGGCATCATCAAGGGTCTGTACCGGTTCAAGGAGGGCACGCCGGCCTCGGCGGACGCCCCGCGCGTCCAGCTGCTGTCCTCCGGCACGGCGATCCACTGGGCGCTGAAGGCCCAGGACATGCTGGCCGCCGAGTGGGGCGTGACCGCCGACGTGTGGTCCGCGACCTCGTGGACCGAGCTGCGGCGCGACGCGCTGGAGGCCGACGCGGCGCTGCTGCGCGGCGAGGAGCGGGTGCCGTACGTGCGCCAGGCGCTGGCCGACGCGCCCGGCCCGGTGCTGGCGGTCACCGACTACATGCGCCAGGTCCCGGACCAGATCGCGCAGTGGGTCGAACAGGACTACAGCTCGCTCGGCGCGGACGGCTTCGGGCTGTCGGACACCCGGGAGGCGGCCCGCCGCCACTTCGGCGTGGACGCCGAGTCGGTCGTGGTCGCCGCGCTGGCGCAGCTCGCCCGGCGCGGTGAGGTCCCGGCCTCCGCGGTGAAGGACGCCCGCGAGCGGTACGGGCTGTAAGGGCCATGACCAAGAGGCCCCCGCTTCCGGCTCCGTGCCGGGCGGGGGCGTCTTGCATGATGTGGACATGCGCGCTGCCCGGCTGATCAAGATGGTGCTCCTGCTCCAGTCCCGTCCTTCCATGACGGCCGCCGAGCTCGCCCGTGAGCTGGAGGTCTCCGAGCGCACCATCACCCGTGACGCGCTCGCCCTGTCGGAGGCCGGGGTGCCGGTGTACGCGGACCGGGGCCGGGCGGGCGGCTACCGCCTCATCGGCGGCTACCGGACGCGGCTCACCGGCCTCGCGCGCAGTGAGGCCGAGGCGCTGTTCCTCTCCGGGGTGCCGGGCGCGCTGCGCGAGATGGGCCTGGACGACGCGGCGTCGGCGGCCCGCCTGAAGGTGTCGGCCGCGCTGCTGCCGTCGCTGCGGGACGCGCCCTCCTCGGCGGCGCAGCGGTTCCACCTGGACGCGCCGGGCTGGTACCAGGAGCCCGGGACGCCCGAGGTGCTGCCGGTGGTCGCGGAGGCGGTGTGGGGCGACCGGCCGGTCGCGGCCCGCTACCGCCGCCGGGACACCGAGGTGGAGCGCGCGCTGGAGCCGTACGGGCTCGTGCTGAAGGCGGGCGTGTGGTACCTGTGCGCCCGCGCCGACGGCTCGTTCCGGGTGTACCGGGTGGACCGGTTCACCGCCGTGACGCTCGCCGACGGCCGCTTCGTCCGGGACGAGGACTTCGCCCTGCCGGCGTTCTGGGAGGAGCGGGCGGCCGAGTTCGCCCGCTCGATCCTGCGTACGGAGGCGGTGGTGCGGCTGACGGAGGCCGGTGCGCGCGACCTGCCGTACGTGACGGACCGGGCCGCCGCCCGCGAGGCGCTCGCCGCGGCCGGCCCGCCGGACGTGGAGGGCCGGGTGACGGTGAGCCTGCCGGTGGAGTCCGAGGAGGTCGCGTACGGCCAGCTCCTGCGGCTGGGGCCGGAGGCGGAGGTGCTGGAGCCGAAGTCGCTGCGGACGCTGTTCGCGGGGGCGGCGGACCGGATGGCGGCCCTCTACCGGTAGTCGTCGGCAGTCGCGTTCTTCCCTCCGTGCACGACCTCGATGAAGTACGCCCAGCCGTCCGGCCGCGATCCGTCGGTGTCGGTGAACCCGTACTCCTTGGCGAGCTGCCCGCTGGACAGCGACTGCCCGTTCCACCGGTGCCGGTCGGGGTCGGCGGCGAGCGCGGCGACGGCCCGGCCGACGTACGCGGGCGATTCGGCGATCGCGAAGTGCGGTTCCTTCCCGACGGCGTCGCGCCAGTTCTCCTCCGTGACGCCGTAGATGTCGAGCATCATCTCGGAGCGGAGGTAGCCGGGGCTCAGGGCCACCGCCGTGCCGCCGACCTCCTTCAGGTCCTCACCGAGGCTGAAGGCCATGCGCAGGGGGGCGTTCTTGGCGAGGTCGAAGTAGAAGTTCTCCCGGAACCGCGTGTTGTACTCGGCCGTCCCGTCCGTCATCTCGACGACCAGTCCGCCCGGGTTGCGGATGAGGAGCGGCAGGGCGCAGGCGCTGGTGACGACGTGGCTGTGGATGCCCAGCTCCAGCAGCCGCATGCCCTGGTCGAGGTCCGTCTCCCACATCTTCTTGCCCCAGGGGATGAGGTGGTCGCCGCCCCAGAGGCTGTTGACGAGGACGTCGAGCCGGCCCCGCTCCTCGTCGATGCGGGCGACCAGCGCGCGGACCTGGCCGGCCACGAGATGGTCGACCGGCACCGCGATGCCCTCGCCGCCCGCCGCGGTGACCAGTTCGGCGGTCTCCTCGATGGTCTCGGCCGGCCGTCCCACCTCGCTGACGGCGGTCCGGGTGGTGCGGCCGGTGACGTACACGGTGGCTCCGGCGGCGCCGAGCTGTACGGCGATGGCCCGGCCCGCGCCGCGGGTGGCGCCAGCGACGAACGCGATCGTTCCGGCGAGGGCCCTGCTGTGCGTGGTGTCGTTCGTCATACGACCACAGTGCCCGGCAAAGACGACATCCTCTGTCCGGTTTCATTTCGGCCGCTCCGCGTGCACTGTCACCCGCGACCCAGGATGCTTGTCCCGTGATGGACGAAACGGAGTTCTGGGAGATCATCGATACGACCCGGGAGGCGGCCGAGGGCGATCCCGAGGACCACGCCGAACTGCTCGTCGAACGGCTGCTGCGACTCGACCCCGACTCCGTGCTGGACTTCGCCCGGCACTTCGAGGCCCGCTACAACCGCGCGTACACCTGGGACCTCTGGGGGGCGGCCGCCGTGCTGCTGGGCGGTGCGAGCGACGACGCGTTCGACTACTTCCGCTGCTGGCTGATCGGCCAGGGCCGGGAGGTGTTCGAGGGCGCGGTGCACGACCCGGACTCGCTGGCGGAGCTGCTGGACGACTTCGACGAGGAGATCGACGGGGACGGTGAGGAGCTGGGGTACGCGGCGGACGAGGCGTACGAGCAGCTCACGGGCGCCGTCGCACCGGACCTGGGCATCCCGCCGCAGGCCCCGGAGCCGGAGGGCACACCCTTCGACTTCGACGACGACACGGCGCTCGAGGAGCGCTTCCCCCGGCTCTGGGACCGTTTCGGGGTGTGATCAGGCCAGCACGCGGCCCATGAGGACGTCGTCGACGTACCGCCCGTCGAGGAAGAACTCCCCCGGCAGGACGCCCTCGACGACGAAGCCCTCCGACGCGTAGAGCCTGCGCGCGGGCTTGTTGTGGCCGAGCACGCGCAGTGTGACGCGGGTGGCACCCTGGCGGGCGGCCTCCTCGAACGCCGCGCGCAGCAGCGCCCGTGCGATGCCGCGTCCGCGCGCCCGCTCGGCGACGGCGAGGCCCTGGATCTGGCGCACGTGCCGGTTGCAGGCGAGACGCGTGGGCGGCACGAGGCGGAGGTACCCGTCGGGGCGGCCGTCCTCGGCCTCGGCCACCAGGAAGTCCCCCGGGCGGTGGGTGGAGTCGAAGAACGGGTCGTACGGCGGCTGCGGCCTCGGCTGCACGGCGTGCAGCGGTGACCAGGTGTCGCGGTCGAGGCGCGCCAGGGCGGCGGCGTCCTCGGGCCGCGCCGGGCGTATGTGCGGGGTGGTCATGCCCGACACTGTGTCACGGTGCAGGATGGGTGCCATGACACGTTCTGGTATCGCTCGTATCGCGGTCACCGGCTCCACCGGCCTCATCGGTACGGCCCTGGTGCGCTCGCTGCGGGCCGACGGCCACGAGGTGGTCCGGCTGGTGCGGCGGCCCGCGCGCGCCGGTGACGAGGTCGAGTGGGACCCCCGGCGGGGTTACGTCGACACGGCCGGGCTCGTCGGCTGCGACGCGGTCGTCCACCTCGCGGGCGCGGGCGTCGGTGAGCGCCGCTGGAACGAGGCGTACAAGCGGGAGATCCGGGACAGCCGGGTGCTCGGCACGGCGGCGATCGCGGAGGCGGTCGCCTCCCTGGACACTCCGCCGAAGGTCCTGCTGTGCGGGACGGCGCTCGGCTACTACGGCGACACCGGGGCGCGGGCGGTCGACGAGACGGCGCCCGCCGGGGAAGGCTTCCTGCCGTCCGTGTGCGTCGAGTGGGAGGACGCCGCGGCGGCCGCCGAGGAGGCGGGCATCCGGGTCGCGTACGCCCGCACGGGGCTCGTCGTGGCCCGCGAGGGCGGCGCGTGGGGGCGGCTGTTCCCGCTGTTCCGGGCGGGGCTGGGCGGGCGGCTCGGCAGCGGCGAGCAGTACTGGAGCTTCATCTCCCTGCACGACGAGGTGGCCGCGCTGCGGCACGTCCTCGACACCGAGTCCCTGGCCGGCCCGGTGAACCTCACCGCCCCGGACCCGGTCACCAACCGGGAGGTCACCAGCGCGATGAGCCGCGTCCTGCGCCGCCCCGCCCTCCTGCACGTGCCCGCCCCGGCGCTGCGGATCGCACTGGGCGACTTCGCGTCCGACGTCCTCGGCAGCCAGCGCGTGCTCCCGTCCCGCCTCCTGGAGTCCGGCTTCCGCTTCGCCTTCCCCACCATCGACACGGCGATCGCCTCCGCGACCTGACGCTCCGCGCCCCTGCGGGCGGGCGCGCGCCGGCTCCGCGCGGGCCCGCCCACCCGGTGCGAAGCCGCCTCGCGGTTCCGGCCCGCCCGGAAGGACCCGCACCGCGTCCGGCCGGCACCGGCGCGGTGCGTGGGCGGGCCCCTGCCCGCCGTATACGACGGGGAGCGGCCCGGGGGCGAGAACCGGCCGCGCCCGGAGCGGAGGGCTGGGCGTGCTACCCCGTGCTTCGGTGACCCCCCACGCGCGCGTGTGACCGGGCCCACAGCCCGCACGTACGCTCGGAGCCCGAACTCGGGTATTCCTCCGCCCTCTCAAGGGCATGAGCCCCCCACGCACCGAACCGCCACCCCGGGGAGGGACACGTGCTCAAGCACGCACGCCACGCGGACGTCGTCATCGTAGGAGCCGGAATCGCGGGACTCTCCGCGGCTCATCAGCTGACCAGCGCGGGAGTGACCGTCAGCGTTCTGGAGGCCGCTTCCCACATCGGCGGCCGCATGGCCACCGAGCAGATCGACGGATTCCGGCTCGACCGGACCGGCCCGTTGCTCAGCACCTCTTACCCCGGCCTCGGCCACGCCGACCTGCGGCTCTTCCAGCCGGGTGTCCTGGTGCACGGCGAGGGCCGGCTGCACCGCACCGGCGAGGTGGGCAGGAGCGCGGCACGGTGGGCCAGGGCGCGCGCCCTGGCGAGCACGCCCCGCCCGCTGGACCAGGCACGGCTGAGCGCCGCACTGGCACGGCTCGCCGCGATCGATGACGCCCGGCTGCTCGCCCGCCCCGAGCGCCCGGCGGGAGACGCGCTCGCGGGTCGCGGCCTGCCGGCGCGTACCGTCAGCGGGTTCGTCCGCCCGCTGTTGTCGGCGCTGCTGTCCGACCCGGACCTGACGACGTCCAGCCACTGCGCCGACCTGGCGCTGCGGGACTTCGCCCGTGGCCGGCTGTGCGTCCCGGCGGGCGGCGCCTCCACGCTCCCGGAGGGGCTGGCGGCGATGCTGCCGTCGGGCACGGTGAAGACCGGGGTGCACGTCAAGGACGCGTCCATCAACAAGGTCGTCACCGCCGAGCACGGCGAGCTGAGCTGCCGTGCCCTGATCGTCGCCACCGGCGCCCGCGCCGCCGCCGAGCTGCTGCCGGGGCTGCGCGTCCCGGGCTTCCACCCCGTCACGGTCCTGCACCACACCGCGCCCGTCACCCCGCTGCCGGAAGCGGCGCTCGTCCTGGACGCCGAGCGCACCGGCCCGGTGTCGCACTCGGTCGTGATGAGCGAGGTCGACCCGTCACGGGCGCCGTACGGCCGGGCACTGATCAGCTCGACGGTCCTGGGCGCCCCGCCCGACCGGCTCGACCAGCGGGCCAGGAGGCAGCTGGCGACCCTGTACGGCACGGACACCGACGACTGGGAGCTGCTGGCCGTCCACCACGACCCGGAGGCTGTGCCGGCGATGCCGCCACCGCACGACCCGCGGCGGCCGGTACGGCTGCTGGGCGGGCTGTACGTCTGCGGGGACCACCGCGACACGAGCTCGGCGCGGGGCGCGTACCAGTCGGGCCGCCGCGCCGCGGACGCGGTCCTGCGCGACCTCGGTGTCCCGTCCGTGTACACGGCGCCCCCTCTGCGGGCGGCCGCCTAGGCACCGGTCAGCCGATGGCTCCCACCCGGTCCCGATAGTTCCGTACCGGGGTCGCGTCCCGGTAGGGCTCCAGTCGACGCTCGAAGTCGCGGACGTACTCCACGGCACGGGCCGAGCGCATCTCGGAGGCCTGCTGGGCGGCCTCCGCGCCGAGCGCGCACGCCTGGTCCAGTTCGCCCAGGCCCAGGCGGGCGGTGGCGAGGACGACCCGGCAGAAGAGGCGGCTGCGCGCGAAGGCGGGCGCCCGCAGCTGGAGCGAGCGCTCGGCGTGCTGCACGGCGGCCCGGTACTGCTGGAGGTCGCGGTGGCAGTGGCCGAAGTCGTCGGCGAGCTGCGCCTCGTCGAAGAACCGGGCCCAGTACGGCACGTCGTCGCCGGGCCGGGCGGCGTCCAGCGCCCGCTCGGCCCGGACGAGGGAGGAGGTGCACGCCCGCACCTCGCCGAGGACGGCGTGGCCGCGCGCCTCGACGGAGTGCAGCATGGCCTGGACGACGGGCGGTGCGGAGGAGCCGACGCCCTGCTGGGCGACGCGCGCGAGTTGGACGGCCTCGCGGCCGTGGCCGAGGTAGACGGCCTGGCGGCTCATGGTGATCAGTACGTACGAGCCGTAGGCGCGGTCGCCGGCGGCCTGCGAGAGCCGCAGCGCCTGGACGAAGTACCGCTGGGCCAGGCCGTGGGCGGCGATGTCGTGCGAGGTCCAGCCGGCCAGCCGGGTCAGGTCGGCGGCCGCGCCGAAGAGCCGGCGCCCGACCGTCTCGCCGTACACGCCGCGCAGCATCGGCTCGGCCTCGTGTTCCAGGTACCGGACGAGGGCCTGGCGGGCGTGGCCTCCGCCGTACGCGTGGTCGAGGGTGCGGAACAGCTCGCCGACGGACCGGAGGGCGGCGATGTCCCCGCCGGTGACGCGCTGGCCGGGCCCGCGGTCGGTGGAGCGCTGGCGCGGCACGGAGGCGGTGGGCGGGGCGGCGAGGGACACGGCGGGGGCGCGTCCCTGGGTGGGCACGCGCGCCTCGGCCGGGTGCGCGGGGTCGCCGCGCCCCACGCGCTCGTCGGCGCGGCCGATCAGCCAGTCGCGGCTCGGGACGACGAGTCCCGCCGGGGTGAAGGCGATCTTGCGGAGCTCGGCGTGGCTGCCGGAGTCCTTGCGCCACAGGCCGCTGACGATGTCGACCGCTTCCTCGGGTGTGGCGGCGAATTCGAGTCCGGCGTACACCGGCGCGCACGCGTCCAGGCCGAGATCCTGGGCGGACAGCCGTCGGCCGAGGCGGCGGGTGAAGACCTCGGCGATCAGCGCCGGTGTGGTGCCGCGCGGCTGCTGCCCGCGGAGCCAGCGGGTCACCGAGGTCTTGTCGTACCGCAGGTCGAGCCCGTGTTCGAGGCCCAGCTGGTCCACGCGTCTGGCCAGGCCCGCGTTGGAGAACCCGGCTTCGGCGATGAGGGCGGCGAGCTGGCGGTTGGGGGTGCGCTGCGGGGGGCGATCCGTCATCGGCTGTGCGGTCTCCTGCCTTGCCTTATGGGCCGGGGTGCAGACCCCCTCGGAACGGCGCGAATTTAACTGCCGCCGAGGTCCGTACCGCCGCCTTCGCCCCATATTCATCCGATCGTGTGAGGATTGGAGGCGTCGCTGACGCACGGTCCGGGTCCGGGCCGGGGGCACACCTGCGCGTCCGCGGCGGCCGGTGCCGCCGTACAGTGGCGTGGGGCGCGATGAATGCACTCTGCAAGGTTCTAGGGAGGCGTTGCCGTGAGTGAGCTGCGATTCGTCCATGCGGGCTTCGGCGCGGAAGCGGTCGAGTACCAGCGGGCGTGGGACATGCAGCGCGAGGTCCACGCCGCCCGGTTCGCGGACGAGGTCCCGGACACCTGCCTGCTGCTGGAGCACCAGCCGGTGTACACCGCCGGGCGGCGGACGGAGGACAGCGAGCGCCCCCTCGACGGCACGCCGGTCGTCGACGTCGACCGCGGCGGCAAGATCACGTGGCACGGTCCCGGTCAGCTCGTCGGCTACCCGATCATGAAGCTCCCGCGTCCGGTGGACGTGGTCGCGCACGTGCGCCGCCTCGAGGAGGCGCTGATCCGCACGGTGGCGGACTTCGGTCTGGAGACCTCGCGCATCGAGGGCCGCAGCGGCGTGTGGATGCTGGGCGACCCGGTGGAGCAGCGCCCGTCCCTGGGCGGTCTGTCGCTCGACTTCGACCCGCGCCTGCACGACGACGAGTTCGACGCGCGGCTGAACGGCCCCGAGTACGCGCCGTCCAACGCCGGCCAGCGCCGCGAGGACCGGAAACTGGCGGCGATCGGGATCCGGGTGGCCAAGGGCGTCACAATGCACGGTTTCGCGCTCAACGTGAACCCCGACAACACCTGGTTCGACCGGATCGTCCCGTGCGGCATCCGGGACGCCGGCGTGGCCTCGCTCTCGGAGGAGCTGGGGCGCGAGGTGACGATCGCCGAGGTGCTGCCGGTGGTGGAGCGGCACCTGCGTGACGTGCTGGAGAACGCGGAGCTCAAGCCCCGTGAGATCGACCGCGACGCGGAGCCCGTGGCGACCGCCTAGGCCCGTCCGCGCGCCGGGAATGCGCTCCTCGGGCCAGAGGTTGGCGAGGCGTAACGACGGCCGCGGAGAAGGCCACACTTTTATCGGGCGTACCCTGGTGTTCGCCGAGGAATCGAAGCCGTAGGAGCCAGCCGTGTCCGCAGTCGCACCCGACGGACGCAAGATGCTGCGCCTGGAGGTCCGGAACAGCCAGACCCCCATCGAGCGCAAGCCCGAGTGGATCAAAACCCGGGCGAAGATGGGCCCCGAGTACAACCAGCTCCAGAAGCTCGTCAAGAGCGAGGGGCTGCACACGGTCTGCCAGGAGGCGGGCTGTCCCAACATCTTCGAGTGCTGGGAGGACCGCGAGGCCACCTTCCTCATCGGCGGTGACCAGTGCACCCGGCGCTGCGACTTCTGCCAGATCGACACGGGCAAGCCGCAGGCGCTGGACCGGGACGAACCGCGCCGCGTGGGCGAGTCGGTCGTCACGATGGACCTGAACTACGCCACGATCACCGGCGTCGCGCGCGACGACCTGGAGGACGGCGGCGCCTGGCTGTACGCGGAGACCGTGCGCCGGATCCACGCGATGACCGCCGCCCGCGAGGGCGGCCACACCAAGGTCGAGCTGCTGATCCCCGACTTCAACGCGGTGCCTGAGCAGCTGGCCGAGGTCTTCTCCTCCCGCCCTGAGGTACTGGCGCACAACGTCGAGACCGTGCCGCGGATCTTCAAGCGCATCCGCCCCGGCTTCCGCTACGAGCGGTCGCTGGAGGTCATCACCAAGGCCCGCGAGGCCGGCCTGGTGACCAAGTCCAACCTGATCCTCGGCATGGGCGAGACCCGCGAGGAGGTCAGCGAGGCGCTGCGGCACCTGCACGACGCGGGCTGCGAGCTCATCACCATCACCCAGTATCTGCGCCCGTCGGTGCGCCACCACCCGGTCGAGCGGTGGGTCAAGCCGCACGAGTTCGTGGAGCTGAAGGACGAGGCCGACGAGATCGGCTTCTCCGGTGTGATGTCGGGCCCGCTGGTCCGTTCCTCCTACCGGGCCGGCCGTCTCTTCCAGCAGGCGATGGAACGGCGGAGCCAGGCCGCCGTGTGAATCGGCGCACAAGCCGGACGGGATCGTTTTCGCGGCCCGTGCACGCCTCCCAGGTGGGGGCCGTGCACGGGCCGTCCCCGTGTCCTGCGCCCGGCGCCGGGGTTTCACCGGCGTTTGACCGGCCGGTCACGCCCTGGTAACACCAATCAGTGACGATACTTGTACGCCCCGCGCACACGCCGCCGCGCGCGGAGCGCCGCGCACGACCCCCACTCCCGCAGAACCGGCTCCCAGGGAGGACCCCCGACATGCAGGCCGCGACCCGACAGGTACGCACGGCAGCCCAGGCGCGCCACACGCGCCCCGTACCCGACATCCGTGAGGTCCGGGCCGACGCCTTCCCGCGCGTCACCGACGCGCTGCGCGCGGTGGAGTCGCTGCTCCTGGGCGGCGGTCAGCGGACCGCCCGCCGCAACGCCTGGACCTCCGTCCTCGAGGACCGGCGGCGCGCCAAGGACCGGGTGGAGGCCCAGTACGTGCTGGAGGCCGTGGCCGACCGCACTTCCCGGGCCACGTAAACTTCACAGCATGGCGAGGAAGGCAAAATCAGACAGCGGTGACGCCGCTGCGAACCCCGGGCGACTGAAGCAGATCGCTCTGACGTACAAGATGACCCGAAAGGCCGATCCGAAGGTCGGTCTTGTCGTCGCGGGCGTGGGACTCGTCGTCTTCGGCGTCCTCCTCGCGATCGGCTTCCTGATCGGGCATCCCGTTTACCTGGGCATCCTGGGCTTCCTGCTGGCCTTCCTCGCGATGGCGATCGTCTTCGGACGCCGCGCCGAGCGGGCGGCCTTCGGGCAGATGGAGGGCCAGCCGGGCGCGGCGGCCGCCGTCCTGCAGAACGTGGGGCGCGGCTGGACGACCACCCCCGCGGTGGCGATGAACCGCAACCAGGACGTGGTGCACCGAGCGGTCGGCAAGGCCGGCATCGTGCTGGTCGCCGAGGGCAACCCGAACCGGCTCAAGACGCTGCTGGCCGCCGAGAAGAAGAAGATGGCCCGCATCGTCGTGGACGTACCGGTGCACGACATCATCGTCGGCAACGGCGAGGGCCAGGTGCCGCTGAAGAAGGTCCGCACGACCATGCTGAAGCTGCCGCGGGTCCTCTCCGGCCCCCAGGTGACAGCCGCCAACGACCGGCTGCGGGCGATGGGCGACCTGATGAGCAACATGCCGCTGCCGAAGGGCCCGATGCCCAAGGGCATGCGGATGCCGCGTGGCGGCAAGATGCGCTAGGCCTGCGCGTACGCGGAAGGGGCGCCCCACCATGACGGTGGGGCGCCCCTTCGTCGTACACCTCTCAGATCCGCACCTGCACGGCGCGGGAGAGCCGGTCGTGCAGCCCGCGGCCGTCGCGGTCCCAGATCAGCGCCGGGACGGCGAGGCACAGCAGCGCGCTGCGGACGGCGACCCACCCGAAGCCCAGCCGCGTGCCGTCGACGGAGATGACGCGCAGGCCGAGCAGCCGCTTACCCGGCGTGCTGCCGACCGTGCCGACGGTGAGCACATTGAGTACGAACAGCACGACCACGGCCCAGTTGCCCGCCGCCGCCTGGTCACCCGGCGCGATCAGGCCGTATGCGATCACCATGCACACGGTCCAGTCCAGGAACAGGGCGCCGAAACGGCGTCCCAGAGGCGCCATGGAGCCGGGGCCCTCCTGCGGCAGCCCGAGCCGCCGGCCCCGGTGGCCGAAGTCGGCGCCCATCTCCTCGGCCGCCGCGCGCGGGCCGGAGAGCCACGATCCGATTACTTGCCTGTTGTCCACCCGACCACCGTACTGTGCCCGCTTTCGATCACTTCGACCCGGGTCTGGCCGGGCACACGGGCACGCGCTCCGGTTAACTTGGTCGAAACAAATGGGTCACGCTTGAGAAATCCCCCGTCCCTAGGGTCTGAACCAGCGTGTGCCACCGCACTGGCCGCACGACCGAGCTACAACCCCGCCCTCCCCCGGGTGGGAGTAGGAGGAGTTGGATGTTCCAGAACGCCGACGACGTCAAGAAGTACATCGCGGACAACGACGTCAAGATGGTCGACGTCCGGTTCTGCGACCTTCCCGGCGTGATGCAGCACTTCACGATTCCGGCCACGGCGTTCGACCCGACCGAGGAACTGGCGTTCGACGGCTCGTCGATCCGCGGCTTCCAGGCGATCCACGAGTCGGACATGGCACTGCGCGCGGACCTGTCGACGGCGCGCCTGGACCCCTTCCGCCGTGACAAGACGCTGAACATCAACTTCTTCATCCACGACCCGATCACGGGCGAGCAGTACAGCCGCGACCCGCGCAACATCGCCAAGAAGGCCGAGGCCTACCTCGCCTCCACCGGCATCGCGGACACCGCCTACTTCGGCCCCGAGGCGGAGTTCTACGTCTTCGACTCGGTCCGCTTCAACACCTCGGCCAACGAGGGCTTCTACCACATCGACTCCGAGGCCGGCGCCTGGAACACCGGTGCGGTAGAGGACAACCGCGGCTACAAGGTCCGCTACAAGGGCGGCTACTTCCCGGCCCCGCCGGTCGACCACTTCGCCGACCTGCGCTCGGAGATCTCCCTGGAGCTGGAGCGGGTCGGCCTCCAGGTCGAGCGCCAGCACCACGAGGTGGGCACCGCCGGCCAGGCGGAGATCAACTACAAGTTCAACACGCTGCTCGCCGCGGCCGACGACCTGATGCTCTTCAAGTACATCGTGAAGAACGTCGCCTGGCGCAACGGCAAGACCGCGACCTTCATGCCCAAGCCGATCTTCGGTGACAACGGCTCCGGCATGCACGTCCACCAGTCGCTGTGGCAGGGCGGCTCCCCGCTCTTCTACGACGAGCAGGGTTACGCGGGCCTCTCGGACACCGCCCGCTACTACATCGGCGGCATCCTCAAGCACGCCCCGTCGCTGCTGGCCTTCACCAACCCCACGGTGAACTCCTACCACCGCCTGGTCCCCGGCTTCGAGGCCCCGGTCAACCTGGTCTACTCGCAGCGCAACCGCTCCGCCGCGATGCGTATCCCGATCACCGGCTCGAACCCCAAGGCCAAGCGCGTCGAGTTCCGCGCCCCGGACCCGTCCTCGAACCCGTACCTGGCGTTCTCGGCACTGCTCCTCGCGGGCCTCGACGGCGTCAAGAACAAGATCGAGCCGGCCGAGCCGATCGACAAGGACCTCTACGAGCTCGCCCCCGAGGAGCACGCGGGCGTCCCGCAGGTGCCGACCTCCCTCCCGGCCGTCCTGGAGGCGCTGGAGGCGGACAACGAGTACCTCCAGGCGGGCGGCGTCTTCACGTCCGACCTGATCGAGACGTGGATCGACTACAAGCGCACCAACGAGATCGCCCCGATCCAGCTGCGCCCGCACCCGCACGAGTTCGAGCTGTACTTCGACCTCTAGGAGGCGGGATCGGGCGACCTGGGCCGAAGCTCCGGAAGCAGGCCGTGACCTCGGAGAACCCTTCTCAACGGTTCACGCTGTCACCGCCTGCTTTCCACCCCCTCGTGCACCGCGTGCGCACCGCCCGTCCAATCCGCTGACGTGATGTCAGGTAGGTCACCGCGAAGGCCGCTGCCCCATGGTCGGGCTAGCGGCCTTCGCTGATCGAGACCGGCGAGAGTCTGCCTGTCTGCCTGCGGCATGGCCGCGTCCGACCGGTGGCCGCATCGGTACTCATCACCGCGCCCGACTCGCGGGTGTTCACCTCTCGGCCGTGCGCGCACGTCCGGACACCTCCTCCGCGACCTGCCCCGTTCTCAGCTGTAGGCCCCCCACCGGCGCCCCAGGGTGTCGTACATGTACCGGGGCAGGCCCTCGATGGCGCTGGTGCGGAACGGGCGGCCGTCGTCGTCGATACGCACGGTGCCCTCGCGGCCCTGGGAGGACCAGTCCAGCTCCAGGTACCAGCGGCAGTCGCACGAGCTGGTCCCGGCCGTGACCAGCAGCACCTCGGGATCCTTCGCCGAGACGCGGTAGGGCAGGCGCACGGCCGGGATCGGCGTGCCGGAGTCGTTCCCGACGACCGCGCGGGCGATGGGACGGTCCTTGTCCAGGTCCACGGCGAAGGACCGGGGAGTGATCGCGCCGCCGCAGCCCTGGTCCATGGCGTAGGCGTTGCCCTCGGCCGGCGCCGTACGGCCGACCACGCGCACGCGCAGCGCCTCCAGCACGACGGCCGTGTCGCTGCGCCCCTGTACCGACAGACGCACGAGCGTCTCGCCGCCGTGCACCGCGCTCTGCGTCGCCGCCCAGGGCGCCGCGTCCTGCGGGGCAGGGGGAGGGGGGACCTGGCTCGGCGGCTTGGCGATGACGTAGTCGTGACCGCAACCCAGCTTCCAGGCCTGGGAGTTGACGGACCAGGTGAGCGGCAGCCCGGCGGGCTGTTCGCCGCGGGGCGGGACGGATGTCGCGCCGGGCGGGCGAGAGGTGCCTGGCTTCTTCTCCGGGGTGGCGGAGCCCGAAGGCCGCTCGGAGGTGGGGGTGCCGCTCGGGCTGGATGAGGCGCCCCGTCGCTCCGGCACCCTGGCCTCCGCCGTACCGGACGCCGCCGTACCGGACGCCCTCGGACCGGTCGCCCTCGGCCCGGACGCCGTCGGACCGGCGACCCGGTCAGGGCCGCCGGCGGACGCCCGCCGCCCGTCCGGCAGCGCGGACAAGGCACCGAGCGTCGCGAGCACGGCACAGGCGGAGGTCAGCCCGACCACGAGACCTCTGCGGCGGTGCCAGGGGCGGCGCGGGAGCGGGGGGGAAGGCGCGCCGGGCGGTCCGGGCGGCGCAGGGTCCGTTTCGACGACCGGGCCGCCGGTGGCCTTCGGCTCCGTGTCCGGTTCGGTGATGCCCTCCCCCGCTGTGTCCGGTCCGTCCGCCGCGTCGTTCACGGCTTCCGCCGCCGTGGCGTCGGGCGCGCTCTCCGCCGCCCCCGCCGTACGAGGCCGACGGCGGGCTTCCACTGCCAGGAGCCAACGGCGGTGGAGCTCCAGGCGTTGCTCCGCGGTCGCCCCGCACAGGGCCGCGAAGCGTTCCACGGGGGCGAAGTCGAGCGGCACCGCGTCACCCGCGCAGTAGCGGTGCAGCGTCGAGGTGTTCATGCCCAGACGGCGGGCCAGCGCGCCATAGCTCCGGTCCGTGCGCTCCTTCAGCGCCCGCAGCAGCGCCGCGAACTCCGTCACCTCGTCGATGCCGTCACCATCGTCCTGTGCCGACACAGGTGCCCCCGTCCTCGTACGACCCCGCCCGGCCCGGGACGGTGTCCCAGGCACCCCATGTACCTGCACGTCAGACGGGCTGGGATGGTTCCACCGTGCCCGATCGGCCGTCGGCTGTTGCGCCCGGCCGCCGTGACCGCTGATGCTTTTGGTGCCGCACCGACCAGGCCCGGGCCGTCCAGCCGGCCGCGCCGCGGCATCCACGTCCACGCATTCATCCACGGGGGAACACCCATGTCCATGCGCATCCGAACGAGCGCTTGCACCGCACTCGCCGTCGCCGCCCTCGCGGCGGGCACGGTCCTCACGGCACCGGCCGCCGGCGCCGCGCCGAAGGCCGCCGCGCCGAAGTTCCTGTCGGCGTCCCAGCTGCCGCCGCACCCGACGTCGTCCTGGACCGCCGGGCCGGTAACCGACGGGTTCCCTGAGGAACTCGGCTTCTGCGTGAGCACGGAGGGCGTGCCCTCCTACGACTACCGGCACCGGGAGTTCCGGACCGACCTGGAAACCAACGCCGTGCAGCTGACCGTCGTGACGGGCACGGCCGCCCAGGCCAAGGCTCTGGCGAAGCACTACGACGACCTGATCCGCACCTGCGCCGACCGCATCGAGGAATCCTCGCCCGACGTCGAGGCCGAGGGCCGGGACTACGGCAAGCTGCCGGTCGAGGAGGGCGCCCGCGTCCGCGGCCTGCACACCGAGACGTCCTGGGGCGCCACCGACATCGCTCTGCTGTCGGTCGGACGGGACGGCAGGACCGTCACCGTCGTGAAGTGGGGGCAGATGGGCGACTTCACGAGTGCGCCGGTGGCCGCCTTCAAGAAGACGACGAGCACGGCCGTCGACAAGCTGTACTGACCGGGAGGCCACCGGCAAAGGGCGGGGGCCGTCCTCCCGCCACGGGGGTCGGGAGGACGGTCCCGTGGCGGTCGAGCCCCGGGGCGGGGACCTCGTACGACCAAGTTCCCCCGGGCACCCGGCCCGGGGGACCGCCGCCCCGGCCCTTCGCCGCGTACGAAGGGATCGGCCAGCCATCGGCACATCGTCCGGTCCCAGGCCGTCAGGATCCGCCCGCGGACACGTACCGGCTACCCTCTTGGCCCCCCTCTCCCCGCCACCGTCGCCCTGCTCAGGCGCCCGCGCCCTGGCCCGCCGTCCGCGTTCCCGCGACCGGCCCGCCCGGCGGTGGGTGCGGCCGGCCTTGCCGGAGGAGGAGTAGGCGGGCGCCGGCGGCGAGAGGTGGACCGTGGCGGCGTCGGGGCCGTGCGGGGCGACGGGGGACGTCGCCGCCCGTTCACCGTCAGCGGGCGGGCGGGCGGCGGCGGGATGGTGGCGGCCGGCGACGCGGTTCCGCGCTGCTCGCCGGTCGGACGGGGGCCGGAGTTCGGCATGGTCGTCGGCATGGTCTAGAACGTATCCATGGACGCGGTGATGTGTGACGGGGAACGGATCGGCTTCGTGGCGCGGGATCCCGGTGGCGCGGCCGGCGCGACCGTGGTGGTGCTGCACGGGGCGGGGAACGGCAGCGCGGAGCGGCTGGTCCCGGTGCTGGACGAGTTCACGGGGCGCGGCTGCCGGGTGGTCGCGCCGGACTTCTCCGGGCACGGGCGGAGCAGCGGTGTGCTGGAGGAGCTGAGCCTGGAGCGGCGGTTCGTCCAGGCGCGTGCGGTCGTCGACCGGGTGGTGCCGGACGGCGACGAGCTGGTGCTGGTGGGGTTCAGCATGAGCGGTCAGACCGTCGCCGACCTGGTCGGCCACTACGGCGGGCGGGTGCGGGCCGTCGGGCTGTGCGCGCCGGCGGTGTATGCGCGGGAGGCGTGGGACGTCCGGTTCGGGCAGGGGTTCTCGGAGGTCATCCGGCGCGAGGACGGCTGGCGGGACTCGACAGCGCTGGACGCGCTGCGGGCGTTCGAGGGCACGGCGGTGCTGGCCGTGCCCGGCGACGACGAGGTGATCCCGCCCGCCGTCACCGAGGCCGTCGAGGAAGCACTCATGACGCGCTCCCACTACCGGCGGCTGGACATGGAGCGGGCGGGGCACCGGCTCGGCGTGTGGTTCGTGACCGAGGTGGACGACCGGCGGCGGTTCGTCGACGCGGTGTTGGCGGCGCGGCCGGAGACGTACGTGGACGCGGTGCCGGAGCGGGCCGGCGGGTAGGGGTCCGTGCCCGCCGTCCGTATGCCGGTCGGCGGGCACGGGTGGTGCTCAGCGGCTGCTGTGGATCAGCGCCCGGACCATCCGGCAGGTGATGTCGGACGGCGGGTGGATGCCGATGCGCTCCGCCGTGCTCCGTATCGTCTCGTTGTCGGCCTTCGACGGGTGGTAGACGCCCGAGTCGAGCAGGGCGATCGCGAGTCGCATGGCCTTGAGGCGGCGGTTGTGCGACACGTACCACTCGCGGGGCCGGCCCGCCGGGAGCGGCTTCTTCCTCAGGGGCTTGAAGGGTTCGAGGGGCAGAGTCGTGAGTGCGGCTACAACCATCGGCGACCTCCTGGTACGCGGTGTGCGGACCCTCCCCCGGGCCCTCACGAACTACTTCGATTTTACCGTCGACCACTGACAATCGCCCCTGGTCGGAACGGCTTTGAGCAGCTGTGAGGAGTACGGTGACGGGCATGGAGATCTGGATCAATCCCGCGTGTTCCAAGTGCCGTGGCGCACTGAGGCTTCTCGACGAGGAAGGAGCCGACTACACCGTCCGCCGCTATCTGGAGGACGTCCCCTCCGCCGACGAGATCCGGGATGTGCTCACCCGTCTCGGTCTCGAACCGTGGGACGTCACCCGCACCCAGGAGCCCACGGCCAAGGAGCTCGGGCTGAAGGACTGGCCGCGGGAGGCCGGTTCGCGCGAGCGCTGGATCACGGCGCTGGCGGAGCACCCGAAGCTGATTCAGCGCCCGATCATCACCGCCGACGACGGCACGGCGGTCGTGGCCCGGACGGACGAGGCGGTGCGGGACGCGCTCGGCCGGTCGTGACCCCTCGGGCTTGGAGGTGAAGTTCGATGGACGCGGAGGGAGTTGAGTAAGCCGGGCCGTACCGCTCGTATGTAGGGGCACCACGGAACCGATCCGGCCGTCATTCCCCCGAACGGCCGGGGACAGGAGCCCCTACGTGTCACGCAGGAAGACGCTCAGCGGGAAGAAGAAGCTCGCCCTGCTCGTCGGCGCGGCCGCGATGGCCGGCGGCACGGCGATCGTGATGACCGGGACCAGCCAGGCGTCGGTGGCCTGCGACGGTCTCGCCACGGCGCTGAGCAACAACGAGAAGTTCATCGCCGGGCAGCGGGCCGCCCCGGACGCGCAGTCCGCGGCGCGGATAGCCAACCGCGAGGCCGTCATCGAGCAGATCGAGCGCCAGCAGGAGGCTGCCGGGTGCGAGGTGGGCCAAGGCGGCGGTCAGGGCGGCGCAGAAGGCGGCGGCCGGGCGGGCGGCCAGGACCAGGGCGCCGGGCAGGCCAACGGCCAAGGACAAGGTGCCGGACAAGGCAACGGCAAAGGTCAAGGCGCCGGACAGGGCGGAGGCGGTGGGGCCGGCGAGGTGGTCTGCGCCGGGTCGACCGTGACTCTCTCCGGTGAGGGCGGGGCCCCCGCCGCCTCCAGCGACCGGTTCCCGCTCGGCACCAGGCTCAAGGTGACCAACCTCGACAACGACAAGTCCACGACGGTGGAGGTCACCTCCGCCTCAGGAAGCTGCGCCCTGCTCAACAACGCGGCGTTCGAGCAGGTCCGCGAGCCGGGCAAGTTCCTGATCCGCAAGGCGCGCATCGAGCGCGTCGGCTGACGGGCCCCGCCCCGTACCCCCGGGGCAGGAGGCACGGTCCGGTCGGCGGGCCGCGCCTCCGCTCAAGCCCCGGCCTCCGCCTCCGCCTCCGCCTCCGCGAGGATCTCCGTCACGCGCAGCCCGAACCGTACGTCACAAGGGTGCGCCCGGCCGCTCCGCACCGCCCCCAGCAGCGCGTCCACGGCCGCCCCGAACGAGCCGACCGCGTCCGCCCACGACGGCATCACCACCCGCCCGTGGTCGCCGAAGAGCGTGATGCCCGCCTCCGATGCCGCCGCCGGGGCGCTCAGGCTCAGCGTCACCGTGCTCCCCGCGCCCGACGCGTGGCGCAGCACCAGGTGCCGGGCGTCCCCCGGGCCCGCGACGGCCGACGTGACCTCCTTCACGTCCCCGAGCACCGGCAGCAGGACCGACAGCACGTGCGGGCCCACGTCCCAGAGCCCGCCCTTCTCCCTGCGCCAGGGCGACGCGGCGTACGCACTCGTCGAACCGGGCGAGAACAGCGCGCCCAGCCAGTGCGCCTGCCCCAGGTACCAGCCACCCAGAGCCGCCTGTTCCTCGACCCACGGGGCGGTGTCGGAGGCGAACCGGAGCGTGCAGAAGACGACGGACGCGACCCCGGTCCTGTCGGCCGCCTCCGCCACCTCGCGCGCGCCGGCCACGCTCGTGGCGACCGGTTTGTCGAGGAGCAGATGGCACCCGGCGGCCGCGGCCCGTGCGGCGAGCGGGGCCTGCACGTCGGGCGGCAGGGCGAACGCGACGGCGTCGCTCGCCGCCAGCAGCGCGTCCACATCGTCGTACGCCTTCGTCCCATGGGCGGCCGCGAGGGCCGCGGTCGCCTCCGGGCGGCGCCCCCACACCCCGCTGAAGGTGATCCCGGGGTGTGCGGCGAGCGCGGGGGCGTGCGTGCGGCCCGCCCAGGGTCCGGTGCCGAGGAGTCCGATGCGCGGCTTGCTGTCCATGTCCGCCAGTGTGCCCGCTGTACGACCATCACACCGCACGGGTGTCCGCACGCCTTCGGCCTCCCCCGGCCCCGGCCCGGGTGCGGTGAGCACCGCCCCGGGACCCCGCACGCCCGGTCCCCTGGGCGCGGGCGCACAGCGGCTGCCGGAAACACCGGATAGCCGAGTAACACGGGGTTCACACACGGGCAACGGCCGGGAAATCCCGTATTGCGAGGCTGCGCGGCATACCGCTGCACCCGCAAAGGATGAGGCCCCCGTGACCACCATCAAGGCTGAGTACATCTGGATCGACGGCACCGAGCCGACCGCCAAGCTGCGCTCGAAGACGAAGATACTGGTCGGCTCCGCCCCGGCCGGCGTCGCCGATCTGCCCATCTGGGGCTTCGACGGGTCCAGCACCAACCAGGCCGAGGGCCACGCCTCCGACCGCGTGCTGAAGCCGGTCTTCTCCTGCCCCGACCCGATCCGCGGCGGCGACGACATCCTCGTCCTGTGCGAGGTCCTCAACACGGACATGACGCCGCACGAGTCGAACACGCGTGCCGCGCTGGCCGAGGTGGCGGAGAAGTTCGCCGCGCAGGAGTCGATCTTCGGCATCGAGCAGGAGTACACCTTCTTCAAGGGGTCCCGCCCGCTCGGCTTCCCCGAGGGTGGCTTCCCCGCCGCACAGGGTGGCTACTACTGCGGTGTCGGCTCCGACGAGATCTTCGGCCGTGACGTCGTCGAGGCGCACCTGGAGAACTGCCTGAAGGCGGGCCTCGGCATCTCCGGCATCAACGCCGAGGTCATGCCGGGCCAGTGGGAGTTCCAGGTCGGCCCGCTGGCGCCGCTGGAGGTCTCGGACCAGCTGTGGGTCGCCCGCTGGCTGCTGTACCGCACCGCCGAGGACTTCGGCGTCTCCGCCACCCTCGACCCCAAGCCGGTCAAGGGTGACTGGAACGGCGCCGGCGCGCACACCAACTTCTCCACCAAGGCGATGCGCGAGGGCTACGACGCGATCATCACCGCGTGCGAGGCGCTGGGTGAGGGCTCCAAGCCGATGGACCACGTCAAGAACTACGGTGCCGGCATCGACGACCGCCTGACCGGTCTGCACGAGACCGCCCCGTGGAACGAGTACAGCTACGGCGTCTCGGACCGCGGCGCCTCGGTCCGCATCCCGTGGCAGGTCGAGAAGGACGGCAAGGGGTACATCGAGGACCGCCGCCCCAACGCCAACGTCGACCCGTACACGGTGACCCGCCTGCTGGTGGACACCTGCTGCTCCGCGCTGGAGAAGGCCGGCCAGGTCTGATCCGCCGCCACGCCGTCATGGCCGGAGGGCGCCCACCGTTCGCGGTGGGCGCCCTCCGGCGTTCGCGGTGACGCCTCGGCGAACGGCCGCGCCCTCTCCCCCGCTCCCGGCGTTCGCGCCCGCTCCCGCACCGACGGCGCGGGTGGTGCCGGACCTGACGTACCGGGAGTTCGAGCTGCCGGCGCACCTGGCCGCGTGCCCGCGCCGGGCACCGCCGCACGATCCGGACCGTGCGGCGGGCCGGCCGCACGCGCGCGCCTCGAACCGCTAGGCGGCGCGACCGGTCCGGGCCCGCGCCGCCAGCCCCACGGCCGCGTCCACCGCGAGGAACACCAGCAGGCTGATGCCGAGCATGGGCACGAACCAGCCCACCAGCGCCGTCGCGGCGGCGGCCGGAAGGAGCAGCGTGACGGGCATCTTGCGCCAGGCACCGCGCGGCACGGGCCGTCCCGCGCTCAGCTTCCGCTCCTTCGTGGGCCTGCGCAGCCACCACATCCGGTAGCCCCAGACCACGAGGAGGACGAGCGCGACCATGAGCGCGGCGAGCACGAGCTGGTTGGGGAGCCCGAAGAGGACGCCCATGTGGGCGTCGATACCGAAGCGGGTCAGTTTGGCGAGCACGGGGTAGTCCGCGAACCGCAGCTCGTCGATCACCGTGCCGTCGGCCGGGTCGAGCGCCACCGAGTCCAGGTGCACCGGGTACTGGGTGTCGGTCTCCTTGACCACGTACCCCTTGCCATCGGCCGGGAGGGTCACGGCGATCCGGCCGGCCACACCGGCGTCGCGGGCGGCCTCGACCGCCTTGTCGATGCCGATGTCCGGGCCCTCGGGGGCGGGGGCGGTGTGGTGGCCGGTGCCGTGGCCCTCGTGTCCGGTGTCCGCGCCGGCGGCGGCCCCGTCGAGGGTGGCGGAGACGGTCGGGGTGGCGCCGCCCAGCTGCGTCTGGACGATGTCGATGTTCCCGCCCGCGTACCGGGACCAGGTCAGGCCGGTGGCGGAGAGGATGACGAGCCCGGTCACCGCCCACAGGCCGACCGACCCGTGCCAGGACAGGGTGCGGCGGCGGGACGTGAGGCCGCGCTCGGGAAGGAGCAGGGTGCGCTTGGCGGTACGCCTGCGGCCCGCCCACAGGGCCAGGCCGCCGAGGGCGACGACCCACATCCAGCTGGCGGCCAGCTCGCTGTAGTGGCGGCCGAGGGCGCCGAGCCGCAGGTCGGCGTGGAACTCGGAGATCCAGGCGCGCAGCGGGAGCGCGCCCGAACTGCCGTAGCTGGGCAGGTCTCCGCGTACTTCGGCGGTGTACGGGTCGACGAAGACGGCGAGCGACCTGCCCTCCTCGACGGCCGGGCCGCTCATGAGTACGCGGGTGGTGGCGCCGTCCTCCGCGGAGGGCCAGACGGCGGTCACGGTGCCGTCCGGGTGAGCCTCACGGGCGGCGTTCACCTGTTCGGAGAGCGGGAGGACCCGGTCGCCGACCGGGACCAGGAGCTCATGGCGGTAGAGGATCTTCTCCGCCTGGAAGGAGAGGGCGTACAGCAGGCCGCTGGTCGCGGCGATCAGCAGGAGCGGGGCTATCAGGAGGCCCGCGTAGAAGTGGACGCGGAGGAAGAGGGGGCGCAGGGCGCCCCAGGTCGATCCTGTTCCCGTGGAGGTGGAGGTGGGGGTGGTCCCGGCGGCGCTGTCCGCCGGTACGGCCGTCGTACGGTCGTCAATGGCCATGACTGTCCTAGGAGTCGGCGTGGGTGCGGGTCTGCACGGGGAAGCGGCCCCCGGGGTCAGACGTGCGTCGCTCCGGGGACGGTGGCGCGGGGTGGAAGGCACCCGGGCGGACCGCGCCGCGACAGGCTGTGTGCGAGGACGACGCCGTGGTGACGGCGGAGGTCACGGGCCCACGGGCGCGGCGGGCGCGGGGCGCCGGGCAGCCGCACGGCGGCGAGCGGCAGCCGCAGCGGTGTGAAGGCGAGGGCGCCGACGGCGCGGGCCAGGCGGAAGAAGGCCGCCTCTCCACGGGCCAGCCACAGCGCGCACACGGCGGCGGCGAGCAGGTGGACGGCGACCATGCCGGGGGAGACGCCGTCGGCGAACCCCACGAGGAGGTCGGCCGGGCCGCCATGTCCGGCCGCGCCCCCGGGACCGCCCGGCGCTGCCGCCCCCGGACCGCCCGGCGCGGCGGCGCCGTGCGCCATGCCGGGCATCGCGTCCGGCGCCGCCCGGCCCGGCGCCGAGCCCGGCGCCGCCCCATGGCCGTGGTGCCCGCGGCCGCCGCCCATGAACGTCAGGTGCAGCACGCCCTGCACGGCGAGCAGTCCCGTGCCGATGAAGGCCGCGCTCCGGCGGCGACCCGCCGCGAGCCAGGCCGGCGCGCCGGTGCCCGCGAGGGCGAGGAGCAGCGAAGCGGGCGGAACTCCATGCGCAGACATGGACGAATGACCCACCGCCGCCAATGTCACGCATACGGCCGCGAAAAGTGCGGCACGCAGGGCGCGCATCGGCGACTGGGCGTTCGTCATCGTCGGCCCATGCTGCCACCCCGGCGGCGAGGGCGGGAGACGGGCCGTTCTCCTGGCAGCGGAATCACTGTCCGGAGAGGTGAAGGGCGGGGCACAGTCGGCTCATGAGGCTTCTGGTACTGGGTGGTACGGAGTTCGCCGGGCGTGCCGTCGTGGAGGCGGCGCTCGGCCGTGACTGGGAGGTGACGGTCTTCCACCGCGGCCGCCACGAGCCGCCGGCCGGTGTGGTGTCGCTGCTGGGCGACCGCACCGCCCCGGACGGGCTCGCGGCGCTCGCGCGGGGCGAGTGGGACGTGGTCGTCGACACCTGGTCGTCGGACCCCGTGGCGGTACGGGACTCGGCGCGGCTGCTCGCCGACCGGGTCGGGCGCCATGTGTACGTCTCCAGCCGCAGCGTCTACGCGTGGCCGCCGGCCGCGGGCCTGGCGGAGGACGGTCCGCTGGTCGAGGCCTCGCCGGAGGCCACCGGCGTGCCCTACGCGGAGGCCAAGCGGGGCGGGGAGCTGGCGGCGCTCGCCGCGTTCGGCGAGGAGAGGGTGCTGTCGGGCCGTGCGGGGCTGATCATCGGCCCCCGGGAGAACGTCGGCCGCCTGCCCTGGTGGCTGCACCGGATCGCCCGGGGCGGCCCGGTGCTCGCCCCGGGCCCCCGTGACCTGGCCCTCCAGTACATCGACGTCCGCGACATGGCGCGGTGGCTGCTGGACGCCTCGGAGGCGGGGCTGTCCGGCCCGTACAACCTGGTGAGCGAGCCGGGGCACACGACCATGGGCGAGTTGCTCGACGCCTGCGTACGGGTCACCGGCTCCGGCGCCGAACTGCGGTGGCGGGAGCCGGAGTCGGTCCTCGGCGCGGGCATCGAGCCCTGGTCGGGTCTGCCGATCTGGATTCCGCCGGGTGAGGCGTACGCGGCGATGCACGGCGGCGACGTGACCAAGGCGATGGCGGCGGGCCTGCGGTGCCGCCCGGTGGCCGAGACGGTCGCGGACACCTGGGCGTGGCTGCGCGGGCTGGGAGGGACGGCTCCGCGGCGGGCGGACCGGCCGGCGGTGGGCATCACACCGGAGCAGGAGGCGAAGGCGCTCGGCCTGTGAGGGGGAGGAGTCGCGGTTCGCCCACTTCGGTTACGTAGCTTTCTACGAATCCCCCTGCGGGCTGAACGCGCCCCGAGCGGCGGCCGTATGGAACGGAGCGGTTCACCCCGCCCAGGATTGGAGTTCCATGCGACGCACACGAAAACGTTCGACACTGGCCAACCGGGCGATCGCCGCCTCGGCTGCCCTGGTACTGGGCGGCGGCGGGTTGATCGCGGCCAACGTCTACGCTTCCGCCGGGGAGAGCTGGTCCGGCTGGTCCGGCTCACCGCAGCAGCAGAAACCGTTGAACGCCGGGCAGCGGATGTCGACCATCGACTGTCCCGAAGTCGCCAACGGTCTTCCGGCCGTGCCCGGCCAGGCACGCGCCGAGGTGGACCGGGAACTGGCGAACATGGATACCCAGATCACCGAGGCGTATCAGCGGTTCGCCGACCAGAAGGCACAGATCCAGCAGGATCCCGCTTTTGCTCGGAATGCCATTCTGAATCCTTTGAAGGACAAGCGAGTCGCCGCGATCGAGCGGATCGTGATCGCCATCGGCCGTACGGCGCAGCGTCCTGACAGCCTGACGAGCCTGGCGCCCTGCACCCTGCGCGCGGACGACACGAACCAGGTGAAGGACCAGAACGGCGGCTTCGGCCAGAACGGCGGCGGCCAGGACCAGGACGGCCAGGACCAAGGTCAGGACCAGGACGGCCAGGGCCAGGACCAGGGCGGTCAGGACCAGGGTCAGGGCGGCCAAGGGCAGGGGCAGGGGCAGGCGGGCAACGGGCCCGTGGCGGGGGACTTCGTCGACATCCGTGCCGTCCAGCCCAACGTCCGCAGCCCGCGCAAGTTCCAGGGCGCCTCGCGGGGTTCCTTCACCACCAACTGCGGAAGGAACGAGAACGGCAAGTTCAACCCGGACAACGTGATCGTCGCGCCCGGCGTGAGCAATGGCGCCCACCATATGCACGACTACGTGGGCAACCAGGCCAACGACGCCTTCGCCAGTGACGACGATCTCGCCAACGGGCGGACGACCTGCCGCAACCAGGGCGACAAGTCCACCTACTTCTGGCCGGTCCTGCGCCTGCAGAACGGCCAGAACGAGGACGACGCCGACGCGGACGGCGGAGGCAAGGACCAGAACGTCGGCGAGATCCTCACGCCCAGCCAGGTCACGATGAACTTCGTCGGCAGTCCGGTCGGGAAGGTCACGGCCATGCCGAAGTTCCTCCGCATCATCACCGGCGACGCCAAGGCGTTCACCAACGGTGACGCGAACGCCAACGCGTCCTGGAGCTGTACCGGCTTCGAGAACCGGCAGTTGAAGGACAAGTACCCGATCTGCCCCCAGGGCAGCCAGGTCGTCCGGACGTTCAACTTCCAGAGCTGCTGGGACGGCCGGAACACCGACAGTGCCAACCATCGCACGCATGTCGCCTTCGCCGACGGCAACGGTCGCTGCCCCAACGGCTTCCGGGCCATCCCGCAGCTCGTACAGCGGATCGTCTACGACGTCCCGCAGGGGACCGTGTTCGCGGTGGACTCGTTCCCCGAGCAGCTCCACAAGCCCGTCACCGACCACGGGGACTTCATCAACGTCTTCAACAACCGGCTGATGCAGCAGATGGTGAACTGCATCAACGGCGGGCGCCGGTGCGCCTGACCGGACCCGGGCAGGCACGGCCGGGTCCGGTCGCACGCCCGTACGAGTCCTGACCGCGGTCGTCCG
>NZ_BAAASR010000014.1:0-30792 GCF_039532985.1 Streptomyces gobitricini | reverse complement strand
CTCGCCGGTCGTACGGTCAGCTCCCGTGCCGCCCCGCGTGGCCGCCGTGGCCGCCCCCGCCCTCCCCGTCGCCGCCCCCACTCCCGGAGTGGTGCGAGGAGCCGGCCTCCATCTCCCCGCCGAGCCGGTCCCGCAGCGCCGTGACCACCTTCTCCTCACCGACCGCCACCCACTTGCGGCCGACCAGGTACGAGCCGCCGTAGTCGTTCGCCTCGTTGAGCCACTCGCGCTGGCCCCGGTCGGTGGAGAAGGTGGCCAGCACGTAGGTGCCGTCCCCGGTCCTGCAGTTGGCCTGGCGGATCTCCTCCGCGTCCGTCTGTATGTTCGGCTCGCACGCGACCTTCGCCGCCAGCTCCTCGAGGGTGCCCGTCGCCGTCTCCGGCGCGGCATCGGGCTCGTCGCCGCCCGCCCCGCACGCCGCCGCGCCCGGCAGAACCAGGGCCACCACGGCGGCCGTCACCAACGCCAAACGAGTTCGCTCCGTACCCATCCGGCCATCGTGCCGGTTCGCCCCGCTGTTCCGGGTGCGAACCCCGAGTAACGTGCGACACGTCCGCACCTGATGTTCCGTCAGCATCGTGGAGGAGCGCGCCGTGACCGACCTGTCGAGACGAACGCTGCTGGGGGCCGCCGGCGCGGTCGGCGCGGGCGCCACGCTCGCCGGGGCGTCGCAACCGCCCGCCCTCTCGAAGGAGGACCGCATGGGCCCGGCCCGCGCCGCCCTCGCGCGGCTGCTGCCCGGCCACGCGGACCAGTTCGGGCTCACCCACCTCCGCGGCGGACCGGACCGCTTCCGGGTCACGGGCTCCGCCGGCCGTGTCGAGGTCGCCGCCACCGGCCCCGCCACGGCGCTCACCGGCGTCCACTGGTACCTGAAGTACCGGTGCGGGGCGCACATCTCCTGGTCCGGCACGCAGCTCGGTCTCCCGGCCCGCCTGCCCGCGCCCTGCGGGCCCCTGGCCCGCGAGGCCACCGTCCCGCACCGGTTCGCGTTCAACGACACGCACGACGGGTACACCGCGCCGTACGCCGACTGGGCACGCTGGGAGCGGCTGATCGACGTCCTCGCCCTGCACGGGTTCAACGAGGTCCTCGTCACCACCGGGCAGGAGGCCGTCTACCACCGCCTCCTGCTGGACTTCGGGTACACGGACGCCGAGGCCCGCGCCTGGCTGCCCGCGCCCTCCCACCAGCCCTGGTGGCTGCTGCAGAACATGAGCGCCTACGGTGGCCCCCTCGACCCCGGGCTGCTCGCCCGCCGCGCCGCGCTGGGCCGCCGCATCACGGACCGGATGCGCGAGCTGGGGATCCGCCCCGTCCTCCCGGGCTACTTCGGCACCGTCCCGGACGGCTTCGCGGACCGCAACCCCGGCGCCCGGACGATCCCGCAGGGCGTCTGGGCGGGCCTGAAGCGCCCGGACTGGCTCGACCCGCGCACCGGGACCTTCGCGCGGGTGGCGGCGTCCTTCTACCGCCACCAGCAGGACCTTTTCGGCGACGTACGCCACTTCAAGATGGACCTGCTCCACGAGGGCGGCTCGGCCGGTGACGTACCCGTTCCCGAGGCCGCCCGCGCGGTGGAGGCCGCTCTCCGCTCCGCCCGTCCCGGCGCCACCTGGGTCATCCTCGGCTGGCAGGGCAACCCGCGCCGCGACCTGCTCGACGCGCTCGACACGTCCGGCCTCCTCGTCGTCGACGGGCTGTCCGACCTGGAGAGCGTCACCGACCGCGAGAAGGACTGGGGCGGCGCACCGTACGCCTTCGGCACCATCCCCAACTTCGGTGGCCGCACCACCATCGGCGCCAAGACCCACCTGTGGACCGAGCGCTTCACCGCCTGGCGCGACAGGCCCGGCTCGGCCCTCGCCGGCACGGCCTACATGCCGGAGGCCGCCGAACGGGACCCGGCCGCCCTGGAGCTCTTCTCCGAGCTGGCCTGGCGGCGTGAGCCGGTCGACCGGACCCGCTGGTTCGAGGAGTACGCCGACCTGCGCTACGGCGGCCGGGACGCACGCGCGCGTGAGGCCTTCGCGGTCCTGCGGGACACCGCGTACCGGATCACCAGCCGCGACGGCCGCCCCCACGACTCGGTCTTCGCCGCCCGCCCCAGCCTCTCCGCCAGCTCCGGCGCCCACTACGCCACCCACACCCCGGCCTTCGACTCCGCAGGCTTCGACCGGGCGTTCGCCGCGCTGCTCGGCGTACGGGAGCCGCTGCGCCGCTCCGACGCGTACCGCCACGATCTGACCGACCTGGGCCGTCAGGTCCTGGCCAACCGCTCCTGGCACCTGATCGGACAGCTGAAAGCGGCGTTCGCACGCGAAGACCTGGACACCTTCCGCGCGCTGTCCCGGCTCTGGCTGCGGCTGATGCGGCTGAGCGACGACATGACGGGCTCGCACCACGCCTTCCTCCTCGGCCCCTGGCTGGCGGACGCCCGCCGCGAAGGCCTGGAGCGCACCGCCCGGGTACTCGTCACCACCTGGGGCGACCGCCCCACCGCCGACGGGGGCCGCCTCGCCAACTACGCCAACCGCGACTGGTCCGGCCTGATCGCCGACTTCCACCTCCCCCACTGGCAGGCCTACCTCGACGAACTGGAGGACGCCCTCGCGCAGGACCGCCCTGCGAAGGTCTTCGACTGGTACGCGATAGAGGAACCCTGGACGCACGAGACGAAGGCCTATGCCCTGCGCCCCCGGCACGACGCGTACCGCACCGCCACGCGCGTGCACCAGGTCCTCGCCCGCGCCCCCTTCCAGGGCGCCGTCACGGTCTCCAGCGCCCCCGCGGCCCTCGCTCCCGGCACCGCGGCCGAGGTCACCGCCACCTTCCGGAACGTCAACGGCCTGCGCGCCACCGGCCCCGTGAGCCTCACCCTCACGGGCTTCGGCGACCAGCCGCCGCTGGGGCTCCCACCGGTGCCGGCCGCCGGCACGGGCACCGTCTCATGGGGCGTCTCCGCTCCGGCCCGCCCCCTCGCCACCCCCGTCGAACCCCTCCCCCACGAGCTGCGCGCCACCTACGGCCCCGAGGGCGAGACCCCGGTCACCACCGTCCACCGGGGAGACCTGTACCTGGCCGGCCCCCTGGACCCGGGATGGCGTACGTACACCAACAGTGGGGCCGTCTTCGGCCAGACGGGGGGCCGGTACGCCATCAACGGCGGCGGCCAGGACCTGTGGAAGGCCACCGCCGAGTTCGGCACCCTCTACGAGGAGGGGGTTTTCGGAGACGGCACCACCCTGACCGCACGGGTGGACGCGCAGGACATGACCGGCCCCTGGGCACGCGCCGGGATCATCGTACGGAACTCCCTGGCCACCCCCGGTGCGCCCGGCTTCCTCAACCTGGCGGTGACCCCGCTCAACGGCGTGGTCCTGTCCTACGACGCGAGCGGCGACGGCACCCTCGACACCTACCGGAGGATCACCGGCGTCCGCGTGCCGGTGCTGCTCCGCCTGTCCCGGGCGGGCGGCGGGATCACCGGATCCTGTTCGGCGGACGACGGCGCCACATGGCGTACGGTCGCCACCGTCCGGGTGCCGGGCGCGGCGGCCGTCCAGGACGCCGGCCTGTTCATGACCGCCAGGCACGGTGGCGGCGGGGCGCGTGGGACGGCCGTGTTCAGCTCGGTGAGCGGCTGGGAGAACACGCCCGGCAGGTGACCATCCCCGGATTCGCTCGTTCTGCTGAACGTGAGCACCCAGGAACTCGCCACCCCCGCCCCTGTCGACGTCGACCAGGCCGAGGCGGCCCTCGTCGAGCACTACCCCAGGCTCGTACGGATCGCCTATCTGGTGCTGCCGCCCGCCTTCGGGCGCAACCGCCGTGTGCTGACCGCGCACTCCGTGGTGCAGCGCTCGCTGCCGCGCCGCCGCGCCTCGCGCGACGACGCCGGGATGCCGGGGCAGCGGCGCGCCGAGGACGCGGTCGATCCGGGGTACGCGTACGTACGCGTCCGGGTGCTGCGGCAGGCCCTGGAGGCGGGGCTGCCGCTGCGGTGGACGGCCCGGCCCAAGCGGGCGCAGTTGCCGCCGCTGCTGCCCCAGGTGTGGGGTCTGCGGCTGTTCCCGCGCGCCGGGGGCGCCGACGAACTGACGCTGGACCAGCGGCTGTCGGCGCTGTCCGGGCCGGGCCGCGCCGCCTACGTGCTGCGCGGGCTGGAGCGGCAGGGGGACGCCGAGGTGCGGCGGGTCCTCGCGGCCGCCGGGGTGGCGGACCCGAAGGCGGCGCTGGCCGAGGCGGACGGGGTGGAGGCGCCGGGCGAGATCAGCGCGGCCGGGCTGCTGGAATCGCCCGAGTTCGACCCGTGCTCGTTGCAGGCCCGCCCCACGGACCTGATGCGGCGGCGTCAGCACGGCAAGGCGGCGCTGGCCGCGCTCGCGGCCGCGGTGGTGTGCGGGGCGCTGCTGGGGCTGCCGGGCGAGGGGTGGGGCCCGGACGGGGCGGCCGCTCCCTCGTACGCGCGCAATCCGGTGGCGGAGGCCGCCCTGGACCCGGCCAATCTGCGGCGGGTCGCCCCGGCTGCCTGGCAGCGCTCGGAGCGTACGGACTTCTCGGTGTGGCCGGCCCGCGGCGATCTGGTCGACGACCGGGCGCTGCTGCGGCGAGCGCTGGCGGTGTGGGCGCGGCCGGGTGCCACGGTGCAGGCCTCGGCGACGCCCGGCACCCCGCCGGGACCGCCGATGGGGCCGCCGCAGTTGCTGTTCGCCGGTGAGGTCGACCAGGCGCGGGTGGTGCTGTTCCACGACGGGCTGCGGGCGGTGCGGTACGCGGAGCCGAAGGACGGCACGGAGGGCGCGGCGCTGGACTTCGCGCGGACGGACGGCGCGGACACGGCGTCGGCGGGTGCCCTGGTGGTGGGGCGTACGCATGCCAATGTGCGGTACCTGACGGCGCCCTGGGTACGGGAGGTGTCCGCGCGCGACCTGATCCAGCCGCTGGCCGCGGCGCGTCCGGTGGCGCGGGACGCGCACGGGGTCACCGGCGCGTTGCTCAGCCCGGCGGCGCCGAGCGAGTGCCGGGAGTGGGACGTGCTGGAGGTGCGGGACGGCTCGGCGACCCGGACGCTGACCGACCTCGGTGAGCTGGCCCCCGCCCGGCTGACGTCGGGACCGCCGTCCGCGCCCGCCGATCTGGCGGCGGCGGGTGTCACGGCACGTGCGGAGTGGGCGCGGACGGCCTGTCTGCTGCAGACGGTCCGCTCCAAGGGCGTCCGGGCGGTGAACTCCTGGCGGTTCGCCGAGCAGGAGCTCCCCGGCCCGGCCGGTACGGCGGGTACCGCCGCCTGGCTGTGCACCCGCGCGGAGACCTGGCGCGGTACGGGTGGCGTGGCGCTGGCGCAGTTCCAGGCGCCGCCCGCGCGGGCCGGTGCGGTGGTGGCGAAGGCCGAGGGGTCACCGGCGTGCGGCACGAAGGAGCCGCGTGCCCTGGCGGGTGCGCTGTGGCGGTCCAAGGACGGGAAGTGGTGGATGCTGGCGGCCGGCAGCCCGCAGGTGACGTCGGTCGCCGTGGCGGGCGGGGCGACGGGCGGCGTGGAGGACGACCGTCTCCTCGCGGTGGAGCTGCCGGGCAAGCCGGGCAAGCAGGTCGAACTGACCGGGCGGCTGGAGGACGGCACGAAGATCACCTCCCTGCGGTAGCCCCCGCGCCGGACGTCCGGGTGCACGGCTCGATGCTGATCGGCGTCTCACGCTGCCACGGCGAGCGGCTGGTGCTGGGCGGCCTGTGACCTACGGCAGCAGCAGCCAGTCGGCGGCCAGGGCGGCGAGGAGGCCGGCGCCCAGGAGCCAGGTGCCCAGGCGGGTGCGGCCGTTGCGGCTGAGTTCGATGACCACACCGCACAGGATCATGGCCAGTCCGTAGACGCCGACCACGAGTACGGAGGTGCGGCTGGCCAGCCGGAGGACCAGGACGACCGCCATCGCCACCAGCAGGACGGACGCCGCGGCGATCCGCAGGCGCCGGGCCTGGCGCGGGGCGAGGCCGGTGCGCGGCGCCGGGGTTTCGGGGTCGGAGGTGGTCATGCCCGGCAGCGTAGCGAACTGTGTATCGGCCACTGTTCGAAGGGCTGTCGGTGGTGAACGTTAGGCTGTTCGCATGACGACCGGGGCGCGGCGCAGGATGGGCGTCGAGGAGCGCAGGCAGCAGTTGATCGGGGTGGCGCTGGACCTGTTCGGCCGCCGCTCCCCCGAGGAGGTGTCGATCGACGAGATCGCCGCCGCCGCGGGCATCTCCCGGCCGCTGGTCTACCACTACTTCCCCGGCAAGCAGAGCCTGTACGAGGCGGCGCTGCGGCGTGCGGCGGACGAGTTGGCAGGCCGGTTCGTCGAGCCGTGCCAGGGTCCGCTGGGGGCTCGGCTGCTGCGGGTCATGGGGCGGTTCTTCGACTTCGTGGAGGAGCACGGGCCGGGGTTCTCGGCGCTGATGCGCGGCGGGCCGGCGGCCGGCTCCACCACGACGAACGCGATGATCGACGAGGTGCGCCAGGCGGCGTACGAGCAGATCCTGACCCACCTCGGCGTCACGGACCCGCCCGTCCGTCTGGAGCTGGTCGTACGGTCCTGGGTGTCGCTCGCCGAGTCGACGGCTCTGCTCTGGCTGGACGGGCGCCGGATACCGCGCGAGGAGCTGCAGTTGCAGCTGGTGCACGACTTCGCGGCGCTGGCGGCGGTGAGCGCGGCGTACGACGGGGAGATGGCCTCGCTGCTGCTGCGCGTGCTCGCCGACGAGCCGGCCGACGGGCCGTTCGGCGAACTGGTCGGCCGGCTGGGGACGCTGCTGCCCGGGGTCCCTGCCGTGCCGGCGCGGGCCGTCCTCTAGGCGGGCGTCAGCGCAAGCGGTACGAGGGGTCGAGGTCGTGGACCTCGGCGGAGACGTGCAGTACGCGGCCCTCGGCCGGCTTGACGTACTCGGGTACGAGCGCGATGACGGCTTCGGTCAGCCGCGCCTTGGCCTCGTCGCCGCGCCCGGTGAGCAGGTGGATGCCGACGTGCACCAGGGCGTCGTCGGCCGCGTCGTCCCCGATCACGGTTTCCTCGGCCCGGCGCGTGCGCGTCTTGCAGGCGGCGAGCCGGGCGTCGACCGTCTCGACGACGAGGGGGTGGAGGGCCAGCGCGAAGCCCCGGCGGTCGAAGTCCTCGTCGAGGGAGGCGGAGTAGTCGACGGTGATCTGCGGCATGGTTTCACTCCTGGTCGTCGTGGTGTCGGGGCCACGATAGAGCGGGGCGCCACGGTTCGGAACAGGTGTCCGAACCGTGGCGCCCCGCACCGGTTCCTATCGTTGGGCGAACACCGCCACCGTGCGGGCCGGGACGGTGAAGGTGCCGGTGGCCGCCTCGTACGAGGACGCCTTGACCGTGGCGTCGGAGCCGTTCGCCTGGACCGGGTGGAGGGCGTAGCCCTCGCCGGACAGGGCGGAGACGGTCTGTGCCTGCTCCTTCGGCGTGGCGTTGAAGACCACGACGAGCTTCCCGAGACGCATGGTGATCACGCCGGGGGTCTCCTCCTTGCCGGAGAGGGGGAAGGAGAGCGCGGTCTGGACCTCATTGGCCGTGGACAGGCTGAAGGCCTTCTCCGTGGTGCGGAGCTTCAGCAGGTCACGGTAGGCGGCGGACGCGCCGGTGATCTGCGGGCAGCCGACCGTCAGGGACGGGGACGACAGGAGCGGCTTTCCGAAGGACCACTTGTCCTTGTTGTCGGCCGCCGGCGGCAGTCCGCGCCCGAAGCCGTTGCCGGCCCGGCAGTCCCAGTTGAGGACGTTGAACCAGTCGCCGCTGTCGTAGGAGTTGCGGTCCAGTGACTTGGAGCGGAGCAGGTCGCTGCCGGCCTGGGAGAGCGCCGGGCCCTGGGAGAGCGCGGCGGTCGCCATGGCGAGGACCTGCATCCTGGCCCGGTCGTCGGGGGACGTGGCCGCCGGGAGCTTGAAGGCGAGCGCGTCGTACAGGGTCTCGTTGTCGTGGGCGTCGGCGTAGGCGAGGGCGTCACCGGGTGCGGAGGCGTAACCGGCGGGGGCGCCGTTGTAGTCGACGTCGGAGCCCTTGACCTTCCGGCCCGAGGTGTCGGTGAAGGTGTAGGAGGCGAGGTTGCCGGAGAGGCCGACCTTGATGAGGTCCTGGTAGTGCAGGAGGCGGGCCTTCTGCTCGGCCGGGGTGCCGTTCGCCGTGGACGCGTTCGGGTCGGTGAACAGGCCGGAGGCGAAGCCCTGGACGCCGGGGTCGGCGTCGAAGGGGCCGCCGCCGCGTACGGCGTCGCGGGCGCGGTCGGAGAAGGTCGCGATGCCGGTGCCGGCCATGTTCTTCTGGGTGGCCTGGACGAAACGGGCGTCGTCGGCGATCTCCCCGAAGTTCCAGCCCTCGCCGTACAGGATGATCTTCTTGCCGTCGACGCCGTCCTTGGCGACGGTGAGCCCGTCGAGAGCCTTGCGGACCTCCAGCATGTTGGCCTTGGGGTGGTGGCCCATCAGGTCGAAGCGGAAGCCGTCGACCTTGTACTCCTTGGCCCAGGTGACGACCGAGTCGACGACGAGCTTGCCCATCATCGTGTTCTCGGGCGCGGTGTTGGCGCAGCAGGTGGAGGTGGCGACGGTGCCGTCGTCGAGGAGCCGCTGGTAGTAGCCGGGGACGATCCTGTCGAGGACGGACTTGTCCGACTGCCCGCTCGCCACGGTGTGGTTGTAGACCACGTCCATGACCGTGCGCAGCCCGGCCTCGTTCAGGCCCTGCACCATCCGGCGGAACTCGACGGTGCGGCGGGTGCCGTTCGGGTCGGAGGCGTAGGAGCCCTCGGGGACGGTGTAGTGCAGTGGGTCGTAGCCCCAGTTGAAGGCGTCCTTGGCGGCGGCCTCGGCGACGCACGCCTGCTGCTCGTCGGAGTCGGGGGCGTACGCCTTGAGGTCGCAGTCGGGGGTCGCCTGGGCGGACTTCTTCTCGGGGATGGTGCCGATGTCGAAGACGGGCAGCAGGTGGACGTACGAGGTGCCGCTCGCGGCCAGCTTCCTCAGGTGCTTCATGCCGTCCGACGTGGTGTCGGTGAAGGCGAGGTAGCCGCCGGGGTGCTTGGAGGTGCGGTCGGCGATG
This sequence comes from Streptomyces gobitricini, assembly GCF_039532985.1. Classification (NCBI taxonomy): domain Bacteria; kingdom Bacillati; phylum Actinomycetota; class Actinomycetes; order Kitasatosporales; family Streptomycetaceae; genus Streptomyces; species Streptomyces gobitricini. The sequence goes on along the minus strand of NZ_BAAASR010000014.1, from coordinate 21,712 downwards.
GAGAAGTCACGGACGTGCAGTTCCTGGATCTGCGCGTCCCGCAGCGGGGTGGCGGCGGGCTTCTTCAGGGAGGCCCAGCCCTTGGGGGCGAGCTTCGGGTCGGTGAGGTCGGTGACCAGGCTGCGGGCGGAGTCGGTGGTGAGGGCGGTGGAGTAGGGGTCGGTGACCTTGTTGGTGACGACCTTGCCGACGGTGGGCGCCCAGACCTTCACCTCGTACCGGTACGGCTTGTTCCGCCAGCTCTTGTTGCCGGTCGCCGACCAGACGCCGGTGGCCGCGTCGCGCTTCATCGCCACGCGCCGGCCGTCGAGTTCGAGGGTGACGTTCTGGGCGGTGGGCGCCCAGACGGACAGGGTGGGCGTGCCCTTGCGGAAGACCGGGCCGAGCGCCTTGGCCTGCGCCTTGGTGCCGTACAGGTCGTCCAGGACGCCCGGGATCTGGACGCCGGTGGCGGCGAGCAGGGCGCCGTTGGCGGCGCGGTGGGTGGCGATCAGCTGGCCCCGCAGGGCGGTGCGGACCCGGTCGCGGTCGCGCGGGTCGAGGGTGAAGGCGGGGTACTCCTTCAGGTGCGGGTACTTCGCCCGCTGCGCGTCGGTGAGCGTGCCCGGGTTCAGCCGCAGCCAGCGGCCCTCGTCGGACAGGGCGCCGTCGGGTGCGGTGATGGAGCCGTCCCTGTCGTACACGAGCTGGGTGCTGGTGCCGGGCGTGGCCTTGACCTTCCAGACGACGGTGTCGGCGTCGATCCACTGGGCCTCGGCCCTGGTGAGGTCGAGGGCGGGCGCGGCCCCCGTGGTGGGCAGCAGGTAGCCGGTGTCACCGGTGAGGAGCCAGACCTCCTTGCCGTAGGTGCCGAAGTCCAGGGACCGGTCGGCGGGGATGTCCTTCTCGTCGCCCTTGTGGACGATGTAGGAGAGGGACGTGGCCCCTTCGGCGAGCGGTACTTCGAAGGTGGCGCCGAAGGCGTCCTTCCTCACCGGCTGGAGCGGCTTGGACCAGTCGGTGGGGGTGGCGGCGCCGGTCCAGGTGTGCAGGCCCCAGCCGTCGTAGTTCCCGTCGGGGCGGTGGTAGTGGATGACGGCCTTGCCCTGGTCCTGCGGCGGGTAGGCGCCGTCGGGGGCCTTGTCCGCCTGGCCGTCCGCGCCCTGCTTGATCCAGACCTCGCCGGTGGCCGACAGGTCGAGGGTGCGCCGCGGGCCGTCGGTGGTGCCGTCCTTCTCGACGGTGTACGGGACGGACGTGGCACCGTCCCCGACCTTGACCCAGGCGAAGGCGCCGTACGCGTCGCGGCCGGTGAAGGCGGCGGTGGTGGCCCCCGCCTTCAGCTGCCAGCCGTCGTAGTCGCCGCCGGGGCGCTGGTAGTGGACGACGGCGTAGTCGCGGTCGACGGCGCTGGGCCTGCCGGGCTTCGGCGCCTGTCCGGCGGTGGTGGTGGCGAGGGCACTGGCGGTGCGGCCGGTGCTGTCGACGACGACGGCCTTGTAGCGCAGGGCCGTTCCCTCGGGGGCCGTGACGGTGTGGGTGACCTTGTAGGGGGCGTGGTCGGCCGAGCCGAGGGTCTGCCACGCGCCGTCGCCGGTCTGGGCGGCGAAGACGACCCGGTTCAGTGCGCCGCCGTCGACGTCCGCCGTGATCTCGACGGTGCCGGTGGCTCCGGCGGCCGGGGCCTTGAGGTCGATGGTGGGTGCGGCGGCCGGGGCCGGGACGGGCTTGCCCGCCTTGAGGACGACGGTGGAGAGGGCGGGGACGGTCAGCTTCAGCTTGTCGCCGCCGGTGACGGTGCCCGTGCCGCCGTACAGGTACCGGAAGGCCGTGTCCGGGGAGTCGGTCGCGAGCTCCACCGTCCTCGGGGAGGTGGCGTTGTTGGCGGCGACGACGTATTCGGTGCGCTTGGTGGCGTCCGTGCGGGAGAAGGCGTACACGCCCTGGCCGTTGTCGGCGTGCCGCTCGGTCTGGATGCCGTCGCGCAGGGCCGGGTGGGCCTTGGTCAGGCGGGAGAGGGCGGCGATGGAGCGGTAGAGGGAGTGGCCGGTGTCGTACGCGTCGGTGGCGTGCGTGCGGCCGGTGCCGAGCTGATCGTCGTCGAGGTAGTCGGGGGTCTTCGACGCGAACAGGGTCTGGCGGGCGTCCTTGTCGCCGCCCGCGCCGGTGAAGCCCTGCTCGTCGCCGTAGTAGACGACCGGGTTGCCGCGGCTGAGGAACATCAGCTCGTTGGCGAGCCGGTAGCGGTCCAGCAGTTCCTCGTCGTCGGCCTGGGCGTTGTCCTGCTTCAGGAAGGTGCCGAAGCGGCCCATGTCGTGGTTGCCGAGGAAGGACACCGACTCGTAGGCGTTGGCCTTGTCGGTGGTGTAGCGGTAGTCCTGTGCGAACAGTTCGGAGAGCTTGGTCGCGGGGCCGCTCTGGGAGGCGTACCGGCGGGCGGCGTCCTGGAAGGGGAAGTCGAGGGTGGCGTCGAGCCTGCCCCGGGTGACGTAGGGGGCGGTGACGGCCGGGTCGGCGGAGTACACCTCGCCGAACATGAAGAAGTCGTCACGGCCGCGCTTGGCGGCGTACGCGTCGAGAGCGGTGGCCCACTGGGGCCAGAAATCCGAGTTGACGTGCTTGACCGTGTCGATGCGGAAGCCGTCGATGTCGAAGTCGCGCACCCAGCGCTGGTAGATCTTCTCCATGCCCGCGACGACCTCGGGGCGCTCGGTCCACAGGTCGTCCAGGCCGGCGAAGTCGCCCTGGGTGGAGGACTCGCCGGCGAAGGTCGAGTCGCCCCGGTTGTGGTACATCGCCGGGTCGTTGAGCCAGGAGGGCACCTTGAGGTTCTTCTTGGCGTCGGGGACGACCGGGGTGCGCGGGAAGGAGTCGCGGTCCGTCCTGGGGAACGGCTTGGTGCCGTCGGCGTAGTCCGCGTCGTCGAACGGGACGCCGTCCTTGGTGAGGTAGGGGAAGGCGCCCTTGGAGAGGTAACTGTAGGACTTCTCCTTGTAGTCGACGACGTCGGCGGTGTGGTTGGTGATGACGTCGAAGAAGACCTTCATGCCCTTGGCGTGGGCCTTGTCGATGAGCTTCTCGAGGTCGGCGTTGGTGCCGAAGTGGGGGTCGACCTGGGTGAAGTCGGTGATCCAGTAGCCGTGGTAGCCGGCCGAGGCGTCCTTGCCCTCGCCCTGGACGGGCTGGTTCTTGAAGATCGGCGCCATCCAGATGGCCGTGGTGCCCAGGCCCTTGATGTAGTCGAGCTTGTCGGTGAGCCCCTTGAGGTCGCCGCCCTGGTAGAAGCCCTTGTCGGCGGGGTCGTAGCCAGTGGCGAGACGCGTCCCGGTCAGTCCGCCGCGGTCGTTCTTCGGGTCGCCGTTGGCGAACCGGTCGGGCAGGACGAAGTAGAACTGCTCGCGGGTCAGGTCGTGCCGGGCGGGCTCACTCGCGAGCGCCCTGTCGGACGGCGGGGCGGGCGGTCTGGGCGCGGCGGTCGCCGGCAGGGCCGGGACGAGGGCCGCGACCGTAGCCGCCGCGAGGGCGGCCGCGGTTCTGCGCGGGGCGCGCGCGACGCGCGGCAGGGGTCGGGGGCGTATCAAGGCCGGATCTCCTCGAAGAGGGTTACGCGGACGGGGTGCGTGCCGCCCCGGGCCGGGAGGGCGCGGGGCGGCTGGCGGTGTGGACGTGCCGGGGGTTGGCCCGGGTGCTTCGGTGCTTCGGTGCTTCGGTGCTTCGGTGCTTCGGTGCTTCGGTGCTTCGGTGCTTCGAGGCTCCGGTGCTTCGAGGCTCCGGGCTCCTGGGCCCGGGTGCTTCGAGGCTTCGGGCTCCTGGGCTCCGGGGCCCGGGTGCTCCGGCGGCGCGGCGGCTCCGGGCCGCCGGGGCGAGTGCGGACCGCCGGACCGCCGGAGCGGGCGCGGACCGCGGGGGCGGCGCGGCGCCCGGGGTCAGGAGCGGAACGTGTCGTTCAGGCTGACCGTCCCGGAGGCAGGGACGGTGGCGGTGCGGTTGGCCCCCGACTCCCAGGTGACGTTCCCCGAGGCGTCCTTGCGGATGTACTTGTACTCGAAGGACGTGCCCGCGGGGAGCGCCACGTCGAGCTTCCAGACCGGGTAGGCCGCCGGGTCCAGCTTCGGCGCGCTGCCGGTGTTCCAGTTGCCGAGGGCGGACTGGTTCCCGGTGACGTAGATGTTCTGGCCCGGGTCGGTGGTGGCGTTGACGGAGAAGGACGCGCCGGTGGTGGCGGACGGCGGGGTCGTGGAGCCGGCCCCGCACGTGCGCGCCCCGGCGTGCAGCGCGACGGCCGTGCCCGCGCCGAGGGTGGCCGTGAACTGGCCGGATCCGTTGACCGTGACGGGCCGGTCGCTCTGCACGTCGCAGTAGTCGCCGGCGGGCAGCGACGTCTGGAACGTACGGGTGAGGGAGGACGTCTCGTGGTTGATGGCGACGTACGCCTTCGTGCCGCGCCCGAAGGCGATCCGGTCGCCGCCGTTGTCCCACCAGTTCGTGACGCCCTGACCGCGGGCCACGTTCCGGAAGGCGACCATGGAGGCGATCTCGCGCCAGGCGTGCTGGCACTTCCAGCCGTCGCTGTAGCAGGCGCTCACGTTCCCGCCGCTGGGCGGACCGGCGTCCTTGTCGGTCCACTCGTAGCCGGAGTGGACGTCCGGGGAGCCGTACGGCCAGGCCAGCATGAAGACGCCGGCGAGCGTGTAGGCGGAGCCGTTCTTGTAGTTCAGGGTGTCGCCGACGCGCTCGGTGTCGTGGTTGTCGACGAAGACGGCGGACTTGCCGGACTCCATGTAGCCCCAGCCCTCGCCGAAGTTCTTGAGGGCGGCGAGGTTCTCGCTCTGGAACACGCGCTTGAGGTCGCGGGCGTAGCGGAACTCCTGGACGTCGCCGGTGCCGAGGTACTCGCCGGGCGAGACCGCCTCGCCGGCTCCGTGTATCGCTTCCTGCTTCCAGTACGCGCCCGGGTTGGTGAGCTTGGCCTTGATGGCGGCGAGGTCGTTCGCCGGCATGTGCTTGGCGGCGTCGATGCGGAAGCCGTCGACTCCGAGCGACAGCAGGTCGTTCATATAGCCGGCGATCTTGGTGCGGACGTACTCCTCACCGGTGTCCAGGTCGGCGAGGCCGACGAGTTCGCAGTTCTGGACGTTGGCGCGGTCCTGGTAGTTGGTGACCTGCGCGGTGCAGTCGTTCATGTCGGGCGAGGAGTACAGGCCCGGGTAGCCGTACTTGGTGTACGACGAGCCGCCGGTGCCGGTGCCGTCGCCCGCCGCCATGTGGTTGATGACGGTGTCGACGACGACCTTGACGCCCGCGCCGTGGCAGGTGTTCACCATGGACTGGAAGGCCGCCCGGTCGCCCAGACGGCCGGCGATCCGGTAGCTGACGGGCTGGTACGAGGTCCACCACTGGGCGCCCCGGATGTGCTCCTGCGGCGGGGAGACCTGGACGTACCCGTACCCGGCCGGGCCGAGCGTGTCGGTGCACGCCTTGGCCACCGAGGCGAAGTTCCACTCGAACATCACGGCGGTGACGTCCTTGTCGCCGGGCGGGGCGGCCTCGGCGGGTGTGGGGGGCGCCGTGACGGCCACAGCGGCTCCCGCCACGAGGGCGAGCGCGGCGGCCACGGTCTTTCTGGCCATGTTTCCTCCTGGGGAATGGGAGGTGCGGTTGCGACGATGCAGCCTCGTACGGCAACGCGCCATGCCCGCAAGGCCCTGTGAATCTTCTTGCTGCAAGAAAGCAGCAATACTTTTCGGTCGTGACCGTACGAGCCCCCCGCGACGCGGTCAACCCTTTCGACACACGTGGTTCACGTGAGGGAAATCCGCCCGGTCCATCCCTGCAAGACCTTTCGCAAGCACTTGCAGTGGTGTTACGTTCAATCACGACTCCGGTCCGGTCGGCCGGGGGTCCCCGTACCCCGGGGCCCCACGCGCCCGGCCGGCCGGGCCGGGCACGCCGGACCGGACCCCGACCGGGGACCGGACGGCGTCACGAGCCGGGAGGCCCGGGGCCGATGAAGACCCCGCCACGCCCGATCACGGGCAGGCCCCGGGCCCTCTCACTGACTCACCTGCGCTGGGCGGTGGACCCCCGTACCACCAGCTCCGGCTGAAAGACGAACTCCGTCCTCCCCCAGCTGCCGCTGGGAGGCGCCCCCAGCACCGGATTGCCGTCGATCTCCTCCAGCAGCGCGTCCACCGCCGCCGTCGCCATCGCCTGCACCGGCTGGCGCACCGTCGTCAGCGGCGGGTCCGTGAACGCGATCAGCGGCGAGTCGTCGAAGCCGACCACCGACACGTCCCGGGGCACGTCGAGCCCTCGCGCGCGCACCGCCCGTACGGCGCCGAGCGCCATCAGGTCGCTGGCGCACACGATCCCCGTACAGCCCTGGTCCAGCAGCGTCCCGGCCGCCGCGTGGCCGCCCTCGACCCCGAACAGGGTCTGCTGGACTCGCTGTTCCGCCTCCTCGACACCGGCCCCGAGCAGGGCGCGCAACGCCTCCGTGAACCCCTCCGCCTTGCGCCGCGAGGGGACGTACCGGGTCGGCCCGATGGCCAGCCCGATCCGCTCGTGCCCCAGCTCGACGAGGTGCCGCACCGCCATGCGGGCGGCCGAGCGGTCGTCGGGCGAGACGAAATGGGCGTCGATGTGCTCGTTGAAGCCGTTGATGAGCACGAACGGCACGCCCCGGGCCGCCAGCTTGAGGTACCGGGACGGGTCGGCGCTCGTGTCGGCGTGCAGCCCGGAGAGGAACACGATGCCGGTGACGCCGCGCTCCTCCAGCTGCTCGACCAGCTCGTCCTCGGTGGCGCCGCCCGGCATCTGGGTGCACAGCACGGGCGTGTAGCCGTGCCCGGCCAGCACCTGCTCGATGACCTGGGCGAACGCGGGGAAGATCGGGTTGGTCAACTCCGGGATGACCAGGCCCACCAGGCCGGCGCTGCGCCGCTTGAGCCGCACCGGCCGCTCGTAGCCGAGCACGTCGAGGGCGGCCAGCACACGGGTCCTGGTCGGCCCGGCGACGCCCGCCTTGCCGTTCAGGACCCGGCTGACCGTGGCCTCGCTGACGCCGGCCTGCGCGGCGATGTCCGCGAGCCGCGGGGCGCCCCCTCCTCCGTCGCCCCGCGACTCGGTCCGTGCGTCGCCGCGAGGCGACAGGATCGTCACACCGCCCACCAGACGGTGGTGTCGGCGGGCAGCTCCGCGGTGCCGTCCACGCTGGTGCGCACCTGCTCGCTGGCGAGCAGCATCCGGCCGGGCACCGCTATCCGCACGGCGCGCCCCGTGGTGTTGGCGTGGCACACGAAGCCGCCGCGCCGGAAGGCCAGCACGCCCTCGGGCGCGTCCAGCCACTCCACGCCGTCGCCCGCGCCCAGCCCGGGCTGCTCGCGGCGCACGGCCAGCGCGCTGCGGTACAGCTCCAGGGTGGAACCGGGGTCCCCGGTCTGGGCCTCGACGCTCAGCGCCCCCCAGGCGGCCGGCTGGGGCAGCCAGCTGCCGCCGCTGCCGAAGCCGTACGAGGATCCCTCGACCGTCCACGGGATCGGCACCCGGCAGCCGTCGCGGAAGCCGTCCTGGCCGGTGGCCCGGAAGAACGACGGGTCCTGGCGCACCTCGTCGGGCAGCTCCGTGACGTCCGGCAGGCCGAGCTCCTCGCCCTGGTAGACGTACGCGGAGCCGGGCAGCGCCAGCATCAGCAGCGTGGCCGCCCGCGCCCGGCGCAGCCCGAGTTCGCGGTCGCCGGGCGTGCGCAGCTGGGTGCCGAGGCCGGGCGGGTTGGCGAACCGGGTGGCGTGCCGGGTCACGTCGTGGTTGGACAGCACCCAGGTGGTGGGGGCGCCCACGGGCCGCATCGCGGCGAGCGAGGCGTCGATGACCCGGCGCAGCTCGGCGGCGTCCCAGTAGGTGCCCAGGTACTGGAAGTTGAACGCCTGGTGCATCTCGTCGGGGCGTACGTAGTTGGCGGTGCGCTCGACGGTCGGGGTCCAGGCCTCGGCGACGAGGACGCGCTCCCCGTCGTACTCCTCCAGGACCTCTCGCCAGCTGCGGTAGATCTCGTGGACGCCGTCCTGGTCGAAGAACGGCATGACGTCGTTGCCGAGCAGCTTGAGCTGGTCGTGGGCGCCGATGTCGGGCAGGCCGGCCGCCTTGACCAGGCCGTGGGCGACGTCGACGCGGAAGCCGTCGACGCCCATGTCGAGCCAGAAGCGGAGGATGGAGCGGAACTCGTCGCGTACGGCGGGGTGTTCCCAGTTGAAGTCGGGCTGCTCGGGCGCGAAGAGGTGCAGGTACCACTCGCCGTCCTCGACGCGCGTCCACGCCGGGCCGCCGAAGATGGACTCCCAGTCGTTCGGCGGCTGGGAGCCGTCGGCGCCCTTGCCCGCGCGGAAGTGGTAGCGGTCGCGCAGCGGCGACCCGGGGCCCTCGCGCAGCGCGCGCTGGAACCACTCGTGCTGGTCGGACGAGTGGTTGGGCACCAGGTCGACGATGACGCGCAGTCCCAGCCCGTGGGCCTCGCGGATCAGCGCGTCGGCGTCGAGGAGGTTGCCGAACATGGGGTCGATGGCGCGGTAGTCGGCGACGTCGTACCCGGCGTCGGCCTGCGGCGAGGCGTAGAAGGGGCTGAGCCAGACGGCGTCGACGCCGAGGTCCTTCAGGTACGGCAGCCGGCTGCGGATGCCTTCCAGGTCGCCCATGCCGTCGCCGTTGCCGTCGGCGAAGCTGCGCGGATAGACCTGGTAGATCACCGCGTCTCTCCACCAGCCCGTGTGCGTGCCGGTGGCGGGGGCGGCGGGGGCAGCGAGATGCTGGGTCATGTCTTCCCTGGAGTGGAGGAGTGGAGCGGCCGCCGGCCCGGGAAAAGGCCGGGCCGGCGCCGCGGACCGGGATACGGAGGGCGTCGGACGACGCGCGGCCCGCCCCCCGCGCGGGCCGTGGCCGGCGCGCGGGGAGGGCGTGACGCGCGGTCCGCCGTCGCCCCTACGACTTGGTGGCGCCGGCCGTCAGGCCGGAGACCAGGTGGCGCTGGACGAGGCCGAAGACGACCGCGGCGGGCGCGGCGATCAGTACGGCCGCGGCGGTCAGCGAACCCCAGTCGGCCGTGTACTGGTTCACGAAGGTCTGCAGACCGCCGGCGAGGGTGAGGTTCTCCTCACCCGTCATGAACGCGGACGCGTAGGCGACCTCGCCCCAGCCGGTGATGAACGTGTAGAACGCGGTGACGGCCAGGCCGGGCTTGGCGAGCGGCATGATCAGCCGCCAGAAGGTCCCGAACGGGCTGAGGCCGTCGACCCGGCCCGCCTCGTCGATCTCGGCGGGGATCCCGTCGAAGTACCCCTTCATCATCCAGGCGCAGAACGGCACGGCGACGGTGAGGTACGTGATGATCAGGCCGACCGGCTGGTTCAGCATGCCCAGCGAGGCCAGCAGGTTGTACAGCGGCACGATCAGGACCGCGACCGGGAACATCTGGGTGATCAGCAGCAACCACATCAGGGGCCGCAGGCCCGGGAAGCGGAAGCGGCTGACGGCGTAGCCGGTGGTGGCGGAGATGAAGACGCCGATGACGGTGGTGACGCCCACGACCACCAGCGAGTTGCCGAACCAGGCCAGGAACTGGGTGTCGGAGATGACGTGGCCGTAGTTGCCCAGGGTGAAGTTCTTGACCAACGAGGTGTCGAAGGCGTCGGTCTTCGGCTTGAACGACGTGACCACCAGCCACAGCGGCGGGAAGACCGCGGCGAGGGTGGCGACGAGCAGCGTCAGGTGGAGCGCCGCGGAGGCGAGCGGGGAACGCTCGCCACGGGGCCGTACCTTGCGCGTCGGAGCGGTCTGCGTGTCGGTGCTCACCACATGTCTCCCTGCTTGCGGAGCGCGCGGCGGTAGACCACCGCGAACAGCGACAGGAGCGCCAGGATCAGCACGCCCCAGGCCGCCGATCCCGCGAAGTCGCGCGGGCTGACGACGAACGAGAGCCGGTAGGCGTACGTCACCAGGATCTCGGTGGCGTCGCCCGGCCCGCCCCGGGTGAGCAGGAAGATCACCGGGAACATGTTGAAGGTCCAGATGGAGCTGAGCAGGATCACCGTGCCGGAGACCGGCCGCAGACCCGGCAGCGTGATGTGGCGGAACCGCTGCCAGGCGGTCGCACCGTCCATCTCGGCGGCCTCGTACAGCTCGCCGGGGATGGACTGGAGGCCGCCCAGCATGGCGACGAGCATGAACGGCACGCCCAGCCAGACGTTGACGGCGATGACGGAGACCTTCGCCCAGGTGGGGTCGTTCAGCCAGGAGATCGCGTCGATGCCGCCGCCGGTGAGGAGCTGGTTGAACAGGCCGCTGCGCTCGTTGAACAGCAACCGCCAGGTGAAGACGGAGACGAAGGCGGGGACGGCCCACGGCAGGATGAGGGCCATGCGGTAGAACGTGCGGCCCCTGAGCTTGCGGTTGAGCATGTTGGCCAGGGCGAGGCCGAGGGTGAAGGACAGGGCGACACAGCTGACGGTCCACACCACGGTCCAGCCGAGCCGGTCCCAGAACACGTCGTCGGTGAGGACGGCCTTGTAGTTCTCGAGGCCGACGAACTCGTACGTCGCCGGGATGTGGTTGACGCCGATCGTGCGCTCGACGTTGGCCTCGTTGGCGTCCGTCAGCGACAGGTAGATGCCGCGCACCAGCGGGTAACCGATGATCACGCCGATCACGGCCACCACCGGAGCGATCATGCTCCAGGCGTACCAGTGGGTGCTCAGCGCTCTGCGCAGGCGGCCCGGCCCCGGGGACCGAGGGGTGTTGTCAGTGCGGTGGCCGCGGCCGCGGGCGCTCCTGGCGCCCGCGGCCTTCGCCACCGACTGGCTGGTCTCGACAGCCATTGGTCGGTCAGCCCTTCCCACTGCTTACTTGTAGTCCTTGAGCATCTTGCGGTAGGCGTCGCCCGTCTCCTGGGCGGCCTTCTCCGGGCTGGTCTTGCCGCCCAGGACGTTGGCCATCTGGAGGCGGATCGGCTCGAAGAGGGCGTTGCCCTGCGGGATCCACGGACGCTCGACTGCCCTGTCGACGGCGGGCTTGAAGAACTGGACCATCTCGTTGCCCGAGACGCTCGGCTTCGTGTACACGGAGAGGCGGGTGGGCAGCAGGCTGAGCTTCTCGGTGGTCTGCTGCTGCACCTGGGCCGAGCTCATGTACTTGGCGAACTCGTAGGAGGCGTCGAGGTTCTTGGACCCGGCGTAGACCGACAGGTTCCAGCCGCCCTGCGGGGAGCCCTGTCCGGCGCTGCCGGCCGGGACGGGCGCGATGCCCAGGTTCTTCGGGTCCTTGAACTCGGCACCGGCGCGCGAGTCGGCGATGGCCCACGGGCCGTTGAGCATCATGGCGACCTTGCCGGACTTGAACGCGTTCTGCATGTTGTTCCAGCCGTCGGAGGCGTCGGTGATCGCCGCCTTCGAGTCGACCAGGTCCTTGATGGTCTTGTACGCCTTGACGCCCGACGGGTCGTCGATGGTGATCTTCTTGCTCTTGGCGTCGACCATGTCGCCGCCCTCGCCGTACAGGAAGGGCAGGAACCAGTACGGGTCGTCACCGCGCAGGTAGAGGCCGGTCTTGCCGGGCCACTTCTTGCTGATCTTGGCCGACGCGTCCTTCAGCGCCTCCAGGGTGGTGGGGACCTCGGCGCCGGCCTCCTTGAGCATCCGCTTGTTGTAGAAGAGCGCCATGGTGTCGATGACCTGCGGGACCGCGTAGGTCTTGTTGTCGAACTTGGTGCTCGCGGCGGCCTGCGGCAGCCAGTCGCCCTGGTTCTCGATGGCGCGGGTGCCGTCGAGCGGGGCGAGGTAGCCGAGGCTGGCGAAGTCGGCGACCCAGGCGACCTCGGTGCGCATCACGTCGGGGGCGCCCGAGTTGCCGCCGGCCGCGTTCTTGAACTTGGCGTTGGCCTCGCCGAAGGGCACGCTGACGTACTTGACCTTGACCTTGGGGTGCAGCTTGGTGAAGCCCTCGGCCAGGGACTGGTACGTCGCCTTCTCGGCCTCGTTCGAGGTGTCCCAGAAGGTGACGGTGCCGGTCAGCTCGCCGGAGCTGTTGGTCCCGCCCTGCTTGTCGCCGTCGCCTCCGCACGCCGCCGTCGTCAGACCGAGGGCCGCGACCAGCGCGGTGGCCGCTATGCCACGCCGCATGTGAACTCCTTCAACTGATCCCGGGAAGACGAAGGCGGATCACATGTCCGGATCTCGTGCCTCCTGCAGACCGCTCCCTCGCGGCGCGCCGGGTTGCCAGGAACGTAACAGGGATGAAAACGCGCCGAAAGACCTTGCGGGAAATTTCTGCAAGGCGGGCTGATCGTTACATCCACGTGTCCCTACGGTTGCCGACGCATCGCTTGACAGGGGCGGTGCGGCGGGCTTGCGCGGCTCCGCAGGCCTCTGCAAGCCTTTTCGTAAAGACTTGCAGGACCGTTTCATTACCGCCCCCACCTCGTTAGATGTACGTAGCCCCCATCCCGGCCCACCGAGAGGGACACCGCACATGGCCCACGAGCTGACCTCGTCCGTCCAGGCGCCGGAGGACCCGCGCCGTGCAAGCTGCCGTGCAAGCTCTTCCAGCGAGCGCCCGGGATGGTGGCGCGACGCCGTCATCTACCAGGTGTACGTCAGGTCCTTCGCCGACAGCGACGGCGACGGCATCGGCGACCTGCGCGGGGCCCGCGAGCGGCTCCCGCACCTGGCCCGCCTGGGCGCGGACGCGGTGTGGCTCACCCCCTTCTACGCCTCGCCCCAGGCCGACGGCGGCTACGACGTGGCCGACTACCGCGCCGTCGACCCCGTCTTCGGGGACCTCGCGGACGCGGACGACCTGGTGCGCACGGCCCACGACCTGGGACTGCGGGTGATCGTCGACATCGTGCCGAACCACACGTCCGACCGGCACCCGTGGTTCCGCGAGGCGCTCGCCGGCGCTGGCCGCGAGCGCTACCACTTCCGCCCCGGCAAGGGGCCGGACGGCGCGCTGCCGCCCAACGACTGGGAGTCCGTCTTCGGCGGCCCCGCCTGGACGCGCGCGCCCGACGGTGACTGGTACCTGCACCTGTTCGCGCCCGAGCAGCCGGACCTGAACTGGGACAACGAGGAGGTCAGGGCCGAGTTCGACTCCGTGCTCCGGTTCTGGCTGGATCTCGGGGTCGACGGGTTCCGTGTCGACGTCGCGCACGGCATGGTCAAGGCGCCCGGGATGCCCGATATCGGGCACGGGGAGCAGGCGCGGCTGATCGGCGCCCAGCAGCTGCCCTTCTTCGACCAGGACGGCGTGCACGAGATCCACCGCGCCTGGCGGCGGCTCCTCGACACGTACGAGGGCGAGCGCATCGCCGTCGCCGAGGCGTGGGCGCCGTCGGCGGAGCGGCTGGCGCTGTACGTACGCCCCGACGAGCTGCACCAGGCGTTCAACTTCCAGTTCCTGAACTGCCCCTGGGACGCGGCCGCGCTGCGGCGGGTCATCGACGACTCGCTGCGGGCCACCACGTCCGTGGGCGCGCCGACCACGTGGGTGCTGTCCAACCACGACGTGGTCCGCCACACCACCCGGTACGGCGAGGGCGCCACCGGGCTGCGCCGGGCGCGGGCGGCGGCGCTGCTGATGCTGGCGCTGCCCGGTTCGGCGTACGTCTACCAGGGCGAGGAGCTGGGGCTGCCCGAGGTCACCGAGCTGCCCGACGAGGTACGCCAGGACCCGGCGTTCCTCCGGGGCGAGGGCCAGGACGGGCTGCGCGACGGGTGCCGGGTGCCGATCCCGTGGACGGCCGACGGGCCCTCGTACGGCTTCGGCCCCGGGGGCAGCTGGCTCCCGCAGCCCCCCTCGTGGCGCGGGTTGTCGGTCGAGGCCCAGACCGGCGACCCGGACTCGACGCTGGAGCTGTACCGCGCCGCCCTCGCGACGCGCCGCGAGCACCCGGCGCTCGGCGCGGGCGACGCGGTGGAGTGGCTGCCCGCGCCCGACGGGGTGCTGGCCTTCCGCCGCCGCGCGCGGGGCACGGGTACCGGCCCGTGGCAGGGCGACCTGGTGTGCACGGTCAACCTCACCGACCACCCGGTGGCCCTGCGCGCCCCGGGGAGCCGGGTGCTGCTGGCGAGTACGCCGGCACCCGCGTCACCCGCCGACGGCACGGTGGCCGTCCCACCGCCCGCCGCCCCCGGGACCGCCACCACCCCCGGGACCACCACCGCGGATGCCGCCGCCACCGGCGGTGCCGTACCCGCCGGGGGCGGTGCCCGCGACGGTGCCGGGCAGCCCGGCGGGTGCGCCGGCCCGGAGCTCAAAGTGCCGCCGCCCGCGCGGGAGTCGGCGGTCGGAGCGGGCCCCGGCGACGGCGGACAGACCGTCCTCCTCGCCGCCGAGTCCTGCGTCTGGTGGGCAAGCTGACGTGCGGCCGGTACAGTCGCATCCCATGACCGCGCGGCTAGCCGACATCGCAGCCCAGGCGGGGGTCAGCGAAGCCACAGTCAGCCGCGTGCTCAACGGCAAGCCCGGTGTGGCGGCGGCCACCCGTCAGTCAGTGCTGGCCGCCCTCGACGTGCTCGGCTACGAACGTCCCGTACGGCTGCGCCAGCGCAGCGCCGGACTGGTCGGGCTGATAACCCCCGAGCTGGACAACCCCATCTTCCCGGCCCTGGCCCAGGTCATCGGCCAGGCCCTGACCCGCCAGGGCTACACCCCCGTCCTCGCCACCCAGACCCCCGGCGGCTCCACCGAGGACGAACTCACCGAGATGCTCGTCGAGCGCGGCGTCTCCGGCATCATCTTCGTCTCCGGACTGCACGCCGACACCACCGCCGACATGACGCGCTACGACCAGCTGCGCGGCCAGGGTGTCCCGTACGTGCTCATCAACGGCTTCTCCCCCAAGGTGCAGGCGCCGTTCGTCTCCCCCGACGACCGGGCGGCGATGCAGCTCGCCGTCACCCACCTCGCCGCCCTCGGGCACGCCCGGATCGGCCTCGCGGTCGGCCCGAAGCGGTTCGTGCCCGTCCTCCGCAAGATCGAGGGCTTCCGGCTCGGTATGCAGGCCCGGCTGGGACTGGCGCCGGACCAGTGCGAGGAACTCGTCCAGCACTCGCTCTACACCCTTGAGGGCGGGCAGGCCGCCGCGACGGCGCTGATCGACCGGGGCTGCACCGCCGTCGTCTGCGCCAGCGACATGATGGCACTGGGTGCCATACGCGCCGCCCGGCAGAAGGGCCTGCACGTCCCCCGTGATGTCTCCGTGGTCGGTTTCGACGACTCCCCCCTCATAGCCTTCACCGACCCGCCGCTGACCACCATCCGCCAGCCGGTCCAGGCGATGGGCCAGGCAGCGGTGAGGGCCCTGCTGGAGGAGATCGGCGGCACCCCCGCCCCCCACAGCGAGTTCGTCTTCATGCCCGAACTGGTCGTCCGCGGTTCCACCGCCTCCGGCCCACAGGGCCAGCGGTCCGCCGAAAGGCCATCCTCCGAAAGGCGTAGCGCTGGCGATGAGGACCCGACTGACGGATGATCGACCGAGTAGACCTTTCTGGCAGACTCTTGGCCCATGGGTGACACGACTGTGAGGACACTGGAAGGCCGTGAGGCCCCGGCACCACCGGTGGATTCACCCATCGCTCGGGTCCCGGCCCGCGTGGCGGACGACCGGACCCTGTGGCAGCGGGTGCGCGCCCCGCGCCACCCCCGCATCTGGTTCGAGATCCTGCTGATCGCGGTGAGCTACTGGACGTACTCGCTGATCCGCAACGCCGTGCCGGAGCAGAAGGCCGAGGCGCTGCGCAACGCCGACTGGATCTGGCGGGCGGAGCAGTCCCTCGGCATCGCCGTCGAGAAGACCGTGAACCACGCCGTCGACTCGGTGACGTGGCTGATCGTGGGGATGAACTACTACTACGCCACGCTGCACTTCATCGTCACCATCGGTGTCCTGGTGTGGCTGTACCGGTGGCATCCGGGCCGGTACGCCGCCACCCGCCTGGTGCTCTTCTCCACCACCGGCGTCGCCCTGCTCGGCTACTACCTGTATCCGCTGGCCCCGCCGCGCCTGATGACCTCCGAGAAGTTCATCGACACCGTGCTGGTGCACCACACCTGGGGGTCCATGGCGTCGGGCGACCTGAAGAACATGTCCAACCAGTACGCCGCCATGCCGTCCATGCACATCGGGTGGTCGCTCTGGTGCGGCCTGACCATCTTCGCCCTGGCCCAGGCGCCCTGGGGCAAGATCCTGGGCCTGCTCTACCCCACCCTCACCCTCGTGGTCATCGTCGCCACCGCCAACCACTTCTGGCTGGACGCGGTGGGCGGCATGATCTGCCTGGCGTTCGGCTACGCGCTGGCGTACGCCTGGTACGGCAGCATGCCGCACCGGCTGGCGCGCCACGTGGTGCGGCGGGCGGACCCGCCGCTGTCGCTGACGGCACCCCGCTGAAGTACAGCGCTGACGGCACCGCGCTGGTGGCGGCCGTGGCCCGGGGCAGCCATCCGGACGGATCGTCCGGCATCGGCGCGGAGAGCCGGCGCGCGGCGGGTCGGCACGCGGGCACGGGTCGGCGCGCGGCGGTGGACGTCCGCCTCCGGGCCCGTCGCTACGTGCCGTAGAACAGCTCCTCCACCACCGCCCGCGCCCGCCGCGTCGTACGCCGGTAGTCCTCGACCATCTCGCCGGCGTGCCCGGGGCCGTAGCCGAGGTACCGTCCGACGGCCGCCAGCTCGCGGGTCTCCGACGGGAAGGTGTCGCCGGCCCGGCCTCGTACCAGCATCACGCCGTTGCGGACCCGGGTCGCCAGCACCCAGGCCTCGTCCAGCGTCCGGGCGTCCTGCTCGCCGATCAGACCCGCGTCCCGGGCGGCGGCCAGGGCACGGCGGGTGCGGGTGGTGCGCAGGCCCGGCACCTCGTGGCCGTGACGCATCTGGAGGAGCTGCACGGTCCACTCGACGTCCGACAGCCCGCCCCGTCCCAGCTTGGTGTGGAGGGCGGGGTCGGCGCCGCGCGGGAGGCGTTCGGTCTCCATCCGGGCCTTCAGGCGCCGGATCTCGCGCACGGCGGCGTCGTCCAGGCCACGCGCGGGGTAGCGCAGCGGATCGGCCAGTTCGATGAACCGGCGTCCGAGGTCCGGGTCGCCGGCCATCGGCTCGGCGCGCAGCAGCGCCTGGCTCTCCCAGCCCAGCGACCAGCGGCGGTAGTAGGCCTCGTACGACTTGAGGGTACGCGTCAGGGGCCCGCTCTTGCCCTCGGGACGCAGGTCGGCGTCGATGAGCAGCGGCGGATCGGCGGTGGGGAGCTGGAGCAGCCGGCGCATCTCGGTGACCACCGCGTTGGCGGCCCGCGCGGCCTCCTGCTCGTCGACGCCGTCGCGCGGCTCGTGGACGAACAGCACGTCGGCGTCGGAGCCGTAGCCCAGCTCGTGGCCGCCGAAGCGGCCCATACCGATCACGGCGAAGCGGGTGGGCAGAGTGTCGCCCCACTGCTCGCGCACGGCCGCGCGCAGGGCGCCCGCGATGGTCGCCGCGTTCAGGTCGGTGACGGCCTGGCCCACCCGGTCCACGAGGGCGCCGGGGTCGGCCTCGGCGGGGCTCTCCTCGGTGCCGTACGAGCCGATGATGTCGGAGGCGGCCGTACGGAACAGCTCCCGGCGCCGTACGCCACGGGCCACGGCGACCGCCAGTTCGGCGTCCTGCGCGCGGCCGACCGCCGCGAGGATCTCCGGCTCCAGGTGCTCGCGGCCGCGCGGCCGCAGGCCCTCGGGCGCGCCGAGGATCGCCACCGCCTCCGGAGCGCGCAGCAGCAGGTCAGGGGCGAGGCGCCCGGCGGACAGCACCCGCGCGAGGTTCTCCGCCGCCGCGCCCTCGTCCCGCAGCAGCCGCAGGTACCAGGGGGTCTTCCCCAGCGCGTCCGACACCTTGCGGAACCCCAGCAGCCCGGCGTCCGGGTCCGCCGAGTCGGCGAACCAGCCGAGCAGCACCGGCAGCAGCGTCCGCTGGATCGCCGCCTTCCTGGTGACCCCCGACGACAGGGCCTCCAGGTGCCGCAGGGCGGCGGCGGGGTCGGCGTACCCCAGCGCCTCCAGCCGCTGCCCGGCGGCCTTGGCGCTCAGCCGCGTCTCGCCCGGCGTGAGCTGGGCCGCGGCGTCCAGCAGCGGCCGGTAGAACAGCTTCTCGTGCAGCCGCCGCACCACCGCCGCGTGCCGCCGCCACTCCCGGTTCAGGGCGGCGACCGGATCGGTGCGCAGGCCCATGGACCGGCCCAGCCGCCGCAGGTCCTCCTCGCCCTCCGGGACGAGGTGGGTGCGCCGCAGCCGGAACAGCTGGATGCGGTGCTCCATCGCCCGCAGGAAGCGGTACGCCTCGTCGAGCTGGGCGGCGTCGGCGCGCCCCACGTAGCCGCCCGCCGCCAGCGCCTTGAGCGCCTCCAGGGTGGTGCCGCTGTGCAGGGTGGCGTCGCTGCGCCCGTGCACCAGCTGCAACAGCTGCACCGCGAACTCGACGTCCCTGAGCCCGCCGGGCCCGAGCTTCAGCTCCCGGTCGACATGGGCGACGGGGATGTTGTCCACCACGCGCCGGCGCATCTTCTGTACGTCGGCGACGAAGTTCTCCCGCTCGGCGGCCTGCCACACCAGGGGTGAGACGGCCTCGACGTACGCGGCGCCCAGCCGCGCGTCCCCGGCCACCGGGCGGGCCTTGAGCAGGGCCTGGAACTCCCACGTCTTGGCCCAGCGCTGGTAGTAGGCGAGGTGGCTCGACAGGGTGCGCACGAGGGGGCCGTTCCTGCCCTCGGGCCGCAGATTGGCGTCGACCGGCCAGATGGTGCCCTCCACCGTCGGCTCGGAGCAGATGCGCATCAGGTGGGAGGCCAGCCGGGTCGCGGCCTGCAGCGCCTTGCCCTCGTCGGCGCCGTCGACGGGCTCGCCGACGAAGATGACGTCCACGTCGGACACGTAGTTCAGCTCGTTGCCGCCGCACTTGCCCATCGCGATCACCGCGAGGCGGCAGAGCGCCGCGTCCTCCGGGGCGGCCGCGCTCGCCAGGGCGAGGGCCTTGCGCAGGGTGGCCGTGGCGAGGTCGGCCAGCTCGGCGGCGGTCTGGGAGACATCGGTGGTGCCGCACACGTCTCGGGCGGCTATGGCCAGCAGGCAGCGGCGGTAGGCCACGCGCAGCGACACGGGATCGGTCGCCCCGGCCAGCCCCCGCTCGAAGTCCGCGACGCCGGGGTGCAGGTCGGTCGACTCGTACGTGACGAGCGCCTCCCAGTCGCGCGGGTGCCGGGCCAGGTGGTCGGCGAGCGCCTCGGAGGCGCCGAGCACGCCGAGCAGCCGGTCGCGCAGCGGTTTGGCGCTCAGGACGGTGCCGAGCAGCTGCCGGCCGTCGTCGCCCTGGGCCTCGGTCAGCCGGACGAGCCCGCGCAGCGCGAGGTCGGGGTCGGCGGTGGCGCCGAGCGCGTCGAGGAGGACCGGGTCGCCGCGCACGGTGGACAGCGCGGGGAGCCCGAGGAGCCGCTCGGCGGCGGAGGGGTCGGTGAAGCCGTACCGCAGCAGTCGGGTGAAGGTACTGCTCCTGCGCCCCGGCCCGGTCATCCGCGGTCTCCCCACTCCTTGTGGCCCGGTTCACCTCCGGGGCGCCCTTCGCGTCCGCCGACGGGGCTCGTGCTCCCGCCCGGCTCACTCGCCTTCGCGTGCCTCCGAGCCTATCGGCCCCCGGCACCGCCCGTCAGGCCCCGGCCAGGCGCCGGGAGGGCACCAGGCCCCCGCACCGCCCGCACCACCCGCACCCGCCTCCACCCCGCACCGCCCCCGCCGGGCGGTCCGTCCCGCGCGGGCCCCACGGGCGTGAGGCACCCCACACGCAAGCGGGTCAACCGGACGGCGGCACGGCCCCTCTTCCCTGCCGGTCCGACACCACTCCACCCGCTCACGGAAGCCGCCGCCCATGCCCCGCCCCGCCCTGCCCTCCTTCCGCCGCGGCCTGTTCCTGGCCGCGCCGATCGCCGTGCTGGTCGGCATCACGGGCGGGACGCTGGCGGTCACCGCCGGGTCGTCGGACGCGTCCGACGTGCCGAGCCGGGGTGTGCCCGAGGCGGCGGCGGTGAAGCCGGTCCGGACGAGCGGGGAGGCGGTCGTGCAGATCATGGCCCACCCGGACGACGACCTGTTCTTCATGAACCCGGACACCGGCCAGTCCATAGCCTCCGGCCACAGCCTCACCTCCGTCTACCTCACCGCCGGCGAGTCCGACGGCCGCAACGCCCGCCGCCAGGACCCCGCGCCGCGCGCCGACAAGGCGGCGTACGCGGAGGCCCGGCAGAACGGCATACGCGCCGCTTACGCCGAGATGGCCACCGGCAACCGCACCAGCCCCTGGGACCGCACCTCCATCGCCACCGCCGGCGGCGGCCGGGCCGAGCTGGACACGCTGCGCGCCAAGCCGCGGATCAGCCTGGTCTGGCTCCAGTTGCGCGAGGCGGGCAGCATCTCCGGCGACCGGCCGCACAGCCTGCACGGCCTGTGGGACGGCCGGGTGAAGCGCCTGGAGTCGCAGCTCGCCGCCGGTTCGCCGGTCCGCGACGGCTTCGCGTACACCAGGGACGAGACCGTCGAGACGCTCACCGGTGTCCTGGACCGCTTCAAGCCCACCTTCGTACGGATGATGGACCCGACGCCGGGCATGAACGACCGGGCCGGCAAGCTCTCCGACCACCAGGACCACATGTACGGCGCCCGGTTCGCACAGGCCGCGCTCGCCCGGTACGCGGAGAAGCCGGACCGGCCCCCCTTCGCCGTACAGAACTACCTCGGTTACTCGACCGGCGGCATGCCGCACGTGCTGGACGCGCGCGCCACGGGGGCGAAGCTGCGGACGCTGAAGACGTACGCGTGGTGGGACCACACCGACTACTGCGAGGACCCGGCGGGCTGCGGCGACCGCAAGGTGGCGGCCCGTCCCGCCGGGCACGGCTGGGCGCAGTCGATCCGCTACGCCCGGGGCGGCTCGGCCTCCTGGGTGCGGCAGGGCCCGGGGAAGGGCGAGCTGTACGCGTTCTCCGTGCTCGACGGCCGCCTGGCGGTGTGGCACAAGGACGGCGCCGCGCCGTGGACGGGGCCGGTCCTGCGGCCGGGTGCCGGTCTGGACGCCGGGGTGACGTCGGTGCGGCTGCCGGACGGCCGGATCGCGGTGTTCGGCACGCGGACCGAACTGGACGGGGAGTACCGCCGCGAGGTCGTGACGACCGTGCAGTCGGTGCCGGGCGGGGAGTTCGGCGCGTGGCGCTCGCTGGGGACGCCGGAGCGGGACGACGAGGCGGCGACCTCCGACATCAGCCTGCCGGCGGTGCTGGTGGACCGGGCGGGACTGATGACGGTGTACGTCCGCGACGGCCGCCACTCCCTGAGCGTGAGCGCGCAGCGGGCGGACGGCGGCTGGGGGCCGTGGCGGCCGGCCGGCGGGCGGGACCTGCGGGGCGACCCGGTGGCGGCGACGGACGCGGCGGGCCGCGGGTACGTGTTCGCGGGCACGCCCAAGACGGTGCTGGCGTGGACGCGGGCCGCTCGGGGCGGGCCGGTGACCGGGCCGACGGCGACGGGCCTGCCGGCGACCACGGTGGCGCTGAGCGCCGCGCCGGACGGTGCCGACGGGGTGCGGCTGTGGTTCCGCAAGCCCGCCTCCGGTGACGTCCGCTCGGCCCGCTTCGCCGGGAGCGGCCACGCCTCGCCGGTGCTGGACGCGCCGGGCGGGG
>NZ_BAAASR010000013.1:203732-444192 GCF_039532985.1 Streptomyces gobitricini | reverse complement strand
CCGCCCCCCGCCTCCGATGACCATCCCCGCCTCCCCGGAGACCACCCACCTACCCGCACGCCCCCGCCCCCCGGCGACCGCCCACCGCCCCGGGAGTCCGTCACCCACCCGCCCCACCCCACCGAGGCCCGGTACCGACCCGGCTGCCGAGCGTGCCGCGCAGTCACCACACCCCCGTAGGATGGAGTCCATGGCGAAGACCGGTACGACCACCCAGGGGCTGCGCGCGGCGATCGAGCGCAGCGGCTACTACCCGGCCCTTGTGGCCGAGGCGGTGGAGGCCGCCGTCGGCGGGGAGCCGATCGCGTCGTACCTGGTCCACCAGGAGACCACCTTCGACGCCAACGAGGTGCGCCGGCACGTCACGGTCCTCGTCCTGACGAGCACCCGTTTCATCGTCAGCCACACCGACGAGCAGAACGCCGACACCAGTTCCCCGACGCCGTACGCCACCACGTCCACGGAGTCGGTCAAGCTCGGCCGGATCTCGTCCGTCGTGCTCAGCCGCGTCGTGGCCAACCCCGAGTCGTACACGCCGGGAACCCTGCCGCGTGAGGTCGTCCTCACGATCGGCTGGGGCGCCGTCTCCCGGATCGACCTGGAGCCCGCAGCGTGCGGCGACCCGAACTGCGACGCCGACCACGGCTACACCGGCAACTCGACGGCCGACGACCTGAGTCTCCGTGTCAGCGAGGCCGGTGACGGTCCCGAGACGGTCCGCCAGGCCCTCGCCTTCGCCCAGGCGCTCTCCGAAGCCACCGCGGCCACCCGCTGATGGCTCAGCCCGCACACATGGCGTCCGCCTGGCCCGACGAACCGGTGCCGCTCTGCCTCGACACCGCACCGGTGCCCGAGTACGGCTCCGGTTCCCTCGCCGACCTGCTGCCGACCATCGCCGCCGGCCTGGGCGTGCCCGGCTTCGAGCACCGCATCGCCGAGCTGACGCCCGCCGACCGCAACTGCGTGTTCCTGATCGACGGCCTCGGCTGGGAGCAGATCAAGGCCCACCCCGACGAGGCCCCCTTTCTGGCGTCCCTCCTCGGCAGCTCCCGTGGCGGCACGGGGCGGCCCATCACCGCCGGGTTCCCCGCCACCACCGCGACCTCCCTCGCCTCGGTCGGCACGGGCCGCCCGCCCGGTGAGCACGGCCTGCCCGGGTACACCGTGCGCGACCCCGCGATCGGTGAGCTGATGAACCAGCTGCGCTGGAAACCATGGACACCGCCGCACGTCTGGCAGCCGTACCCGACCGTGTTCCAGCTCGCCGACACGGTCGGGGTGCACACCGCGCAGGTCTCGTCGCCGACCTTCCGGGACACGCCCCTGACCAAGGTCGCGCTCAGCGGCGGAACGTTTCACGGCCGGCTCACCGGTGAGGAGCGGATGGACCTGGCCGCCGAGCAACTGGCCGCCGGGGACCGCTCGCTCGTCTACACGTACTACAGCGAGGTCGACGGCAGCGGCCACCGCTTCGGCGTCGACTCCGACGCCTGGCGCGGCCAGCTGATGTGCGTCGACCGGCTCGTCCAGCGCCTCGCCGAGCAGTTGCCGCCCCGCACCGCGCTCTACGTCACCGCCGACCACGGCATGATCGACATTCCGTTCGACGAGCGGTCCCGCATCGACTTCGACGAGGACTGGGAGCTGCGCGCCGGGGCCGCCCTGCTCGGCGGCGAGGGCAGGGCCCGCCACGTCTACGCGGTGCCGGGCGCCGAGTCGGACGTACTGGCCTGCTGGCGCGAGGTGCTCGGCGAGCAGTTCTGGGTGGCGAGCCGTGACGAGGCGATCGAGGCCGGCTGGTTCGGCCCGACGATCGACGAGCGCGTCCACGGCAGGATCGGCGACGTCATCGCGGCCGCCTACGACGATGTCATCATCACAGCGTCCGTCAACGAGCCGAACGAGTCGGCGATGGTCGGCGTGCACGGCTCGATGACACCCGTGGAGCAGCTCGTCCCGCTCCTCGAAGTACGTTCCTGACCCGCCTTCCCCACCGCGCCCTGACCCGAAAGGCCGTCACTTCCCCATGCCCGAGTTGGTGTTCTTCTCCGGAACCATGGACTGCGGAAAGAGCACCCTGGCTCTGCAGATCGAGCACAACCGCTCCGCGCGCGGTCTCCAGGGCATGATCTTCACCCGTGACGACCGGGCCGGCGAGGGCAAGCTCTCCTCGCGGCTCGGTCTGGTCACCGACGCCGTGGAGGCCGCCGAGGGGTTCGACTTCTACTCCTACCTGGTCGGCCACCTCTCCAAGGGCGGCCGCTGCGACTACGTGATCGCGGACGAGGCGCAGTTCCTCGCGCCCGAGCAGATCGATCAGCTCGCCCGCGTCGTCGACGACCTCGAACTGGACGTCTTCGCCTTCGGCATCACCACCGACTTCCGCTCCAAGCTGTTCCCCGGTTCACAGCGCCTCGTCGAACTCGCCGACCGTGTCGAGGTGCTCCAGGTCGAGGCCCTGTGCTGGTGCGGCGCGCGCGCCACCCACAACGCGCGCACCGTCGGCGGCGAGATGGTCGTCGAGGGCGCCCAGGTCGTCGTGGGCGACGTCAACGCCGGTGACGAGGTCGGCGAGGTCGGGTACGAGGTGCTCTGCCGCCGTCACCACCGGCGCCGTATGACGGCCGCCACCGCCCGTGCCGCCGCCCTCTCACCGGACGTGCTGCCGGTCCCGGCCGAAGAGCTCAGCGACCGGCCGACCGCACGATCGTGAAGACCGCGCCCTCCGGGTCCGCGACGGTCGCCAGCCGCCCGGCCGGGGCGTCGCGAGGCGCCTGCAGCACCTGACCACCCAGTTCGGTGACCCGCCGCGCCGACGCGTCGGTGTCCGCCACCTCGAACCAGGTCATCCAGTGGGCGCCCCGGTCGCGCGGCAAGGAGGCGCCGACGCCGTGCAGGGAGGCGACCGGCCGCTCCCCGACCTTCAGCATCACCAGATCGAGATCGGCCGAGACGACCGGATCGAGCTCGTACCCGAACACCGTCTTGTAGAACTTGCTGACCGACTCCGTCTCCTGGGTCAGCAACTCGTTCCAGGCCGGGGTGCCGGGGGCGCCCACGACGGCGGTACCGGGGTGCCCGGTGGCCTGCCAGGCCCCGAAGACCGCCCCTGTGGGGTCGGAGCAGATGGCCAGCCGCCCCGCGCCGACGGCGGTGAGCGGACCGACGGCGACCGTGCCGCCACTGCACCGGATCGCCTCGGCGGTCTCGTCCGCGTCGTCCGTCGCCAGGTACGTCGTCCAGGCGGTCGGCAGGTCCCGGTCGGCGGGCAGCTGGCCGATGCCCGCCACCTCCCTGCCGTCGAGCAGCCCGCGGACGTACGGGCCCAGCTGCTGCGGACCGGGCTCGAACTGCCAGTCGAACAACTCCCCGTAGAACTCCTGCGTCGCGTCAAGGCGACGCACCATCAAGCTCACCCAGCAGGGTGTACCGGGTTCGTGCCGAGTCGCCTCGGTCATCGTCACTCTCTCCTCGGACCATCGTCGTGGCCGTACGGGGACCGGGCGTGTGCCGTGCCGGTGCGGGTCGCCGGCGCGGTGTCGCCACCAGCTGTGAGCCCGGCTGTACGCCCCGTCAGATGCTCGCACCGTCGGCCGCTCGGTGCGTCCCGGCCGCGCCGTGGATTGGCGCGATTCCGCAGGAGAATGCCCGAAAAACCGTTGCCCATCCCCACGGGGGCTCTCAGTACCCGTGCATATGCCCGTCACCCGGTGCTTCTGCGCGAGGATGACGTCATGAACCCCATCATCTCGGCAGCAGAACTCGTCGACGAGCTGACCGGCGCGCGCCCTCCGGTCCTCCTGGACGTCCGTTGGCAGCTCGGTGGCCCGCCCGGCAGGCCGGCCTACGAAGCGGGACACATCCCGGGCGCCGTGTACGTCGACCTGGACACCGAGCTGGCCGGCCCGCCCGGCACGGGAGGCCGCCACCCGCTGCCGGACGTGGCGGAGTTCGGCACGGTGATGCGCCGCGCGGGCGTACGCGCCGACTGGCCGGTCGTGGTCTACGACGGCGGCCAGGGGTGGGCGGCCGCCCGCGCGTGGTGGCTGCTGCGCTGGGCGGGTCACACGGACGTACGGGTACTGGACGGCGGCTTGGCCGCCTGGCGGGGCGAGCTGTCGACGGACACACCCACTCCCGCACCCGGTGACTTCGCGCCCGAGCCCGGCGCCCTGCCGCTGCTGGACGCCGACGGGGCGGCTGCGCTGGCCCGCACGGGGCTGCTGCTGGACGCGCGGGCGGGGGAGCGGTACCGGGGCGAGGTGGAGCCGATCGATCCCGTGGGCGGGCACATCCCGGGCGCGGCCTCGGCGCCGACGACGGAGAACGTCGACGAGAACGGCCGGTTCCTGTCGGCCGAGGCCCTGGCGAGCCGCTTCAAGGCCCTGGGCGCGGGCGACGCCCCGGAGGTCGGCGTGTACTGCGGCTCGGGCGTCTCGGGCGCCCACGAGGTCCTGGCCCTGGAGATCGCGGGTGTTCGGGCGGCCCTGTACGCGGGGTCCTGGTCCGAGTGGTCGTCCGACCCCGCCCGCCCGGTCGCCAAGGGCTCCGCCCGCGGCTGACTCCGGCGGCCCCGTGCCCAGCGGCCTTGGGCCCGGCCCCGCGGGGCCGGGCCCAAGGCCGCTCGCTCGGCCACCCGTCCTGCCGGGCGGACCCGTTGCCGGCCGTGCCGCCGCCGCCCGCGGTCGCTGCTGCTCGCCCCGGCTACTCCTGCTTCTTGCGGCGTGTGCCGAAGACGATCTCGTCCCAGCTCGGGACCGCGGCGCGCCGCCCGGGGCGGACGCCGTCCGCCTCGGCCTGGCGGTCGGTCGTGCCCGTCAGACGGTCGCGGTGACCGCTCACCGCGCGGGGCATCAGGACGTCCGCGTACGCCGAACCGGCGCCCGCCGAGGCGGCGGGAGCGGGGGGCTCCTCCGCGTCGGGTTCCTCGACCGGTTCGGTCGTCGAGGGTTCGACCACCGGGCGTTCGGGGACGACCATGTCGCCCCGGAAGCTCGGAACCGCCTCCAGCAGGCTGGTCAGCGAGTCGCGCTCGCTTTCCTCCTCCGGCTCGGGTGCCGGAACGGGCGCGGGGCGCTCGATCTGCCGGTCGAGGGCGCGGTCCAGCGGCCGGTCGCGCGGGAGGCGCGCGATGCGCGGGACGAACGGGAAGCTCGGCTCCTGCACGGCCACCGCGTCGTCGGTCTCGCCGATCAGCGCGCGCGCCTCGTCGTCCACGGCCTGGACCAGCCGACGGGGCGGGTCGTAGGTCCAGCTCGCCGAGTGCACCTCGCCGGCGACGCGGTAGACGAGCAGCACTTCCCACGTTCCGTCGTCGCGTCGCCAGGAGTCCCAGGCCACGGTGTCCTTGTCGGCGCCGCGCAGCAGCAGCCGCTCCTGGACCGCCTCGCCCAGCTGCGGACCGGTGTTCTCGCCGGGCCGTCGCACGGGGGTCTTGCGGGCTCGCTCTGCCATGAAGGCGCGTTCCGCGAGGACCGGGCCCTCGAAGCGGCGTACCCGCTCGACGGGGATGCCTGCGAGCTGCGCGACCTCTTCGGCGGAGGCGCCTGCGCGTATACGTGCCTGGATGTCGCGGGGGCGGAGGTGGCTCTCCACCTCGATCTCGATCTGGCCGAGGCGGGCGCGGTCGTTACGGACGGCGGCGCGCAGCCGTTCGTCGATCGGAAGCGTGTACTCCGTGCTGTCAGCAGCCTTCAGCACCAGTCGTGTGCCGTCGTTGGAGACGGCCACGACACGCAGTTCGGGCATGGGGACCTCCCGGGTGGTGCCTGCCGACGTCACCTGCGTCGCTGCTTCCGCTAGTCGAGTGTGGCCTGCCCGGGTGCAGCCTGCCACAACCTTGCCGAGTTGCCCGGCGTGTCGGGCGTGGGCCCTGGAACGCCGTTATGGCACGGTTACCTGTTCGCCACTCAGAGTGACCAGCTTGGTCGCTCTGTGCGGCAGGCGGCCGTGCGGTGCTGCGGCGCCGCCGGAACGAGTGCCGCTTTCGGCCCCCTCCCGTTGGTCCCGGACACCCGAAAGGGATCGGGGCCCAGGGCTCGCCACAGTACTCCATTCGGGCCACCTGGGTGGACCGGCGCGCCGCCGAAGTTCTCCCCGGGTACGGCAGTTGGATGCCCTGACCGGTCCTCATACGTGCGGTCCTTCACAGAATCCGCAGAAATGGAACCATCCAGTTCGCCCAAAGGGTCCTTCTCTCTGCATGTTGGTGCAGATGGGTGAAACAAGGACAGAGATGGACGAGAAGGTAACCACGCGGAGTACAGGAGCAGAAGGGATGCGGAGCGGCAGGAAGCGGCCCGACCTGAACGCGGCCCAGGTCGCGGGCAGCGCCGTGGCGGCCGTCGTGGCGGCGAAACTCGCCTCCAATATGGGCGTCTACGGCACGGTCCTGGGCGCGGGCGTCATCAGCGTCATCGCCACGTGCGGGGGCTCGGTCTTCCAGCACGTGTTCAAGAGCACGGGGCAGCGGGTACGCGGGGCCACGGTCCAAGCGGTCCGCCCGAAGGCCCGCCGGCCCGGTCCGGCCACCCGTCGGGCCGGAGCAGCGGGCCGGGGGCGGCCGGGGCGATGGGCCGAAGGGCGACCGGAGGCCCACGGGGAGTTCGGCGGTGCCACCACGTACGGCACCCGAGTCCGTGGCTGGAAACGTTCGGCGGTCGCGGCGGCGCTGGTCTTCGGCGTCGCCATGGCGGGCATCACCGCGTACGAGCTGATGTCCGGTCAGGACTTCAGCGGCGGCAAGGGGACCACCATCAGCCGAGTCGTACGCGGCGGTGACTCCGGGCGCCGGCCGGACACCACTCCGCCGGCCACCCACCCCGAACAGCACCCGGACGAGCGGCCCGGGCCGGAGCGGACGCCGGAACCCGGCGACCAGGACACCGGACGGGACGACGGCGCCGGCACCCCGACCCCTGCCCCGGCCGACCCCACAGCCCCCACGGCCCCCACGCCGGACCCGACCCCCTCGCCGACCCCGACCCCTGCCCCGACTCCCACGCCCACCCCCACACCGCCCCCCGCCCCGACGCCGTCCGCTGCCGGACCGGCCGGGTGAACGCGGTCAGGCTCTCAGGACCGGCTCCCGGGGTCAGGCTCCCAGGACCCGCCGCAGATAGTCGTTGCCGAACATGCGCTCCGGGTCCAGGCGGTCACGCAACGCGGTGAACTCCCCGAACCGCGGATAGACCTCCGCGAGGTACGCCGCGTCACG
The DNA here is from genome assembly GCF_039532985.1 of Streptomyces gobitricini. NCBI lineage: Bacteria > Bacillati > Actinomycetota > Actinomycetes > Kitasatosporales > Streptomycetaceae > Streptomyces > Streptomyces gobitricini. Next base: position 436,976 of record NZ_BAAASR010000013.1, on the reverse strand, counting down.
CGTGTGCAGCTTGCCCCAGTGCGGGCGTCCGCCGTGGGCCGTCAGGATCCGCTCCGCCGCCGTGAAGTACGACCGGTACGGCGTGCCCTTGTACATGTGCACCGCGATGTACGCGCTGTCCCGGCCCGACGCCGTCGAGAGCGTGATGTCGTCGGCGGGTGCCGTCCGGACCTCCACCGGGAAGCTGACGCGCAACGGCGACCGGTCGACCATCGCCTTCAGCTCGCGCAGCGCCTCGACCGCCGCCTCCCTCGGCAGCGCGTACTCCATCTCGACGAACCGCACCCGGCGGGGGCTCGTGAAGACCTTGTAGGGAATGTCCGTGTACGTACGGGCGGACAGGGCCCGGCTGGCGACCCTGGCGATGGCGGGGACGGTCGCGGGTACCGCCCGGCCGAGCGAGTTCACCACCTGGAAGAGGCCGTTGGAGAGGAGCTCGTCGTCGATCCAGCCGCTGACCCGCCCGGGCGGCGCCGGTGGCCCCGCGCTGCGGTTGTTGCGCTTGGTGTTGCAGTTGCCCGTGTGGGGGAACCAGTAGAACTCGAAGTGTTCGTTCTCCGCGTGCAGCGCGTCGAACTCCGAGGTGACCCGGTCGAAGGTCATGGGTTCCTCCCGCGCGGTGAGCAGGAAGACCGGCTCCACGGCGAAGGTGATGGCCGAGACGATCCCCAGCGCGCCCAGCCCGATCCGGGCGGCCGCGAAGATCTCCGGGTTCTCCTTCTCGGAGCAGGTCAGCACCCTGCCGTCCGCGGTGACCAGCTCGACCTCCCTGATCTGCGCGGCGATCGAAGCCGAGTCCCGGCCCGTGCCGTGCGTCCCGGTGCTGGTGGCGCCCGCCACCGTCTGCTCCATGATGTCGCCCATGTTCGTGAGCGACAGGCCTTCCCGTGCCAGGGCCGTGTTCAGCCGCTTCAGCGGGGTGCCCGACTCCACCGTCACGGTCATCCGGCGGCGGTCGATCCGGCGGATGCCGGTCAGCAGATCCGGCCGGACCAGCACGCCGTCGGTGGCGGCTATGGACGTGAACGAATGACCCGTACCGACCGTCTTGACCCGCAGGCCCTCCTCGGCGGCGGTCCGCACCGTGTCCGCCAGCTCCTGTACGGAAGCGGGACGGGCCTCCCGTACCGGCCTCGCGGTCACGGTCCCCGCCCAGTTACGCCACGTGTCCTTCTCGCTCCGGTTCCCCAGAGCCCTGAGAGTCCCGCTCACGCTGCCCCTCCCGCGTCGGCACCGGCCTGCGCAGCCGGCGGTACCCCAGGAACGCCACCACGGCCGCGAGCACTCCCGCCACACCGGGCACCGCGTACCCCGCGGCCGCCCCGTGCGCGTCGACCACCCAGCCGGCGGCCGAGGAGCCGAGCGCCACGCCGACCGCGAGCCCGGTACCCGTCCAGGACATGCCCTCGGTCAGTTTGGTGCGCGGTACGTGGGCCTCGACGAGGGCCATGGTCGTCACCATCGTCGGCGCGATGGCGAGGCCCGCGACAAAGAGCGCCACGGCCAGCAACGGCAGGTTCCCGGCCAGTTGGAGGGGGATCATACTCACGGCCATCGCACAGACGCCCACGACCCATCTGCGCGACGGCTCGCCCTTGAGGTGCAGCAGCCCGAAGACGGCACCCGCCAGGCACGAGCCCAGCGCGTACACCGCCAGCACCAGGCTGGCCGCGGCCTTGTGGCCCGCCTCCTCGGCGAACGCCACGGTCACCACGTCCACCGCGCCGAAGATGGTGCCGGTGGCGACGAACGCGGCCACCAGGACCTGGAGGCCGGGGGAGCGCAGCGCCGAGCCGCCGGTGTGCTGCTCGATCGGATGGGGCTTCGGCTCGGTGCCGCGCTGAGCGGTGAGCCACCACACGCCGATCGCCAGGAAGATCGCCGCCAGCAGCGGGCCGGCCTCCGGGAACCACACGGTCGAGAGCCCGATGGAGATGATCGGGCCGAAGATGAAGCACACCTCGTCGATGATCGACTCGAAGGAGTACGCGGTGTGCAGCTCGCGCGGCGAGCCCTGGTAGATCGTCGCCCACCGGGCCCGGGTCATGGCACCGATGCTCGGCACGGAGCCGGCGGCCGCGGAGAAGACGAACAGCGTCCACTCCGGCAGCCCCTGCTGCGCGCAGACCAGCAGCCCCGTCACGGCCGTGACCGTGATCAGGGTGGCCGGGCGCAGCACCCGCCGCTGGCCGTACCGGTCGACCAGCCGGGAGACCTGGGGGCCGAGCACGGCGGCTGAGACGGCGAGCGTCGCGGAGAGCGCACCGGCCAGGCCGTAGCGGCCGGTGAGCTGGGAGATCATCGTGACGATGCCGATGCCCATCATGGCCAGCGGCATGCGGCCGAGGAAACCGGCGGTGGAGAACCCCACGGTGCCGGGGGCGGAGAAGATCGCGCGGTAGGGACTGGGCAAGGGGGTACTCCGGCCGGGAAGGCGTAGGGCGCGTGGCGTAAGGCGTATGGGCAGCCTTCACAGGTTACGTCCGAACGGGTGACCGCGCACGGCGGTTTCCCGGCTGTCCGACCCGGGTGGCAGGATCGATCCCATGTCCGATGCCATGGCCGATCCCGTGTCCGATCAGCGCGATCCAGCCCCGTACGACGCCCTGCTGCTGCTCTCCTTCGGCGGACCCGAGGGCCCCGACGACGTGGTCCCGTTCCTGGAGAACGTGACCCGGGGGAGGGGCATCCCCAAGGAACGCCTCGAAGAGGTGGGGCAGCACTACTTCCTCTTCGGCGGCGTCAGCCCGATCAACGACCAGAACCGCGCGCTGCTCGCCGCGCTGCGCAAGGATTTCGCGGACGCCGGTCTCGACCTGCCCATCCATTGGGGAAACCGGAACTGGGCGCCGTACCTCACCGACACCCTGCGCGCGATGGTCAACGACGGCCACCGCCGTATCGCCGTCCTCGCCACGAGCGCCTACGCCTCGTACTCCGGCTGTCGCCAGTACCGGGAGAACCTGGCGGACGCCCTCGCCACTCTGGAGGCGGAGGGGCTGCCGCTGCCGCGGGTCGACAAGCTGCGGCACTACTTCAACCACCCCGGCTTCGTCCGGCCCATGGTCGAGGGCGTCCTCACGTCGCTGGCCCAGCTCGACGAGTCCGTCCGCGCCGGCGCCCACCTCGCCTTCACCACCCACTCCATCCCGACCGCCGCGGCCGACACCTCCGGCCCGGTGGAGGAGCACGGGGAGGGCGGCGCGTACGTGAGGCAGCACCTGGACGTCGCCCGGCTCGTCGCCGACGCCGTACGGGACGAGACGGGCGTGGAGCACCCCTGGCAGCTCGTCTACCAGTCCCGCAGCGGCGCCCCGCACATCCCCTGGCTGGAGCCCGACATCTGCGACCACCTGGAGGCCCTGCACGGCGCCGGGGCGCCGGCCGTCGTCATGGTCCCGATCGGGTTCGTCTCGGACCACATGGAGGTCCTGTACGACCTGGACACCGAGGCCATCGCCAAGGCCGCCGAGCTGGGCCTGCCGGTGCGCAGGTCCGCGACTGTGGGCGACGACCCGCGCTTCGCGGCCGCCGTCCGCGACCTGCTCCTCGAACGCGCGGCGGCCGAGCGCGGGAGGGCGGTGGAGCGTTGTGCGCTGGGCGCCCTCGGCGCGTCGCACGACCTGTGCCCCGTGGGCTGCTGCCCCGCCCGCGCCGCGCGCCCCGCGGCTGCCGGTGCCGACAGCCCGTACGCCTGAGGAGGGGCCGTGACCGACCAGCGTGACCCGCTCCTGATGGAGCTCCTCGACGTGGCCCTGGAGGCCGGGCGCCGGGCGGGCGCCCTGCTGCGCGACGGCCGCCCGGACGACCTCGGTGTCGCGGCGACCAAGTCGAGCCCCATCGACGTCGTCACCGAGATGGACATCGCCGCCGAGAAGCTGATCACCGGCTTCCTCGCCGAGCACCGCCCCGACGACGGGCTCCTCGGCGAGGAAGGAGCCGCCAAGGAGGGCGTGAGCGGCGTCCGCTGGGTCGTCGACCCGCTCGACGGCACGGTCAACTACCTCTACGGCCTGCCGACCTGGGCCGTGTCGATCGCCGCCGAGCGGAACGGCGAGGCCGTCGTCGGGGTCGTCGTGGCCCCCATGCGGGGTGAGACGTTCCGCGCGGTCCTCGGCGGCGGCGCGTTCCTCAACGACCGGCCCGTCCGCTGCCGCCCCGCCCCGCCGCTGGACCAGGCCCTGGTCTCGACGGGGTTCAACTACGTGGCCCGGGTCCGCGCCCACCAGGCCGACGTGGCGCAGCGCCTGATCCCCAGGCTCCGCGACATCCGGCGCGGCGGCTCCGCCGCGATCGACCTGTGCGACGTCGCCGCCGGCCGCCTGGACGGGTACTACGAGCGGGGGCTCAGCCCCTGGGACCTGGCGGCCGGGTCCCTGATCGCCCGCGAGGCCGGCGCCCTGACCGGTGGCCGGCCGGGTACGCCGCCGACCGGCGAGCTGACTGTGGCGGCGCCTCCGGGGGTCTTCGAACCGCTCCAGGCGCTCTTGGAGGACTTCGGCGCCTGGCACGACTAGCGAGGCCCTCCGGCCCGGCTCCCGCCTCCCACAGGCCCCGCAGGAGCCGGGCGCTGCCGCACCGTGCCCCGGCGCCCGGCCGGCCGGAACCGCGCCCCGGCGCGAGAGACGGGCGGCAGGAGGCAGGAGGCAGGCAAGTGAAAGGCCCCGGTGTGCCGCGGGGGATCCGCGGCACACCGGGGCCTTGGCGCTGCCCTGCCCCGGGTCAGGCCATCGCGGTGGTGACCTCCACGCCGTGTTCCGCCGCGAGGCGGTGCAGGTCGTCGAGCTCAGCCTGCTCGACATCGGCCAGGAAGTCGTCTCCCGTCTCGCGAGCCCGAGTGAGGTCGGTCTCCGTGGCCCTTATGCGCTGCAGCAGTCCTGCGGTGAAAGCGTCCATCGTGCGCCCCCTCGTCATGGGTCGGTGGCACGGGGGTGTGCCGAGGGTTGTCGATCGATCACGCACTGCACCTCTGGGGGACAGAGCGGTTTGTGGCGCGCCACATACGGGGCGTGATCTCGGGTGTGCAGTCGTCCTCCCCAGCGGCTTCCTCACGGAAACCTCAACTGGTCCGTGAATTCCGTTCATTCCCCTACCGCCGCCCAGCGGTAGCCTCCCGTCCCAGGCCGCCTTACAGCCGGTTTACGCGCGTTCGGGGCAGGATGGACACGCACAGTCAGTGCGAACGACCTGCCCGGAACCGGGCTCGGAGGAAGGAACCACGCCGTGCGCGTACTCGTCGTCGAGGACGAGCAGCTGCTCGCCGATGCGGTGGCCACCGGTCTGCGCCGGGAGGCCATGGCCGTCGACGTCGTGTACGACGGGGCGGCCGCCCTGGAGCGCATCGGGGTCAACGATTACGACGTGGTGGTGCTCGACCGTGACCTGCCGCTCGTCCACGGTGACGACGTCTGCCGCAAGGTCGTCGACCTCGGCATGCCCACCCGCGTCCTGATGCTGACCGCCTCCGGTGACGTCAGCGACCGGGTGGAGGGCCTGGAGATCGGAGCCGACGACTACCTCCCCAAGCCGTTCGCCTTCAGTGAGCTCACGGCCCGTGTGCGGGCGCTCGGGCGGCGTACGACGGTACCGCTGCCGCCCGTGCTGGAGCGGGCCGGGATCAAGCTGGACCCGAACCGGCGCGAGGTGTTCCGGGACGGCAAGGAGATCCAGCTGGCGCCGAAGGAGTTCGCCGTCCTGGAGGTCCTCATGCGCAGTGAAGGCGCGGTCGTCTCCGCCGAGCAGCTGCTGGAGAAGGCCTGGGACGAGAACACCGACCCCTTCACCAACGTCGTACGCGTCACCGTGATGACCCTCCGCCGCAAGCTCGGCGAACCGCCCGTGATCGTCACCGTGCCCGGTTCCGGGTACCGGATCTGATCCCGTGGCCACGACGCCCGCTCCCGTGCCACCACAGGCGCCCCCGAAGCCGACCTGGGACCCCAGGGACCCCGTCCGCCCCTGGCTGCGTCCGACGATCCGCATACGGCTCACCCTGCTGTACGGCGGGATGTTCCTGATCGCCGGCATCCTGCTGCTGTCGATCATCTACCTGCTCGCCGCCCAGGCGCTCCACATCGGCAGCGAACTCCCCTTCAAGATCGTCAACGGCCAGGTGACGAGCACCGTCTGCAACTTCCCGGTCGAGGCCGGCCCCGACGAGTTCAACCGGGCGATGAACGCCTGCGTCAACCAGCAGCGCCAGCATGCCCTGGACGACCTGCTCCGCCGCTCGCTCTTCGCCCTCCTGGGCCTCAGCGTCATCGCCTTCGCCTTCGGTTACGCCATGGCGGGCCGTGTGCTGTCCCCCCTGGGCCGGATCACCCGTACCGCCCGCAACGTGGCGGGCACCGACCTGTCCCGCCGGATCGAGCTGGACGGCCCGGACGACGAGCTCAAGGAGCTGGCCGACACCTTCGACGACATGCTGGACCGCCTGGACCGGGCGTTCACCGCACAGCAGCGGTTCGTCGCCAACGCCTCGCACGAGCTGCGTACGCCGCTGGCGATCAACCGCACCCTGCTGGAGGTGCATCTGTCCGACCCCGGGGCCCCAGCGGAGCTCCACCAGCTGGGCAAGACGCTGCTCGCCACCAACGAGCGCAGTGAGCAGCTCGTGGAGGGCCTGCTGCTGCTCGCCCGGAGCGACAACGAGATCGTGGAGCGCAAGCCGGTGGACCTGGCGGAGGTCGCCTCGCGCGCCATCGACCAGACCCGGACGGAGGCCGAGGCCAAGGGCGTGGAGATCCGCGGTGAGCGCGCCCCCGCCGCCGTACAGGGCAATGGCGTCCTGCTGGAGCGCATCGCCCTGAACCTGGTGCAGAACGCCGTCCGCTACAACGTGGACGGGGGCTGGGTGGAGGTCACCACCCAGGCGCAGCCAGGGCAGGCGCTGTTGGTGGTGTCGAACACGGGGCCGGTGGTCCCGGCGTACGAGATCGACAACCTCTTCGAGCCCTTCCGGCGGCTCCGGCAGGAGCGAACCGGCAGCGACAAGGGCGTCGGACTCGGTCTTTCGATCGCCCGGTCGGTGGCGCGGGCCCACGGGGGCCGTATCATCGCGGAGCCTCGCGAGGGCGGCGGTCTCGTCATGCGCGTCACGCTGCCGGTGTGACACGCCGGGTGACCGTCCCTGGTGTTCGCTTTACGCGGAATTCTCGTGACCCGCTCACGAGGCTTCCGTGTGTGATCGATCACAGGGAACCGTTTCCGGACACCTACTCTCCGTGATCAACAATTCCCCGGAAAACCAGGAAAAGTCCGGGTTTCCAGGGGGTGGGATCACGGGAAGTAAACGGGGTGGCGCCCATCCGGCGCGGCCTCCGGACCGTGTACGGTCCCGTTCGCCATCCAAACCCGATCGCTCTCAAGGGGTCCGGTTGGGTGTCGATTGAGTAACAGACCTTGATGTGAGGCAAAATCTCCGCCTCAGGTCGGGCACAAGTCCGGCCTCTCACGCGTTACGTGCGCTGGAGACACCGCAACCACCCAGAGGGGGAGAGCGACATGGCAACGGATTACGACACCCCACGCAAGACCGACGACGACGTCGACTCGGACAGTCTTGAAGAGCTGAAGGCCCGGCGCAACGACAAGTCGACGTCGACCGTCGACGTCGACGAGTTCGAGGCGGCCGAGGGTCTGGAACTGCCCGGGGCGGACCTCTCGAACGAGGAACTGGCCGTCCGGGTTCTGCCCAAGCAGGCGGACGAGTTCACCTGCATGAGCTGCTTCCTGGTCCACCACCGCAGTCAGCTGGCCCGCGAGAAGAACGGTCAGCCGATCTGCCGCGACTGCGACTGAGGTCCGTCGGCCGTGGCAGGCGACACCCCTTTTCGGAAGCGACGCTTCCGGCTCCGTAAGAAGCCGGAGGCGTACCAGGGCGGCACACGCCCGGCACCAGGCGCCCACGACGCGCCCGCCGAGCACCCCGCCCTCCTGCCCCCTCCCGGCGCGCGTGACGACGAGCGAGGCCCCTCGGCCTCGCTCGAGGCAGCCGGAAGGGCAGGGGCGCCGACCCGGCAGGACGGAACGGCCGGTACACCGGCCGGGACGCCCGTCCGGGACCGACGCCTCGGCGCCGTCATGCGCGGCGTCCACAGGAGCCGTGAGGGCGCCAGGGCGGGCCTCGCCCACCTCGCCGACCGGCTCATCGAGAACGCCCCCCGGGTTCCCGTCCGGGACCTGGCGACCCTGCGCGCACAGTTCCCGGGCCTGACGCCCGAGCAACTCGCGGACAAGCTGATCGCGGGCGCGGCCAACGGCACCTCCAGCGTGGGTGCCGGTATCGGCGCGGCCGCCATGCTGCCCGTACCGCCGGCCATGCCGGCCGAACTGGCCGCCGAGATCACGGGCGTCGCGGCGATCGAGCTGAAGCTCATCGCCGAACTCCACGAGGTCTACGGCCAGCGGCCTCCGGGCAACCTCAAGGAGCGTGCGGCGGCGTACCTGACCTCCTGGACGGAGGAGCGCGGGATCGACGTCACCAAGCCCACCACCGTCAACGCCGCCCTCGGCGGTCGTATGAAGCGCGAACTGCGCCAGCAGATCATGAAGCGCATGGTGCGCAACCTGCCCAACCTGATGCCGTTCATGGTCGGAGCGGCCGTCGGCGCCGTCATGAACCGGCGCGACACCAAGAAGCTCGCCGAACGCATCCGCAAGGACCTCCGCAGCCGCCAGGTGCCCTGGGACGCGCTTCCCCCGCTGCCCCCGCTGGAACAGCCGCGGCCCCCCAAGGGGATCGGCTTCTAGCGCCCCCGGGACGGCTCTCCGCTTTCACGCCCCTCCCGGGCGCCGTCCGCGAGCACGCGCCGCGCGGCCGGGGACGCCCGGGGTCTACTTCCGCGCCTGCGCCCGTACGTCGGTCAGCGCGGCCGCCAGGGCCTTCGGGTCGCGGCTCGACAGGTACACGTACGGCGTCGGATCGGCCGGGTCCGTGACCACGACGCGTACCGCGCCCGGGATGTATCCGCGCAGCAGCATGAACGCGCGCGTGTCCGCCCGGTACGTCCGCCAGGCGCGCGCCTCCTCGGCGTCCAGCACCTCCGGCTCGCCCAGCGCCGACACCGGGATCCGGGCGTCCCCGGCGACCAGCGAACCGGCCACGACCCTGACACGCGCGGAGCCGTACGAACTGACCGCCATGCACGCCAGCGCGCCGGCCAGGATCACACCGCCCAGCATGGGCAGCGTGCCCAGCGGCAGCATGATCAGCCCGCCCGCGACACCGGCCAGGGCGGCCAGCACCCACCAGGCGGGGGGAGCGGTGAGACGCTCGTCGTACTGCGGGTCGGAGGCCGGGACGGAAGCCGCTGCGGAAGGCTGCATACACCCAAGCTTGGCACGGCGCGACCGGTGGTCCGCCGCGCGGGTAAGGTCTCCCGCTGTGAGCACTGCACTGACGCCCCCGGCCGACGCCATACCGCCGGTACGGCACCCCGACGCGCCCGCCCCCGGCGAGCTCCTGGGCGCCCACTACGAGCACTGCTTCGGCTGTGGCGGGGGACAGCCCCACGGGCTGCACCTGGCGGCCCGGGCCGGTGAGGGCGTGACGGTCACGGCCGAGTTCACGGTCACGGGCGACCACCAGGGCGCCCCGGGCCTGGCGCATGGCGGCATCCTCGCCACCGCGCTGGACGAGACGCTCGGCTCGCTGAACTGGCTGCTGCGGGTCATCGCCGTGACGGGCCGGCTGGAGACCGACTTCGTGCGCCCGGTGCCCGTCGGCACGGTGCTGCACCTGGAGGCCGAGATCACCGCCGTACACGGCCGGAAGATCTACTCCACGGCGACGGGCAGGATCGGTGGCCCCGAGGGGCCCGTCGCGGTCCGCGCCGACGCCCTCTTCATCGAGGTCAAGGTCGATCACTTCATCGACAACGGCCGCCCGGAGGAGATCCAGGCGGCGATGGCCGACCCCGACCAGGTCCGGCGCGCCCGCGCCTTCGAGGTGAACCCCTGATGCGTAACCCTGTCGACGTCCTGATCCGCCGCGTGGACCCGGAGGTGCCCGTCCCGTCGTACGGGCACCCGGGCGACGCGGGCGCCGATCTCGTCACCACCGAGGCCGCCGAGCTGGCCCCCGGAGAGCGCGCGGTCCTGCCCACGGGGGTGTCCATCGCGCTGCCCGACGGGTACGCGGCGTTCGTGCACCCGCGTTCGGGTCTCGCAGCTCGTTGCGGAGTGGCCCTCGTGAATGCCCCAGGGACGGTGGATGCCGGGTACCGTGGAGAGATCAAGGTGATCGTGGTCAACCTGGACCCGCGCGAGAGCGTGCGGTTCGAACGGTTCGACCGGATCGCCCAACTGGTCGTTCAGCAAGTCGAGAAGGTCCGTTTCCACGAAGTGGCGGAGCTTCCCGGCTCGGCGCGGGCCGAGGGGGGCTTCGGGTCCACCGGCGGTCATGCCGCCACGGAGGGCTGGACGGGTGGGAATCGATACGCTTCGGTCGTATCCGACCGGGAAGGACAGTGACGTGTTCGGACGTCGCAAGAAGAGCGGTGCCGCTGTCGAGGCAGCGGGCGAGGCCGAGCAGGTCGTCGACGAGGTCGACACTGATGACGCGGACGGCGAGCCGCGCCGGGTGAACCTTCCGCCGGCACCCCGGCCCGACGGTCCGTGGGACGTCTCCGAGGTCTCCAGGCCCGAGGAGGGCCGGGTGGACCTGGGCGGCATGTTCGTGCCCGGGGTCGAGGGCATGGAGCTGCGGGTGGAGGTCGCGGGCGACGCGATCGTCGCGGCGACGGTGGTGCTGCGCGACAGCGCCGTCCAGCTGCAGGCGTTCGCCGCGCCCAAGAAGGAGGGCATCTGGGGCGAGGTCCGCGAGGAGATCGCCTCCGGGATCACGCAGCAGGGCGGCGTCATCGACGAGGTCGAGGGCCCGCTCGGCTGGGAGCTGCGCGCCCAGGTCCCCGTCAAGCTGCCGGACGGCACCGGCGGCGTACAGCTGGTGCGCTTCGTCGGCGTCGACGGCCCCCGCTGGTTCCTGCGCGGTGTCATCTCCGGGCAGGGCGCGGTGCAGCCGGAGGCCGCGGGGCTGCTGGAGCAGATCTTCCGGGACACCGTCGTGGTCCGGGGCGAGGGGCCGATGGCGCCGCGCGACCCGATCGTTCTGAAGCTGCCGAACGACGCGCAGATGGTGCCCGAGGGCGTGCAGCAGGAAGACCAGGAGACGTCACGTTTCTCCGGCGGCATGGGCCAGCTGCAGCGGGGCCCGGAGATCACCGAGGTCCGCTGAGCCGTCGCCCGGCGCGCACGGACGAGGGGCCGCACCCCGTACGACGGGGCGCGGCCCCTCGCGTTTTCCACAGGCGGGCACAGGCGTTGCGGGGCCTGTTCGGGCGGCCACACGCTGAGCGCTGAGCGCGCACGGTGGCAGCGCGGTGGCAGCGCGGTGGCAGCGCGGTGGGGAAAGGTACCGGCACGGCCGCCGCCGGGAGCCGGGTGCCAGGGGTGTGCGTCGAGACGCGCACACGCACAGGTCGTACGGGAGCGGGGCTGCCGCCGTCCTCGAACCGGGGCGTCACCTTCTGCTGACGCCGTGGAGCCGGCCGGTCGGCTCCACGCGGTGACCGCGTCGCGGCGCGCCGTCGTACGGGGCCAGGGCGTCACCGCCCTCGCCGCCACGCACGACGCACGGCTCCCGGGCCCTGCCGCCGCGGGCCCCGCGGCCCGCGTGGCCGCGTCGTGCCAGGGGCGGCGCGGGGCGCGGCGGCATGCTCTCCGGCAGGCCGGACACCGCCGCCCCGGGTGCCGCCGGGTACGGTCTGCCGCCGCGCGTGACCGGCGGCCCTGTGCGCCGAGCGGTACGGGGCTCCGTCCGGCGCCCTGCGGGGCATCAGAATCCCGTCAAAGGGTCCGGGAAGCGACCTCCCTGTCCTATTTGCCGGAGCACCTGGTCGTAAGGTCTACGCACAAGCAGTCGAACGACACACAGCGACAATGAGGCCATGGGACGCGGCAAGCTTCGGATATACCTCGGTGCGGCACCGGGCGTCGGCAAGACGTACGCGATGCTCTCCGAGGCACACCGACGCGTCGGACGCGGTACCGACTGCGCCGTCGCCTTCGTCGAGCACCACGACCGGCCCCGTACGGAAGCGATGCTCCACGGCCTCGAACAAGTACCGCGCAAGGAGCTCGCCCACCGGGGCACCGTCGTCGCCGAGATGGACGTGGACGCGGTGCTGGAGCGGCGGCCCGCCGTCGTCCTCGTGGACGAGCTGGCCCACACCAACGTCCCCGGCGCCCGCAACGCCAAGCGCTGGCAGGACGTCGAGGAGCTGCTCGCCGCCGGTATCGACGTCATCTCCACCGTCAACATCCAGCACCTGGAGTCGCTGGGCGACGTCGTCGAGTCCATAACCGGCGTACGACAGCAGGAGACCGTCCCCGACGAGGTCGTCCGGCGCGCCGACCAGATCGAGCTGGTCGACATGTCGCCCCAGGCGCTGCGCCGCCGCATGGCCCACGGCAACATCTACAAACCGGACAAGGTCGACGCGGCCCTCTCCAACTACTTCCGCCCCGGCAACCTCACCGCCCTGCGCGAGCTCGCGCTCCTGTGGACCGCCGACCGGGTCGACGAATACCTCCAGCAGTACCGCGGCGAGCACAACATCCGCACCACCTGGCAGGCGCGCGAGCGCATCGTCGTCGGCCTCACCGGCGGACCCGAGGGCCGCACCCTGATCCGCCGCGCCGCCCGGATGGCCGCCAAGGGCTCCGGCAGCGAGATCCTCGCCGTCTACATCGCCCGCAGCGACGGCCTGACGTCCGCGTCCCCCAAGGAGCTGGCCGTCCAGCGCACCCTCGTCGAGGACCTCGGCGGCTCCTTCCACCACGTCATCGGCGACGACGTCCCCCCGGCGCTGCTGGAGTTCGCGCGCGGGGTCAACGCCACGCAGATCGTGCTCGGCTCCAGCCGCCGCAAGACGTGGCAGTACGTGTTCGGTCCCGGCGTCGGCGCCACCGTCGCCCGCGACTCCGGGCCCGACCTCGACGTCCACATCGTCACCCACGAGGAGGTCGCCAGAGGCCGCGGCCTGCCCGTCGCGCGCGGTGCCCGCCTCGGCCGGTCCCGGATCATCTGGGGCTGGCTGACCGGCGTCGCCGGCCCCGCCCTGCTCGCCCTGCTGCTCACCCACATCGAGGCGGACCCCGGCCTCGCCAACGACATGCTGCTGTTCCTGTCGCTGACCGTGACGTCCGCGCTGCTCGGCGGACTGGCACCGTCCCTGGCGTCGGCCGCCTGCGGCTCCCTCCTCCTCAACTGGTTCTTCGCCCCGCCGCTGTACCGGTTCACCATCGCCGACCCCAGGAACGTCGTCGCGATCGCCGTCTTCTTCGGGGTCGCCGTCTCGGTCGCCTCCGTCGTGGACCTGGCCGCCCGCCGCACCCACCAGGCGGCACGGCTGCGCGCCGAGTCCGAGGTGCTGTCCTTCCTGGCCGGCAGCGTGCTGCGCGGCGAGACCGCCCTGGACGCCCTGCTGGAACGGGTCCGCGAGACGTTCTCCATGGAATCGGTGGCGCTGCTGGAACGCGAGAACGACGTCGAACCGTGGACCCGCGCGGGCAGCGTCGGCCGCCGGCCCGTGGCACGCCCCGAGGACGCCGACGTCGACATGCCGGTGGGCGACCACATGGCGCTCGCCCTGTCGGGCCGCGTCCTGCCCGCCGAGGACCGCCGGGTGCTGGGGGCCTTCGCCGCCCAGGCCGCCGTCGTACTCGACCGGCAGCGGCTGGTCGGGGAGGCCGAGGAGGCCCGCAAGCTCGCCGAGGGCAACAAGATCCGTACATCGCTGCTGGCGGCCGTCAGCCATGACCTCCGTACCCCGCTCGCCGGCATCAAGGCGGCGGTGTCGTCGCTGCGGTCCGACGACGTGGAGTGGTCCGAGGAGGACCGCGCCGAACTCCTCGAAGGCATCGAGGCGGGTGCCGACCGGCTCGACCACCTGGTCGGCAACCTCCTGGACATGTCCCGCCTCCAGACCGGTACGGTCACGCCCCTGATCAGGGCCGTCGACCTCGACGAGGTGGTCCCCATGGCGCTCGGCGGCGTCCCGGACGGCAGCGCGGAGCTGGACGTTCCCGAGAGCCTGCCCATGGTCGAGGTCGACAAGGGCCTGCTGGAACGCGCCGTCGCCAACGTCGTCGAGAACGCCGTCAAGTACAGCCCGGACGCCGCACCGGTCCTGGTGTCCGCCAGCGCCATGGCCGACCGTGTGGAGCTCCGGGTCGTGGACCGGGGCACCGGCGTGCCCGACGACGCCAAGGACCGGATATTCGCCCCGTTCCAGCGCTACGGCGACGCGCCGCGCGGCGCCGGAGTAGGCCTCGGCCTCGCCGTCGCGCGCGGCTTCGTCGAGGCGATGGGCGGCACCATCACGGCCGAGGACACCCCGGGCGGCGGCCTGACGATGGTCCTCACGCTCAAGGCGGCGGCCGCCCCGGCCACCGCCGCTCCCCAAGTCCCCTCGCTGGAGAAAGCAGGCCCCTCATGACGCGGGTGCTCGTGGTCGACGACGAGCCGCAGATCGTACGCGCCCTCGTGATCAACCTGAGGGCACGGAAGTACGAGGTCGACGCGGCGCCCGACGGCGCCACGGCGCTCGAACTGGCCGCCGGCCGTCACCCCGACGTCGTCATCCTCGACCTGGGCCTGCCCGACATGGACGGCGTCGAGGTGATCAAGGGGCTGCGCGGCTGGACCCGCGTACCGATCCTGGTGCTCTCCGCCCGCCAGACCTCCGACGAGAAGGTCGAGGCCCTGGACGCGGGCGCCGACGACTACGTCACCAAGCCCTTCGGCATGGACGAGCTGCTGGCACGGCTGCGCGCCGCCGTACGCCGGGCCGAGCCGGTGGGCAACGGCGACGACGGCACGGTCGTCGTCGAGACCCCCGGCTTCACCGTCGACCTCGCGGCGAAGAAGGTGCAGCGCGACGGGCGGGACGTCCGGCTGACCCCCACCGAGTGGCACCTGCTGGAGGTGCTCGTCCGCAACGGCGGCCGGCTGGTCAGCCAGAAGCGGCTGCTCCAGGAGGTGTGGGGGCCCTCGTACGGCACCGAGACCAACTATCTGCGGGTCTACATGGCACAGCTGCGCCGCAAGCTGGAGGCGGACCCCTCGCACCCCGAGCACTTCATCACCGAGCCCGGCATGGGATACCGGTTCGAGCGCTGATTCCCCGACAGTGGGGGCCGGTACGCTTTGGGTATGAGTGCTGCACCGCGAGCCGAGAAGCAGGCCGGCCGTTTCCGCCGGATGTTCGACCGGTTGTCCAGCTCCCAGGGGGATCTCGAGTCGGAGGAGCTGCGGGAGGACACGCAGGCTTCGGGGTGCATCCGTATCTCGGACTGCGACGACCGGCAGATAGTCAAGGTGACTGGTACCTTGCGGACGGTCACTCTGCGCCCGCGGGCCGGTGTGCCCGCCCTGGAGGCGGAGCTCTTCGACGGCACGGCCCCGCTGGACGTGGTGTGGCTGGGCCGCCGTTCCATCGCGGGCATAGAGCCGGGCCGCAAGCTCATCGCCTCCGGCCGGATATCCATGAGCCAGGGTCGCAGGGTCCTCTTCAATCCCAAATACGAACTCCGACCGCTCGGACAGGAGTAGCCGGTGACGTCACTCGACAAGCCGACCACCACCGACCAGGACGCCCCCCAGGGCGCGCACGACTCGAAGGCCGTGACGGAAGCGGCCCTGTTCGACGCCTTCGGCGGCGTACGCGGCATGGTGGAGACCGTCCTCCCCGGCCTGCTCTTCGTCACGATCTACACGGTCAACAAGGACCTGCACCTGTCGGCCATCGCGGCACTGGGCGTGTCCCTGCTTCTCGTCGCGGTCCGCCTGATCCGCCGCGACACCGTGAAGCACGCCTTCAGCGGCGTCTTCGGCGTCGCCTTCGGCGTGGTCTTCGCGATGATGACCGGCAACGCCAAGGACTTCTACCTGCCCGGCATGCTCTACACGCTGGGCCTGGCGGTGGCGTACATCGTCTCCACTCTGGCGGGCGTCCCGCTGATCGGCCTGATGCTCGGCCCGGTCTTCAAGGAGAACCTCTCCTGGCGCACCCGCAACCCCGGCCGCAAGAAGGCGTACGCCAAGGCCAGCTGGGCGTGGGGTCTGATCCTGCTCGCCAAGTGCGCGATCCTCTTCCCGCTGTACTGGTGGGCGGACACCACACAGCTCGGCTGGGTGCTGGTCGCCCTGAAGATCCCGCCGTTCCTGCTCGCGGTCTACCTGACGTGGCTGTTCCTGGCGAAGGCGCCGCCGCCGATCGACGTGTTCGCGGAGATGGAGGCGGAGGAGCGCGCCGCGGCAGAGCGCAAGGCCGCCGCGGCCCGGGCCGCGCAGCCGTAGCCCCACACCACCGCGGGGCCTGACGCCCGGGCCCCTCGAGCCGCGGGACCCTCGCCCTGGTGTGGCCTGCCGGGCCACCCGCCCCAGCCGCCCGGCCGACGGGCACGCCCGGCGCGGCGGGCCCGCCCGGGGAGCGGCTGGGCGTCGGTGCCCCGCTCGCGGTACGCGCCCTCGCCCGCGTACGTACCGACCGCGAAACGTCCACCGGTCCCGTGGCCGCCGCCCGCTCGCCGGTCGCGCGGCCGGGCGACTCGCCCGCCGGTCGCCTCACCGCCCGCAGCGGGCCGCCCGCAGGGTCGGCGGCTGCCACGGATCGCTCGCCCGCCACGGCCCGCCCGTCCCGCCGGAGCGCGGCCTCTCGTCCCGACCGGTCGGCGCAGGGGCACCGGACGTACGTGGTCCTGAGCCTCGCTCCTCGGGCCCCGGCCTGCCCGTACGAGGAAGGGCCCGGAACGTACGGGGGGCCGAGCCGTTCGTCGGGGCCCCGGCCTGCCCGTACGAGGAAGGGCCCGGAACCGTACGCGGTGCCGAGCCGCTCGTCGGGGCCCCGGCCTGCCCGTACGAGGAAGGGCCCGGAACGTACGCCGTCCCGAGCCCCTCGTCGTACCGTGCGGAGTCAGCCGCCCGTGGCGTCCTCGCGGCGAACGGACAGCAAGTCCTCCAGCTGCTCCTCGCGGGCCTGGGCCGCGACGAAGAGCAGTTCGTCGCCGGACTCCAGCGTCTCCTCCGCGCTCGGCGTCAGGACGCGCGAGCCGCGGATGATCGTCACCAGCGACGTGTCCTGCGGCCAGGCGACGTCCCCCACCGACGTACCGGCGACCGCCGACTCCGGCGGGAGCGTGAGCTCGACGAGGTTCGCGTCGCCGTGGCTGAAGCGCAGCAGCCGGACCAGGTCGCCGACGCTCACCGCCTCCTCCACCAGCGCCGACATCAGGCGCGGCGTGGAGACCGCGACGTCGACGCCCCAGGACTCGTTGAACAGCCACTCGTTCTTCGGGTTGTTCACCCGGGCGACGACCCGGGGGACGCCGTACTCGGTCTTGGCGAGCAGCGAGACGACGAGGTTGACCTTGTCGTCGCCGGTCGCCGCGATGACGACGTTGCAGCGCTGCAGCGCGGCCTCGTCCAGCGAGGTGATCTCGCACGCGTCGGCCAGCAGCCACTCCGCCTGCGGCACCCGCTCCACCGAGATCGCGGTCGGCGCCTTGTCGATGAGCAGCACCTCGTGCCCGTTCTCCAGCAGCTCGCCCGCGATGGAACGGCCCACCGCACCGGCGCCCGCAATAGCGACCCGCATCAGTGACCGCCCTCCTCAGGGCCTTCGGCGAACGCCGCCTCGACCTTCTCGATCTCGTCCGTCCGCATCATCACGTGCACCAGGTCGCCCTCCTGCAACACCGTCTGGGACGTCGGCAGGACCGCCTCGCCCAGCCGGGTGAGGAAGGCGACGCGGACGCCCGTCTCCTCCTGCAGCCGGCTGACCTTGTGCCCGATCCACGAGGGGGACGTGTGCACCTCGGCGAGCTGGACACCGCCGCTCGGGTCCCGCCACAGCGGTTCGGCGCCGGAAGGCAGCAGCCGCCGCAGCATCTGGTCGGCGGTCCAGCGCACGGTGGCGACCGTCGGGATGCCCAGGCGCTGGTACACCTCGGCGCGCCGGGGGTCGTAGATCCGGGCGGCGACGTTCTCGATGCCGAACATCTCGCGGGCGACCCGCGCCGCGATGATGTTGGAGTTGTCGCCGCTGCTGACCGCGGCGAACGCCCCGGCCTCCTCGATCCCCGCTTCACGCAGGGTGTCCTGGTCGAACCCGACGCCGGTGACGCGGCGCCCGCCGAAGCCGGAACCGAGGCGTCGGAAAGCCGTCGGATCCTGGTCAACGACGGCGACCGTGTGGCCCTGCTGTTCCAGGGTCTGCGCGAGTGCGGCTCCCACTCGCCCGCAGCCCATGATGACGATGTGCACGTCTGCTTACCCCGCACTCCTGGTCATCTTACTGACCTGCGAAAACACCCTGCTCACTCTTCTCTCTCAGCCTGCGTGCGGTGTTGCCCGGTGACGAGCTTATGCCGCCTCCGCGCTGTTGCCCTCATCCGAGGCGGCCGACGCGTCCTCGGCTTCTTCAGGCCACTCATCGGTACGGGGCGCCCTCCGTTCAGGACGCGGCCGCCGTCCGATCGGTTGTCGCCGAAACCACGGAGCAACCGGGCGATCGGACGGATCGGTGGCACGCCTCACGGCCTTCCGTGCCGTCCGCGTTAAGGGAGCGCAAGTTTCTGCGGGAACCAGGGGTGGTGGGTGGGCCGGGCTCATTTCAAGCGCTTACGATCCTCTGCGTGTCCAAACTGACCGACGTGCCCAAACGGATCCTGATCGGCCGGGCGCTGCGCAGCGACAGGCTGGGAGAAACCCTTCTCCCCAAACGCATCGCGCTCCCCGTCTTCGCGTCCGACCCGCTTTCCTCGGTGGCGTACGCGCCGGGAGAAGTCCTGCTGGTCCTCTCCATCGCGGGCGTGTCGGCATACCACTTCAGCCCCTGGATCGCGGTCGCCGTCGTGGTCCTGATGTTCACGGTCGTCGCCTCCTACCGGCAGAACGTCCACGCGTATCCCAGCGGCGGCGGGGACTACGAGGTCGCCAACACCAATCTCGGCCCGAAGGCCGGTCTCACCGTCGCCAGCGCGCTCCTCGTCGACTACGTGCTCACCGTGGCCGTATCCATCTCCTCCGGAGTGGAGAACCTCGGTTCGGCCATTCCCTTCGTCGTCGAGCACAAGGTCTTCTCCGCCATAGCGATAATCCTTCTCCTCACCCTCATGAACCTGCGGGGTGTGAAGGAATCGGGGAAGCTCTTCGCGATTCCCACCTATGTCTTCGTCGCCGGCGTGTTCATCATGATCGGCTGGGGTGCGTTCAAGGGAATCGTCCTCGACGACACCATGAGGGCGCCGACCGCCGACCTGGAGATCAGGCCCGAACACGAAGGCCTCGCGGGTTTCGCCCTTCTCTTCCTGCTCCTGCGCGCCTTCTCCTCCGGCTGTGCCGCGCTCACCGGCGTGGAGGCGATCAGCAACGGCGTCCCCGCCTTCCGCAAGCCCAAGAGCAGGAACGCCGCGACCACCCTCGCTTTCATGGGCGGTCTGGCCGTGACCATGTTCTGCGGCATCATCGGCCTGGCGATGGCCACCGACGTCAAGATGGCCGAGCAGCCGGCCCACGACCTCATCCGCGACGGCGTTCCGGTCGGCGAGGACTACGTACAGAACCCGGTGATCTCGCAGGTGGCCGCCGCGGTCTTCGGCGAGCACACCTTCTTCTTCGTCCTGCTCGCCGCGGCCACCGCCCTCGTGCTGTTCCTCGCCGCGAACACCGCGTACAACGGCTTCCCGCTCCTCGGCTCGATCCTCGCCCAGGACCGCTACCTGCCGCGCCAGCTCCACACGCGCGGCGACCGGCTCGCGTTCTCCAACGGCATCGTGCTCCTCGCCGGTGCCGCCATGCTGCTGGTGTGGGTGTACGGGGCGGACTCCACCAAGCTGATCCAGCTCTACATCGTCGGTGTCTTCGTCTCCTTCACGCTCAGCCAGACCGGCATGGTGCGCCACTGGAACCGCCACCTGAAGACCGAACACGACCCCGCGCGCCGCCGCCGCATGATCCGCTCCCGCGCGATCAACACCTTCGGCGCGTTCTTCACCGGCCTGGTCCTGGTCGTCGTCCTCGCGACGAAGTTCACCCACGGTGCCTGGGTCGCCCTGCTCGGCATGGTCATCTTCTACGGGACGATGACCGCGATCCGTAAGCACTACGACCGGGTCGCCGATGAGATCGCCGCTCCCGACGAGCCGAGCGACGACACCGTCCGCCCGTCCCGCGTCCACTCCATCGTCCTGGTCTCCAAGGTCCACCGGCCGACGCTGCGGGCCGTCGCGTACGCCAAGCTGATGCGCTCCGACAAGCTCGAGGCGCTCAGCATCAACGTCGACCCGGCCGAGACCAAGGCGCTCAAGGCCGAGTGGGAGCGGCGCGGCATCAACGTCCCGCTGAAGATCCTCGACTCCCCGTACCGGGAAGTCACCCGGCCCGTCATCGAGTACGTCAAGAACATCCGCCGTGAGAGCCCGCGCGACGCCGTCAGCGTGATCATTCCCGAGTACGTCGTCGGCCACTGGTACGAGCACCTGCTGCACAACCAGAGCGCGCTGCGCCTCAAGGGCCGGCTCCTGTTCACCCCGGGCGTCATGGTCACCTCGGTGCCGTACCAGCTCCAGTCCTCCGAACTCGCCAAGAAGCGGGCGAAGAAGCGCCAGGAGTGGAACGCGCCCGGTTCGGTGCGCCGCGGCCCCGCCGTGGAGCGCCCCAAGGAGCCGACGGCGAAGAGCTGACCCCGCAGGCGCGTAGACTGGAGGGCTGCCGCCGCCTGGCAGCCCTCCCTCATCCCCTGGAGTCACCCCGTCATGCCAAACGCACCCGAGCCCTCCTCCCTCCTCGGGGAGGAGTACGAGGTCGAGGTCGGCCCCGTCGCGCATGGCGGCCACTGCATCGCCCGTACCGACGAGGGCCGCGTCCTCTTCGTCCGGCACGCGCTGCCCGGCGAGAAGGTCGTCGTACGGGTCACGGAAGGGAACGAGGACTCCCGTTTCCTGCGCGCCGACGCCGTACGCGTCCTGGAGGCCTCCAAGGACCGGGTCGAGGCGCCCTGCCCGTACGCCGGGCCCGGCAAGTGCGGCGGCTGCGACTGGCAGCACGCCAAGCCCGGCGCCCAGCGCCGTCTGAAGGGTGAGGTCGTCGCCGAGCAGCTGAAGCGGCTCGCCGGCCTGACGCCCGAGGAGGCCGGCTGGGACGGAACGGTGATGCCGGCCGAGGGCGACAAGGTCCCGGCGGGCGAGGTCCCCGCCTGGCGCACGCGTGTGCAGTACGCGATCGACGACTCCGGTCACGCGGGGCTGCGCAAGCACCGGTCGCACGAGGTCCAGCCGATCGACCGATGCCTGATCGCGGCGCCGGGCGTCAGCGAGCTGGGCATCGAGCAGCGCGACTGGTCCGGAATGGCGTCGGTCGACGCGATCGCCGCGAGCGGTTCGCAGGACCGTCAGGTCGTCCTCGAGCCCCGCCCCGGCGCACGCCTGCCTCTGGTGGAGCTCGACAGGCCGGTCTCGGTCCTGCGGGTCGCCGAGGACGGGGGAGTGCACCGCGTCCACGGCCGCCCCTTCGTGCGCGAGCGCGCCGACGACCGCACGTACCGCGTCGGCAACGGCGGCTTCTGGCAGGTCCACCCGCAGGCCGCCGACACCCTGGTCCGCGCGGTCATGCAGGGCCTCCTGCCCCGCAAGGGCGACACGGCCCTGGACCTCTACTGCGGCGTCGGCCTCTTCGCGGGCGCGATCGCCGACCGGGTGGGCGACAAGGGCGCGGTCCTCGGCATCGAGTCGGGCAAGCGCGCGGTGGAGGACGCCCGCCACAACCTCCAGCACTTCGAGCGCGTCCGCATCGAGCAGGGCAAGGTGGAGCAGGCCCTCCCGCGCACGGGCATCACCGAGGTCGACCTCATCGTCCTGGACCCGCCCCGCGCCGGCGCCGGCAAGCAGACGGTCCGCCACCTCGCGTCGCTGGGCGCCCGCCGCGTCGCCTACGTCGCCTGCGACCCGGCGGCCCTCGCCCGCGACCTGGCGTACTTCGCGGAGGCGGGCTACCGGGTGCGCACGCTGCGGGCGTTCGACCTGTTCCCGATGACGCATCATGTGGAGTGCGTGGCGATTCTGGAGCCGGTGAAGAAGGACGCCTGACCTGCGGATTCGTGAGCAAGGCGCTTGCATCGGCGACGCCTTCAAAGGCTCTTTCGCAGATGCTTGACGCTCGAAGCGGACGTCCCCGCTGCCGGCTCCGCGGGCGGTGCGAGCGACCATCCGGCCCACGTTGCTTGGAGCTGAGAACGTGGCCCGACCGCGCCACTTTGATACGTGTTCGGAACCGAGTTGTATCCCACGCTGCACGAGAAGGCTGCGGCGCTGCTGCACTCCGTCGCCCGCGATCACGCGCTGATCGACGGCAACAAGCCCACCGCCTGGCTCGCCATGCGTGTCTTCCTGCGGTTCAACGGCGTCAGCGCCAGTACCGTCCCGCCACCCGTCTCCATTGCCGGCCCGTTCGTCGAGGAAGTCGCGCAGGACAACCTCGATGTACCGGTCATCGCCAAGCACCTCTCGACCTGGTTTCCCGTGTCCTGACGTTGGACGTCAGTGGTGGGGGGGCGGAACGAGTAGCACTGCATGTGTTGATCAGGAGCTTGGGCTGTCCGAGGAGCTTCTACCGGGAGCCCGAAGGTGCCGAAGGGGCGCCGTATACCGGGGTGGTTGACGCCTTCGCTGCCCTGCGTGCCCAGGGCTCCGGCTGTGTTCACCGGTGCCGGTTCGAGGGCGGCCGGGACGCTGGTGAGATCTGCAGGGTTGCATGCTGACGTGTTGATCGCGACGTCGACCACGACAGCTACCTCCTGGAGAACCCTCCGGTCTCGCCCGGCGCCGACCATCTGGTCGACGCCGCCGCCCTCGATCGGGGCGCACGGGATCACAGGCTGCGGTCAGGCCACGATACGACGGGCGAAGGCCAGGGCGTGGGTGAAGATCTCCTCCACCTGGGCGTCGGGAAGCCCGTGCCAACCGTGGTCGGCGCCCGGCACTGTCCGCAACTCGACCGGTGCCCGGGCGCCGTCCAGAGCCGCGGCGAGGGATTGGCTGTGTGAGCAGTCCACCATGGTGTCCTGCTCGCCGTGGACGAGGAGGAACGGTGGCGCGCCGGAGTGGACGTGGACGAGGGGGCTGGCCGCACGGGCGAGCTCCGGGGCGGCTGACGGGGCCCTGCCGAGCATGACTCCCTCGGGGGTGGCGGCGTCATCGGGGGCGAAGCCCCCCCGTACGGTGGTGAGGTCGCTCGGTGCGTACCAGATGACGGCGCCGGCCAGTGGTGGATCGGCGTGGGTCAGGGCGAGGAGAGAGGCGAGATGTCCGCCGGCTGACTCGCCCCACACGACCGTGCGCCCGGTGTCGATGCCGAGTTCCTCGGAGCGCAGGGTGAGCCAGCGCAGTGCGGCGCGCAGGTCGTCCAGCGGGGCGGGGAAGGTGGCCTCGCCGCTGAGCCGGTAGTCGACGCAGGCGACGGCGAGACCGGCGGCCGCGATGCGCGCGAAGGGCCTGGGAATCCAGTGGCGTGTGCGCATACCCATGTCGTCGCGCCGGCCCCGACGCCAGGCGCCGCCGTGCACGAACAGCACCAGCGGAAGAGGCTCCTCCTGGACGGCCTCCGGCAGCCACAGGTCGAGTTCCAGCGGACGGCTGCCCTCGACGTTGCCGTAGGGGACGCCGCGCAGTTCGCGTACGCCGGGCTCGCCCGGTGTGCCGGACGGTAGAGGGGCGTGGTCGGGGTGGGGCGCGGCGATCAGTTCCCGCAGCGAGGGCCCGCTTGCCGTCATCGGGTACGCCACTGGTGGTCGGGCAGGAAGCGCACGTCGTACTGCTCGGGAACGCTGGCGAACTTGTGGGGTGCGGGGACGACCGGCTGGTGCGGCAGGCCCAGTTGCTCGGCAGGCGCGCCAAGGTTCTCGAAGAACCGCTCGAAGGTGCCTCCAGGGCCGGCGGCGACGCCGACGACCTGGCTGTGGTGGCGCTCCATGCGGTAGGCGTGGCGGCAGTTCTTCGGTACGAATCCGAAGTCTCCTGGGGTGAGCAGTTTTTCCTGCTGGTTGCCCTCGGTGTCCTCGACGAACAGCCGGACCGCGCCTTGGGTGATGTAGAAGACCTCATGGGTATCGGCGTGCAGGTGGGCCGGGATGAGGTCGCCCTTGGGGCCTTCGACGGTGAAGAAGTTGAAGGTGTTCTCGGTCTGCTCCCCGCCCGCGTAGATGGTGATCAGATCACCGAACAGGTGGGCGCGGTCTCCCTCCCCCTTCTCGATGAAGTAGGGCTTGCCCGGTTCCGCGGGTATGCGTGATGCCTGCCGGTAGCGGGTGGCGTACTCGATGGTCATGTGTTTCTCCAGTGATCGGACTCCGTGAAGAATGTCAGGTAGCCTGACATAAGAGAGTGTCGGGGATCAAGCGCTGGGTATTGAGCCGGCACCCATGTGAGGAACAGATGCAGTCCACCCGCCACAGCCTTCCCCAGTTGCTCGGAGAGGCCCGTCGCTGGTTCGAAGAAGGGCTGCTGGCGGCCCTGGAAGCAGCCGGAGCCGTGCCGGTGTCCCCGACGCAGGCGCAGCTCTTCGCCGTGCTGGACGACCAGGGCACCACGGTCTCGGAGCTGGCCCGGCGCATGGGCGTCACCCGGCAGACCGCGCATCAGGCCGTGCACGGCCTGGTCGCCACCGGGCTGCTCGAACAAGTCCCGGACTCCGCCTCCGCCCGACAGCGGTTGATTCGGCGCACCCAGGAAGGGGAACGCGCACACCGCCAAGCCGCCGTCATCCTTGAACGGCTGGAGGAGCAGCTCGCCGAGCGGATCGGCCAGAAGGCGGTCGATGCCCTGCGGGCGGCGCTGGAGGTGCCGTGGGGCCGGCCGCCCTCCCTGAGCCCGAAGTGAGGCGTCCACGACGGCCCTCGCGGAATCAGGCCCCGGGCAGGGCGACCGGCTGGGCGGAGCTCCAGCCGCTTGTCCGTCCGGCGGAGGGTTGCGCCGGGCGGTTGCCCGACCGGGGCAAGCGGCCGGCCTGCGCTCGTCGCTGAGCTTGACCCACGACCGGCGTGTGACGGAACGAGCGGGTCATCACGAGCGAGGCCACTCATCAGAGCCGGAGCAGGCGCTCGGCGTTGAGGTGGCAGATCTTGGCGCGGTCGGTCTCGCTGATCGGTGCCGTCTCGACGAACCGGACGGCGTCGTGGTTGCTTTCCAGGGGGTAGTCCGTGGAGAACATGATGCGGTCGGCACCGAGCGCCAGCAGGCTGCCGAGAAGAGGCGCGTGGGTGCACACTCCACTGGTGGTGATCATCACGTTGTCGCGGATGTAGTCCGAGGGCCGTGGTTTGGCCAGGTGGATGCCGCGTTGGTCGAGGAAGTCCCATCGGCTGTCGAGGCGCCACAGGTGGCCGGGGAGCCCTTCGCCCATGTGGCCGAGGATGAGGGTGGCGTCGGGGAAGCGGTCGAAGACGCCGCCGAAGATGATGCGCAGGGTGTGGGTGGCGGTCTCCACGCCCCAGCTCCACATCGGCCCGATCAGTTCCTCGTGGCCGCGTAGGTTGTGCCACACGTCGTAGGAGCTGGCAGGGTGCAGGTAGATCGGTACGCCGAGGCCCTCGGCGCGCTCCCAGACCGGCCGGAACCGGTCCGCGTCCAGGTACTCGCCGTGCGTGTGGCCGTTGATCAGGGCGCCACGCAGGCCGAGTTGGGTGACGGCGCGCTCCAGCTCCGCCGCGGCGCCGTTCGGATCCTGCAGGGCCAGTGCGGCGAAGCCGGAGAAGCGGGTGGGGTGTTTGCGGGTGATCTCGGCGAGGAAGTCGTTGGCCTCGGCGGCGCGTTTGACCGCCACGGCCGTGTCGGTTTCCGCCTGGATGCCGGGGGCGGTCAGCGACAGCACCTCCATGTCGATGCCGAGCTCGTCCATCTGAGGCAGGCGTACGTCGGTGAAGTCCAGCAGTCCCCGCATGGAGGCGTCCCACTGGGGCGGGTCGAACAAGGCGGCGGCGGGCAGGCTGTAGTGGGCCAGGGCGGCGGTGGTGAAGTGCTCTTCGATCGCGATCTTCTTCATGGCGGAGGTCCTCCGGAGTGAGGGGCTCGGCTGAGAGTGGAGGCCGGCCCGGCGGGAAGGCCAGAGCGGGGTGAAGGCGGCGGCGGAGCCGGTGGAGACGGGGTCAGCCGGCTGCGGCGCTGTCGGCCGTGCCGATGGGAGCGGTCGTCCGGCGCGGGGCGGGGCGGCCGGCCGGGCGAGTGGGCACGGCGATCGCTGCCGTGGCGCCGACTGCGGCGGTGGCGGCGAAGAAGTAGAAATTCCATTCAAGGCCCAGCCCGGAGTCGAGGATCCGCCCGCCGAGCGAGGGGCCGACGATGGCGCCGAGCCGGCCGACGGACAGCGACCACCCGAGGGCCGGGACGCGCAGGTCCGCCGGCATGCAGCCGATCAGGTAGGCGTTGACGAACGCCTGGCAGGCCAGCAGCCCGAAGCCGCACATGAGCAGGCACAGGTACAGGATCCAGCCGGCCGGGCCCCGGCTGATCACGAGCAGACCGGCGGCACCGACAAGGAAAGCGCCGGTCACCACGCGCTTGGGGCCGAGCCGGTCGGCGAGCACCCCTCCGGGCACCATGCCGACGCCCGCGCCGATCCAGGACAGGCACGTCATGGTCAGGGCCGAGCCGATGGAGAAGCCGCCGGTCTGCATGAGCGTCGGCAGCCACGTGCTGAAGCCGAAGATCAGCAGCAGCCCGCAGAAGGTCATCAGCCAGAACAGCAGGGTGGTGACGACCAGCGGGCGGTGGAGCAGCGGGCCGAGCCCGAGGAACCGGTGCCTGGGCTGCGATGCGGCGGGCGGTTGCGGGGCCGGCAGGCCGAACCGGGCGGCGGTCCGGGCGGCTTCGTCGGCGCGGCCGGTACGCACCAGGTACAGCGGGCTCTCGGGCAGACGCAGGAAGGCCCACGGCACCACGGTGAGCAAAGCGGCGGCGCCGACGAGATACAGCACACGGAAGGAGACGTCCGGCAGCAGCCACGAGCCGAGAAGCGGTGCTCCGAGGGAGCCGACGCAGGAGCCGGCCATGGTGATGGCGATGTTGCGGGCGCGTACGCGCGGTGCGGACATGTCACCCACGGCGGCGGTGAGCGTGGGCAGCACCACGCCCAGACCGATCCCGGCGAAGAGGCGGGACGCGGCGAATGCGTCCGGCCCCTCGGCCAGGGCGGAACCGAGCATGCACAGGGAGAAGAACGACAGGCCGCTCAGGAGCAGTCGGCGGCTGCCCAGGCGCCGTCCCGCGGCCCCGGCGATGCCCGCGCCGATCAGCATGCCGGCGGCGACGAGCGATCCTGTGTCGCCCGCTTCTTCCTTGGACAGGTTCCAGCCGGGCTCACGGAGCAGGGCCGGCACGGTGGCTCCGTACACGGACAGGTCGTAGCCCTCGAACATCGCGATCAGGGTGGCCATGAGGATGAACAGGCGTACGTTCGCGGGACGTTGTGGGTCAGGGCAACTTGGCGGTGGTTTCGCTTTCATGAGGGCGATTCCTCGGGTCTCGGGACAGGTGCAGGAGGCGGACGCGGGAAGCACGTGCCCGGAGCCGTGCGATGCGTCGTCACGGTGTCGGTGTCGGTGTCGGTGTCGGTGTCGGCTTCATGGCGCCGAAGTCCGTTTCGATGCGCTCCTTGGCCTGCAACAGGGCATCGGTGATCGCCTGTTCGCGCCCGGCGAAGCGTTGCGTCGGGGTGGGCACACTGATGGCTGCGGTGCCCCAGGCCGCGGTGCGGATGGCGACGCCGGCCGCGGATATGCCGAGGGTGTGCTCCTCGCGGTCGAAGGCGACGCCGGTGCGGCGGATCTCGTTGAGCTCGCGGTGCAGCTCGGGGCGGGCGGTGAGGGTGTGCGGGGTCTCGGCGGTGAGCCGGTTCGGTACGGCGTGCTCGAGTGCGGCCGCCGGGAGGGCGGCGAGCAGTGCCTTGCCGGGGGCGCAGCAGTGCAGGGGGAAACCGGCGCCGACCGCGCTGACAGCGCGCAGCCGGCGGTCGGCGATGACCTGGTCGACGAAGACGACATGATGGTCCTCAAGGAGCGACAGGTCGACCGTTTCGTCGAGCCGGCGGGACAGATCCTCGAGATAAGGACGCAGGTCGACGATCATCGCCGATCGCACGGACGCGGCCATGCGGGGGATCTCCGGGCCCAGCCGGTACCGCCCGCGGGTGCCGGCCACGGTCACCAGCCCCTCCGCCTCCAGGGCACCGAGGATGCGGTGCACCGTGGACTTGGCGAGGCCGATCCGCTCGACCACCTCGGCCTGGGTGAGACCGGACGGGGCTGCCTGGAGCAGGCGCAGCACCTCCGCCGCGCGTGCGATGACCTGGATGCCGCTCGCGCTGCCGCGCCCCGGCCTGGTGTGCTCGTCGACCGCCGTCATGGCGTGTGTTCCTTTCCTGCGTCGTGTCCCGGACAGCCTGCCCCATGAGTGCGGTCCGGGTGGCACGGCGTCCGTGCGCCTCCTCTCTCCTCCCGCTCCGGCAACCGGAACAGGATCAAGGTGCCGTCCTCAGGCCTTGCGGTCCGGCAGGCCGAGGAGCCGTTCGGTCTCCTCGACCCCGGCGAGGGGCAGGTCCAGGCCGCGGGCCAGCTCGACCGCCCGGTCGACGAGGGGCCGGTTGCCGGGGGCGAGTTCGTCCTTGCGCAGGTGCAGGGTGTCCTCCAGCCCCGCGCGGGCGTTGCCGCCGAGCGCCAGGCCCATCGCGGTGAGCGGCAGGTTGTGCCGTCCGATCGCGATGACCTGCCAGATCGCGCCCGGTGGCAGTCGGCGGACCATGGTGAGGAGGTTGTCCGCGGTGGCGGCCATGCCGCCGCGTACGCCGAGGACGAGGGAGAACTGCAGCGGCTCGGCGAGCAGCCCCTCCTTCCACAGGGTCAGACACGCGTCCAGGTGCCCCGTGTCGTAGATCTCCAGCTCCGGTTTGACGCCGAGCTCGCGCATGCGGGCCGCGAGACGGCGTACCTTGTCCGGCGGATTGCGGAACTCGCCGTCGCCGAAGCTCATCGAGCAGGGATTGAGGGTGGCCATGCGAGGCCGTAGCTCCACCAGCCGCTCCCGTTCCTCGAACGGCACGCCGAGTCCCACTCCGGTCGAGAGCTGGATCAGGACCGGGCAGCGTGCCCTGATCAGGTCCATGGTCCGGCGCGCGGTGTCCAGGTCGGCGGTCGGCCGCTGGTGCTCGTCGCGCAGATGGATGTGGGCGACCGACGCGCCGGCCCGGTAGGCGTCGGCGACGGCTTCGGCGATCTCCTCCGGGGAGGTCGGCAGATGAGGGTTGTCGGCTTTCGTGGCGACCGGCCCGGTGGGCGCGACGGTGATGACGACGCCCATGTCAGTCCTCCCCGTGCGGCAGGGCGATGGTGACGAGCAGGGTGGCGGGTCGCTTGGAGCGGTTCTCCACCGAGCGGACCTGTCCTTTGGTCAGGTGTACGGAGTCGTAGGGCCGCAGAGTCTCCTCATGGCCGTCTGCGGTGACAACGGCCTCGCCGTCGAGGACGACGTACACGGTCTCCTCCACCGTCGGCGCCGCGTCCGCAGCTCCGCCGGGCAGGTAGTACGACAGCCCGGTCCAGAACCGTGCGGTCGGCCCGGCTTCGTGGCCCTGCAGCCGCACTGCGCCGACGCCGTGGTGCGACGGCGGCCGGTACGGAGGGGCCTGCTGGAGCCGGGTGACGCGCATCGGACTCACCGGCGCTCACCCTTCTCGATCCGGTACGCACCGGTGGGGTCGACGATGGCGACCAGACGCACGATGCAGCCGTCACCTCCGGTCCAGCGCCAGGGGAACGCGGCAAAGGTGACCCGCTTGCCGGTGACCTTGTCCAGGTCGCCACCGACGTTCTCGAAGCCGATGATCCCCTTGGACAGGATGGCGCGGTGGCACGGCTCCCACTCGGGAAAGTCGTCCAGGACCTTGCGGCCCGTCTCGGTCTCGTACTCCTCGCAGGCCCACGGCAGTAGACCCTTCGGGGCGCCGGGGCCGTGCGGGCCGATGGCGGTGGCCAGCGGATGGTCGAGTGCCTGGGTGTCGGTTCCGACCGCCTTGACGCCCTTGGCGGCGAACCACTCTCCGGCCTCCTTGTAGAAGCCGGGCGAGTAGGCGTAGTAGTCGCTGTTGTCGCCGTAGGTGTGGTGCCAGCCGGTGTTGACGACGACGATGTCGCCGGGGCGGATCCCGGGGGTGGCGGCCTCCAGGTCGGCAGCGGTGACGACCTCCCACTTCTTCTTGGGGATCGAGACGACCACGCCGGTGCCGAAGAAGGAGCTGAGCGGTATCTCGTCGAGCAGCGGGGTGTTCTCCACGACGTGGCCGGGGGCGTCGATGTGGGTGCCGGAGTGCATGACCGTGGTGATCTTCTGGGTGAGCACGCGGGACTTGGACATGCTGTGCAGGCGCTCGATCTTCACGTCCTCGAAGTACGGCCAGCACGGCGTTCCGTGCCCCCACGGGTGGGAGAGGTCGTAGAACTCCAGGCCCTGCTCGTCGGCACCGAGCGGCCAGGTGAAGGGGGTCTGGGACATGGTGTTCCGCCTTTCGTTCTTCGTCGGGTGTCCGGACGGGGCGCCGTCCGGTGCGCTGTGGCTGTGGGAGTCGTCGAGGAGCCGGCCCGACGCCACGGATTCGGAGCATGACGTCGGGGTGTCCTGGGGACTCGGACGTCAGTCGGGGCAGGGCAGCAGGGTCGCGGCGGTCCTCTCCCAGCAGGACAGGTCCGCCCAGCCCAGGTCGTCAGCGAGGATCACCAGCAGGTTCGGGCGCCACATGTTCGTACGATCGGTCCGGGCGCGGATCGGCTGCTCCATCCGCCGTGCACTGCCGCCACCGGGTGCAGCGGAGGCGGAGGATGGGGCTGCCGGTCCGGTGGCGGAGGCAAGAGCGCTTACGCCGAGCAGCCCGCCCAGCGTGCGGCGAGGTATGCCGTCGGCAGCGGCGTCGGACGGGCCGGAGCTGTCGGTCATGGGCTTCCGTATCTCGATGGTGGTGGGCATGAGCGCGGGCGGACACCGCGGCGGGCGCACGGCGAAGCCGTCCGGGCGGAGAAAGAGGAGGGGCAGCTCCGCATGGAACTCCCGGCCGCAGTAAGCTCAAGCGGATCGGCGATCACACCGGTCGGGTGGTAGTGGGCAGGTCACGCCGCGGGCGGGTCGTTGTCCGCCGTGGCCGCGAGCTGCCGGGCGATGTGCCGCGCCAGGCGTTTGCTTGCCCGTTCGCGGCTGTTCTCGGGCCACGTGAGGAAGCCCCGGCCGCTCTTTGCACCCAGGTCGCCCGCCGCCACCAACTCCCTCAGCAGCGGAGAAGGGCTCGGGGAGCGGTTCAGGTCGGCCAGTACGGCTTCGTGGATGGCGAGGGTGAGGTCGAGCCCGACGTAGTCGGCGTTCTCCAGGGGGCCCATGGCGGCCAGGCGCAGGCCGATGGTGTTGCGTACCACCGTCTCGACTGTCTCAGCGGTGCACACTCCGTCCGCGACCAGTGCGATCGCCTCGCGCCACAGGGCGTGCTGCAGACGGTTGCCGACGAAACCCGGTACGTCGCGCTCGACGCGTACCGGCAGTTTGCCGAGGGACGTCAGAAGAGCGGCGGTGCGCTCCATCGTCTCCTCGCTGGTGTGCTTCCCGCGGACGACCTCGACCACGGGGATCAGGCCGGGCGGGTTCCACCAATGGGTCCCGACCACCCGCTCGGGGCGGGTGGTGCGTTCGGCGATGCTGCTCACCGGCAGCACGGAGGTGTTGCTGGCCAGCAGCGCGTCGGGCAACAGGCGGTCCAGGCGGGCGAACAGATCCCGCTTGGCCTCCAGGCTCTCGGCGACGGCCTCGACGACAAGGCCCGCTCCCGTGACGGCTTCGGCGAGGTCAGTGCTGCCGTCGACGGCCCCGGCGACGTCCCGCAGGCTGCCCACCGCCCCGCGCAGGGCGCCGGCGTCGACGTCGTGCAGACGTACCGGATGGCCCGCCCCCGCGAACACCTCGGCGATGCCACGGCCCATCAGCCCCGCGCCGACGACGGCGACGGTCAGCATGCGGTATACCCCCCGTCGAGGTACAGGACCTGTCCGGTGACGAACGAGGACGCGTCGCTCAGCAGGTAGATCAACGCCCCGGCGAAGTCCTCCGGTTCAGCCAGCCGGCCAAGTGGGATGCGGGCGAGCATGGCCTCGCGGGTCGCGGTGGCCTTCTCGTCCTCCTCGTACATCCAGGCGGTCAGCTCCGAGCGGAACACGGTGGGAGCCAGCACGTTCACCCGGACTCCGGCGCTCCCCCACTCGGCGGCGAGACTGCGGCCGAGCAGGTCGACCGCGGCCTTGGACGGACAGTACGCGGAGTACCCGGCGGGGTGACCCAGCCGGCCGCGGGTGGAGGACACGAGTACGACGCTGCCCCCGCCGTCCCGGCCGAGCATGTGCCGCCCCACCGCCTGACACATCAGCCAGGAGCCACGGACGTTCGCCGACTGAACGGCGTCGAAGTCCTCGACCGTCATCTCGGTGATCGGCGCGACGTGGTTCATGCCGGAGGCGACGAGCAAACCGTGCACGTCACCGTACGTCTTCACCGCGGCGGACAGGATCGCCTCCGCGTCGTCCGGGGTGTCCGGCCTGCGCCGGACGGTCTCGACCGGTCCGGGACCTTCCAGGTCCGCGGCCAGCGTGTCGAGCTTGTCGGCGTTGCCACCGGCGAGGGTGAGGCGAGCTCCCAGGGCGTTCAGGGCGCGTGCCGCCGCACTGCCGAGGGCGCCGGTGGCACCGGTGATGACGATCGAACGCCCGTCAACGGTGAAGCGGGAGAGAGGAGAAGCAGCAGGAGCGAGTGGCACCAGAACCCCCTTGGTTCCGTGATGCGAATCAATCGTGCCGGAATGCGGTTCAACGTAGGGGGGGGCTCGACGGTTGGTCAATGGGCCGCGCGCCATTGGTCGTTCACGTCGTCCGGGGCTCTTGGCCCCCGTACGGACAATCCCAGCGGGGACCGCGGCTCCTTCGACGTCTCGACGTGGCCGCGACCTTCTTGCACACTGACCGCCACGGCTCTGGACGAGTCGCCCGCGGGTCGTCAGGCGCCGCGGTCGGCCGTGCGGCGGCCGACCGGAACGCACAGTCGGGAATCGGTGAGGGCGCCTTGGGAGACTCGCTCGTACGTGAGCCGCAGCATGCCGATGAGGAGCCTTCGCCGGTGACGGACGAAGGAGGCACCCCGACGACCCGCCGCCACAGCTCCGGGTCGGCCACCGGGCCCGTGCTGGGCCGTGCGCTGCAGATCCTCGGGGCGTTCAGCGCGAGCTGCCCGGAGATGACGTTGAGCGAGCTGTCCCGGCGGTCCGGGTTGCCGGTGTCGACCGTGCACCGGATGCTCGGTGAGCTCCTCGCCTGGGGAGCGCTGGAGCGCGGTGACCAGGGGTGTTACCGCGTCGGCCTGCGGCTGTGGGAAGTCGCCTCCCTCGCGCCGCGCGGACAGGGCCTGCGGGAGCGGGCGCTGCCGTTCCTGGAGGACCTCTCCCGGATCACCCGGGAGAACGTTCAGCTCGCGGTGCGCGAGGGTACGGAGGTCGTCTTCGTCGAGCGCATCGCGGGTTCCGGTGCGGTGCCCGTGCTGACGCGTGTGGGCGGGCGTTTCGCCCTCACGGCCACCGGCGTCGGGCTGGTGCTGCTCGCGCACGCCCCCATCGAGATACAGGAGCAGGCGCTCGCCGGCCCCATCGAGCGCTTCACGCCCTGCACGGTCACCGATCCGCGCGAGCTGCGGAGCATGCTGGCCGAGGCGCGGACCCATGGCTACGCGGTCAGCGACCGTCAGGTCACGATGGACGCCCTGTCGGTCGCCGCCCCGGTGCACGGCGGCGGCGGAGCGGTGATCGCCGCGGTCTCACTGGTGGTACGCCACGGCAGCACCTCCGCGCACGCGCTGGCCAGGCTCGTCCGTACCAGCGCCCGGGCGATCTCCCGCGCCATGATCACGCCGCAGGTCTGAGCCTCGCCGTCCTGCGACAGAGTTCCGGTACCCGCCCATGCCGTGTCGCGGGCCAACCCCTGCGGCCAGGTCCCGGTGTCCGTCCGCCACGGCAGCGCGGCCGGCATTTCGCAGATGTTTCCCGGCATCCGGAAAGCCCCATGGTGACCTGAGGGCGCCGACCCCACGATGGTCCGCACCGGTCGACGCCCGCGCCCCGGTCCGCCGGGGCCGCGCCCTCCCCCACGTCCTGGCGGCGTGGAGGACCCCCAGCGCGGAGGGTGCCGACCACCACCACGCAGTCGACAACGGAGTGCTGCCATGGTTCTGCCACTGTCCTCTCCCCGTCCTTCCGGAACCGTCCGGTGACCGGCTCCGCTCTGCGCGCCGCGCTCGACGAGGGGCCGATGAGCCGCTTCCAATGGAGCACGATCGCGGTGTGCGTCCTGCTCAACACGCTCGACGGCTTCGACGTACTCGTCATGGCCTTCACAGGGAAAGCCGTGTCGGCGGAGTGGGAACTCAGCGCTTCCGAGCTCGGGCTGCTGCTCAGCGCGGGCCTCGTCGGCATGGCTCTGGGCGCCCTGTGCGTCGCCCCCTGGGCCGACCGGATCGGCCGCCGGCCGGTCATCCTCGGCTGCCTGGCGGTGGCCGCCGTCGGGATGCTGCTCTCCTCGGTCAGCCAGTCACCGGCACAGCTCGGAGCGCTGCGCGTACTCACCGGCGTCGGCATCGGAGGTGTCCTGGCGGGCAGCAACGTCATCGCCGGCGAATACGCCTCCCGCCGCTGGCGCGGGCTCGCCGTCAGCCTCAATTCCACCGGCTACGCGGTCGGCGCCACCGTGGGCGGGCTGCTCGCGGTCGGCATGATCGGGCAGTTCGGCTGGCGCTCGGTCTTCCTGACCGGCGGCCTGGCCACCGCTGTCGCCGTCCCGCTGGCCTACTTCCGCCTGCCCGAGTCCGTGGACTTCCTCGCCTCCCGAAGGCCGAAGGGCGCCCTGGAGAGGATGAACGCCCTGGCCCGGCGCATGGGCCAACCACCGCTGGAGAGTCTGCCCGAGCCCGCCGCCCAACCGTCCGGAGTGGGGGCCGGATTCCGCGAGCTGCTCTCACCCGCGCTGCGCCGCTCGACGCTGCTGCTCTGGTCCGCCTTCTTCCTCGTCATGGCCGGCTTCTACTTCGTGACGAGCTGGACGCCGACCTTGCTGGTCGAGGCCGGCCTGTCCGGCACCCAGGGCCTCACCGGCGGGACACTGCTCAACCTCGGCGGCATCTTCGGCGCGGCCGCGCTCGGGGCCCTCGCCGCCCGCTTCGCGCTCCGCTCGGTACTCATGGCCTACCTGATCACCACGGCCGTGATGCTGTCGGCCTTCATCGCCTCGACGTCCTCGCTGGGGGCCGCCTTCGCCCTCGGCGCGCTGATCGGCCTGTTCGCCAACGGCTGCGTGGCCGGCCTGTACGCCCTCACCCCGGCCACGTACGGCCCAGGGATCCGGGCCACCGGACTCGGCAGCGCCCTCGCGGTCGGCCGCATCGGCGCGATCCTCGCCCCGACCGTCGCGGGCGGCATGCTCGACGCCGGCTGGACCCCGCAGAACCTCTACCTGGCCGTCAGCCTGATCTTCATCGCCACCGCGGCCCTCCTCCTGCTGCTGCGCCCCGCCACGGCAGGGGACACAGAGCCCGCCGCCGCGGCCCCGGCCGCCGGCACCGCGCACTGAACGCCCCACTCCCAAAGGAAACGATCATGACTGCTTTCGTACGCGATGAGTGGTACGTCGCCGCCTATGGCCGCGAGGTCGGGCGCGAGCTGCTCGGACGCACCGTACTGGGCGAGCCGATCCTGCTGTACCGCACCGAGGACGGCCGGCCGGTGGCGATGTCGGAGCGCTGTGTACACCGGCGCTTCCCGCTGTCGCAGGCGCCGAGCCGGCTGGACGGCGACCGGGTGGTGTGCGGGTACCACGGCTTCACCTACGGCACCGACGGCGGCTGCGTCTCCGTGCCCGGCCAGCAGCGCATCCCGCGCACCGCACGGCTGAAGACCTACCCGGTCGTCGAGCAGGACTCCTTCGTGTGGATATGGATCGGCGACCGGGAGCCGGGGGACAAGCTGCCGCCCCGCGCCCCGTGGATGGACTCACCCGATTACACCGTCGTGTCGGGCATGGAGCCGATCGACAGCGACTACGGTCTGCTCGTCGACAACCTCATGGACCTGTCCCACGAGACGTACCTGCACGGCGGTTACATCGGCACTCCCGAAGTGGCCGAGACGCCCATCACCACCGAGGTCGACGACGCGGCCGGCATCGTGTACGTCAGCCGCCACATGGACGACGCGGAGTGCCCTCCGTTCTACGCGAAGTCGACGGGTGTCGAGGGCCGGATCACGCGCTGGCAGGACGTCGAGTACCACGCGCCCGGTCTCTACCTGCTCCACTCGCGCGTCGCGCCCGTCGGCTCTCCCGGACCGAATCCGGACGGCAGCGACCCGCACGCCTTCCACGTCGAAGTGGTCTACGGCATCACCCCGTCGACGGAGAAGACGACGTACGACTTCTGGGCCGTGGCCCGCGACTTCGCTCTCGACGACCAGGACATCACCGAGTTCCTGCGTACCAACAACCACACGGTGGTCATGCAGGATGTCGTGGCCCTCAACGTGCTCCAGAAGTCCCTGGACACCGAGAAGGCCGGTTACCAGGAACTGAGCGTCAACATCGACACCGGCGGCCTTGCCGCCCGCCGCATTCTCGCCCGCCTGGCACAGACCGGTGCCGAACAGCCGGCGGCGCCGGCCCGATGACTCCACCGCACCCCGCAGCCCTGACGGGTGAAAGCGTCTTCCGTATCCACTGGGTGCTGGGCACCGACCGGCTGCTGGCCGTCTGCCACTGCGGTGCGCAGCGGGAGTTCGAGGACCCGGTGGAGCTGTGGGACTGGCTCCTGGGCCACCCCGAGGACCACCGCCCCGGCCCTGTCCCGGAGCGTGCTCCCGCATCCACCCCTCAGCCTCGGCACGCGGCCTTCGCCTGAAGCGGCCCCCGGTCCCGAAAGAGAACCACCATGACCAATACAAGCCCTCAACGCACCGACGCCGGACTCGATCTGACCCTGGTGCGCAAGGAGCCCCTCGCCGAGGACGTCGTCCTGCTCAGCCTGGCCCACCCCTCCGGCGAGCGGCTGCCCGCATGGAGCCCGGGCGCCCATATCGACCTGATACTGGGTCCGGACCTGGTACGGCAGTACTCGCTGTGCGGCGACCCGGGGGACACCTCCCTCCTCCAAGCGGCCGTGCTGCGCGAGCCGGCGAGTCGGGGCGGCTCCCTTCACGTGCACGACACCCTGGCCGAGGGAGACACGGTCCGGGTGCGCGGCCCCCGCAACCACTTCCACCTTGTCGACTCCCCCCGCTACCTGTTCATCGCCGGTGGCATCGGCATCACCCCGATCCAGCCGATGATCGCCGCCGCCGAGCAGCGGGGCGCCGACTGGCGGCTGGTGTACGGCGGGCGCAGCCGCGCCACCATGGCCTTCGCCGGGCAGCTCGCCAAGGACCACCCCCGCCGGGTGGAGCTGTGCCCCCAGGACGAGACCGGCCTGCTCGACCTGGACGGGCTGCTCGGCAGCCCTGCCCCCGGCACCCTCGTCTACTGCTGCGGTCCCGAGCCCCTGCTCGACGCGGTGGAGCGGCGGTGTGCCTCCTGGCCGGAGGGCACGCTGCACATGGAGCGGTTCACGCCGGAGGCGCGGGAGGACGACGCCCCTTCGACCTCCTTCGAGGTGGAACTCTCCCGGAGCGGCATCACGGTGACCGTCCCCCCGGACAAGTCCGTTCTCCAGACGGTCGAGGAAGCCGGCGTGCACATCCTGTCCTCGTGCCGGGAGGGCACCTGTGGCACCTGCGAGACCACGGTCCTCGACGGGGTGGTGGACCACCGCGACTCCCTCCTCACCCCCGCCGAGCAGGTCCGCAACGACACGATGTTCATCTGTGTCTCGCGCGCCGCTTGCCCGCGCCTCGTCCTGGATCTGTGACCCACCGGCACCGACGGGAGTCCACCGCGTGCCCCGAGACCGCGGCCCCGTGATCCGGCTGCGCCACTTACGGCGTAGGCGCACGCCCCGGGGCGGCACGCCGGGCGGCGGGCCGGCGGCGCCGTGCCCACCGCGTGCGGAGGGCCGTGGCGACCCGCTCGCCGAGGAGGATGCCCGCCAGTCCGCACAGGCTCAGCAGGGGCGGCGCGGGTGCGGTGACGTCCAGGGCCCAGAAGACCGCGCCCATCACGGTTCCGGCGAGGAGGGAGACCCCCGCCCGCCGCGCGAATGCCGCCGCACGGACCTGGCGCGGGGCGGTCACAGGGCCCCCAGGGCGGCCTGGCTCAGCAGCATGCCGAGCAGGCCGCACAGCGCGACGGGCGGGGGAGCGGGGGCTTTCACTCGCAGTGCCACGTACAGAACCCCGACCACCACCCCGGCCAGAAGCACCTTCACGTATGCCATCAGGACCAGCTCCCGTTTCTCCTCCGGTGGTTGGGCAGGCCGCACGTCGCACCGCGGTGGAAGCGGACGAACTCCATGGTCATGGCGGACCTCCGGTAGGAGGGGGCGACCTCTGTCAGGCTACCTGACATCTTGCGCGGCTACGGCGCGGTGTGCGCTTGCCGCCCGGAGTGGCCGCGCGCCTCGATTCCGTCTGGGTGTTACAGCCCTCTGCCGTCGGCCGCGATCGTGCTCATCAGGCGGTCCAGGTGTGAGCGCATCACGGCGATCAGGTCGAATGAGCGCCCGCTGGTCAGCCACTGGAGCCGTAGGCCGGCGTCGAGTGCGGCGCACTCCCGGGCGATGTTCTCGTGGTCCAGGCCCGCTTTGAGCTCGCCGGACTCGGCGCCGGCGCGCAGGCGGTCCGCGAGTTCGCGTACGCCCTTTTCCTGCCAGTGGGAGAAGAACTCGTGCGCGGGGTGGTCGGGGGCGGTGGCCTCGGCGCCGATCATGACGGCGAGTTCGAGGATCCCCGGCATGTCCAGAGCTTCTGCGGCGTCTTCCAGGTGGCAGCGGAAGGCGTCACGTACGGAGTCGGGCACGCGTACCCATTGCTCGTCGAGGCGCTCGTGCCAGTACTGCACCACGGCCAGCAGCAGTTGCTGCTTGTCGCGGAAGTGGTGGAGAAGGCCGGCGTCGGTGATGCCGGCGTCGCGGGCGATGCGAGCCAGTGAGGTCTTGCGGTAGCCGTCCTGGCCGAAGCGCAGCAATGCGGCCTCGAGGATCTGGTTGCGCCTGGCCAGCCCTGTTGTGTAGCCGCCGCGCGGCCCGCGTGGAGTCCCCATGCGTACAACCGTACCGAGTGCCCGTCGTCGGCTCCCGTGAGGTGTCGCCGCCGCACGGCAGGGGACGCCTCACCCTCAGTTATGTGATGTGCGTCACTCTCCCAATACCTAGCGTGCACTAAGTATTGGTCTCATCATCATCCGAAAGCGAGGGAACGTTTCGCGCCTGTGGCCAGATACGAGCCCCGGCTGACGGCCTGCCGTTCCACGCAACGAACCCGACCCGCCCTGTTCGCGAAAGGAGCGGCTTCATGACACCGACGTCTGCCAGCCCCTCGCTCGACGCAGCTCCGTCCGACGACACCGCGAGATGGACCCCGCGACTGGTCGCCGTACTCATCGCGCTCATCTGGCCGACCCAGCTCCTGGCGGCCGCCGGCATTCTGGGCGCCAATGCCACCGCCGGCGTGGCGCAGAGCTTCCATACCACGCACGTGGCCTGGTTCGGTCTGACCGTCGTCCTCGTCTCGACGTTGCTGACGCCGTTCGTGATGAAACTGGGTGACCGGTACGGCAAGAAGCGGCTCATGCTCGTGATGACCGGCCTGGGAGTCGTCGGAGACGTCATCGCCGCGATGGCGGGGAGTTTCTGGCTGCTGCTGGTCGGACGGGCCATCGCCGGCTGTTACGGCCCCTTCGCCGCCCTGTCCTTCCCCGCCGTGCGGGACACCTTCCCCGCCCGGCTGGTGAAGCCGGCCAGCGCCATCCTGGGCAGCAGCGTCGGACTGGTCGCCCTCGCCGCGCCGTTCCTCGCCGGCTGGCTGGTGGACGGCTGGGGCTACAAGGGTGTGATGTGGTTCCTCGCCGCGGCCTCCGCCGTCGGCTTCGCACTGATCGCCCTCCTGGTGCCCCAGACCCCACGGCACGACTTCCGGCCCGGCTTCGACTGGCTCGGCGGGCTGGTCCTCGGCGGAGGTCTGACCGCGGTCGTCTACGCGGTCGGCCAGGGACAGAGCTGGGGGTGGGCCGACGCCAAAACCCTCG
Organism: Streptomyces gobitricini; assembly: GCF_039532985.1. Lineage (NCBI taxonomy): Bacteria > Bacillati > Actinomycetota > Actinomycetes > Kitasatosporales > Streptomycetaceae > Streptomyces > Streptomyces gobitricini. The sequence continues at coordinate 396,642 of NZ_BAAASR010000013.1, read as the reverse complement.
GTTGGCTCGCCGCCGGCCTGGCCGCACTGGTCGTCTTCTTCTTCGTGGAGCGCTCCAGCCCCCACCCGATCCTGGACCTGAAGGTGCTCAGCCGGCGCCCGGTCGCGCTGGTCCTCGTCAGCGGCGGACTCGCGCAGGCCGTCGCCTACACCATGCCGGGCATGGCCATCCTGCTCGCCCTCTACCCGCACATCCCCGGCGTCTCCGCCGGTCTCGGGTGGACCGCACAGCACAACGCCGCCGTCAGCGTGACCTGGAACGTGGTGATGTTCGGTACCGGAATCGTCGCCAGCCGCCTCCTGCGCACCGTCGACGCCCGGTTGATCTGGTGGGCGGGGCTGGCTCTGATGGCGGTCGGTTACGGCCTGGTGGGCTTCTTCCACGCCAATGAGACCGAGCTCATCCTCACCTCGTGCCTGGCCAACCTCGGCTCCGGCCTCGTCGTCGCGGGAGCTCCGGCGCTGGTCGTCGGCGTGGTGTCCAAGGAGGAGCAGGGCCTGGGCAGCGGCATGCTCAACATGGGCATCAACTTCTTCGGCGCCATCGTCACCGCCCTCTCGTTCGCCGCCCTCGCGACACACAGCACCGTCGTGGACGGCACCGCCTTCTACCAGGACGGCGGCTACGCCTGGCTCTTCTGGACCGGAGCGCTGCTCACCGCGCTGACCCTGGCGATATCGCTGTTCATCCCGCCACTGCGGGACCCCGCGGAAACCGACGCCGCCCCACTCGTCTGAACGCCCCACGCTCCGCCCCGCCGACACGAGAAAGGCAGACATGCCACACACCTGGACCGCTCAGGTCATCACCCCCGCCTGGCCGGAAGAGCCACCGGGCACGGCGGGCCGCCCGGCCACGCTGCTGCGTGAGGTGTTCACCGTGAGCAGCCAGGTGAGAAAGGCGGAGCTGAGGGCCACCGCCCTGGGGGTGTACGAGACGCATCTCAACGGTGCCGTGGTCGGGGACCACGTCCTGGCGCCGGGCTGGACCAGCTACCACCACCGTCACCGCTACCAGTCCTTCGACGTGACCCGGATGCTGCGCCCCGGTCCCAATGCCTGGGGCGCGCACCTGGCGGACGGCTGGTACCGGGGCCTGCTCGGCTTCAACGGCGGCAAGCGTGACATCTACGGAGCGCACACCGGACTGCTCGCCGAGCTGCGGATCGAGTACGCCGACGGCAGCGTCCAGACGATCACCACCGGTCCCGGCTGGCGCGCGGCAGCCGGGCCGGTCACCGCCGCCGGCCTGTACGAGGGGGAGACCCACGATGCCCGCCGGGAACTGCCCGGCTGGAGCGAGCCGGGCTTCGACGACACCGACTGGCACCCGGTGCGCGTGGTGGACTTCGACACCTCGGTGCTCTTCCCGGCCGACAGCCCTCCGGTACGGCGCATCGCATGCCTGCCCCCGACCTCCGTCACCACCTCGCCCACCGGGCGCACCATCGTGGACTTCGGCCAGAACCTGGTCGGCAGACTCCGCATCCGCGTCCGCGGTGAGGCGGGTCGCACAGTGACGCTGCGGCATGCCGAGGTTCTGGAGGACGGCGAGTTGTGCGTACGTCCGCTACGCGGTGCCACGGCCACCGACCGCTACACGTTGCGCGGCGACACCGACGGCGAGCAGTGGGAGCCCCGCTTCACCTTCCACGGCTTCCGTTACGCCGAAGTGGACAACTGGCCCGGCGAGCTCGCCACAGGAGACGTCACCGCCGTGGTCCTCCACAGCGACCTGCGCCGGACCGGCTGGTTCGAGTCCTCGGACCCTTCGCTGAACCGGCTGCACGAGAACGTGGTGTGGGGGATGCGGGGCAACTTCCTGGAGGTTCCCACCGACTGCCCCCAGCGCGACGAACGCCTCGGGTGGAGCGGCGACATCCAGGTCTTCGCCCCCACCGCCACGTTCCTCTACGACACCCGGGACTTCCTGCGCTCCTGGCTGCGCGACCTGGCCGCCGACCAGAGCGAGGACCCCGAAGGCATCCCCCCGGTGATCAGCCCCGCCATTCCCTTGAACATTCCCGTACCGATCCCTCCCGGCAACCCCCCGATGGCCGGTTGGTGTGACGCCGCCGTCATCGTCCCGTGGATCCTGTACGAGCGGTACGGCGACACCGAGGTGCTGCGCACCCAGTACCCGTCCATGCGCGCCTGGGTCGACGCCGTCGACCGGATCGCCGGTCCCGCCCACGTGTGGGGCGAGGGCTTCCAGTTCGGCGACTGGCTCGACCCCACCGCCTCCCCCGACGACCCCGGCGGGGCGACGACCTCCTCCTCACTCGTCGCCACCGCCTACTTCGCGCACTCGTCGCGACTGCTGGCCCGCACCGCCGACGTACTGGGGAAGAAGGACGACGCCGAGCACTACCACGCACTCTCCGGTGCCGTACGGCAAGCCTTCCGCGCCCGCTTCCACACCCGCGGCGGCCACCTGACGGAAGAGACCCAGACCGCCTACGCCCTCGCCCTCGGCTTCGACCTGCTCCAGGACCGCGCCGAACGGACGGAGGCCGGCAACCGGCTGGCCGCTCTGGTGGCCGAGCGTGGGCACCGGATCGGCACCGGGTTCCTCGGCACGCCTCTGGTGTGTGACGCGCTCACCGCCACCGGCCACATCCGTACCGCCTACCGGTTGCTGCTGGAGCGCTCCTGCCCCTCGTGGCTCCACCAGGTGGACATGGGGGCCACCACGGTCTGGGAGCGCTGGGACAGCCTGCTGCCCGACGGCAGTGTCAACCCCGGAGAGATGACCTCCTTCAACCACTACGCGCTCGGCGCGATCGCCGACTGGCTGCACCGCACCGTCGCCGGTCTCGCCCCCGCTGCCCCCGGCTACCGCCGCCTGCTTATCCGGCCCCGTCCCGGCGGCGGCCTCACCTGGGCCAAGGCCGCGCACGAGACACCGTACGGACCGGCCGAGGTGGCGTGGCGCCTGACCGACGGCCGGCTGACGGTCACCGTGACCGTCCCCCGGGGCACCGAGGCCACCGTCGACCTGCCGGGCGCCGAACCGACCCGGGCCGGCCCGGGCACCCACACCTTCCACACCCCCCACCACACCATCGAGGAGCAGCAGTGACCCTCCCGTACCAGGACCCCAGCCGCAGCGTCGAAGAACGGGTGGCGGACCTGCTGCCCCGGATGACGCTGGAAGAGAAGGCCGGGCTGCTCTTCCACCACGCGATCGGCATCGGAGCGAACCCCGCACCAGTCGGCCTCACCGCCGAGCAGATGATGTCCGACCAGCTCATGTCGCACTTCAACCTGCTGGGCGCGGGCACCCCACGCGAGATGGCGGAGCTCCACAACCGCCTCCAGGAGCAGGCCGCCGCCACCCGGCTCGGCATCCCGGTGACGCTGTCCACCGATCCGCGCCACGCGTTCACCGACAACCCGGGCACCGCGATGATGGCCGGCCCCTTCTCCCAGTGGCCCGAAGCCCTGGGCATGGCCGCCATCGACGACGTCGAACTGGTTCGCCGGTACGGCGACACCGTGCGCCGCGAGTACCTGGCCGTCGGTCTCCGTGTCGCCCTGCACCCACAGATCGACCTGGCCACCGAACCGCGTTGGGCCCGCATCTCGGGCACCTTCGGCGAGGACGCCGACCTCACCTCCCGCCTGGCCGCCGCGTACATCGAGGGCCTGCGGGGTCCCGACGAGCAGCTCGGCCAGGACAGCGTGGCAGCGATGGTCAAGCACTTTCCCGGCGGTGGCCCGCAGAAGGACGGCGAGGACCCGCACTTCCCCTATGGCAGGGAACAGGTCTACCCGGGCGGCTTCTTCGACTACCACCTGAAGCCGTTCAAGGCGGCCATCGCCGCCGGGGCGACGCAGGTGATGCCGTATTACGGCATGCCGGTCGGCACCGGGCACGAAGAGGTCGGCTTCGGCTTCAACAAGGGGATCATCACCGGGTTGCTGCGCGAGGAGCTGGGCTTCGACGGCATCGTCTGCACCGACTGGGGTCTGATCAACGACGGCCCGATCATGGGAGAGATGCACGCCGCCCGCGCCTGGGGCGTGGAACACCTCGCGCCGCAGGAGCGGGCGCTGAAGGTGCTGCACGCAGGCGCCGACCAGATCGGCGGCGAGGCATGCCCCGAGCTGATCACCGGCCTGGTCCGCGACGGACGGCTGGCGGAATCTCGCCTCGACGCCTCCGCCACCCGCCTGCTCGCCGAGAAGTTCCGCCTCGGCCTGTTCGACGACCGCCGCTATGTCGACCCGGACGCCGCCGAAGAGATCGTCGGCCGCGCCGATTTCCGCACCGCCGGGGAGGCCGCCCAGCGCCGCTCTCTGACCCTGCTGGAAAACCGTGCCGGCGTACTGCCGCTGACCGGCCGGCCCCGGCTGTACGTGGAAGGCGTCGACTCGGCCGTGGCCGCCGAGTACACCGACATCGTCACCGACCCGACTCGGGCCGACCTCGCGGTGCTGCGCCTGAACACCCCCTACGAGCCCCGACCGGGCCTGTTCGAGTCCTTCTTCCACGCCGGCCGGCTCGACTTCGACCAAGACCGCCTCAAGCAGATCCTCGCCCTGCTCGACAGAGTGCCCACCGTCGTCACCATCCACCTCGAACGACCCGCGGTCATCCCCGAAATCGCCGACCGTTCCGCTGTGTTGCTCGCCGCCTACGGCGCCGGTGACCGGGCGCTGTTCGACGTCCTGTTCGGCCGGGCGGCCCCGCAGGGCAGGCTGCCGTTCCAACTTCCTCGTTCCATGGACGAGGTCGCGGTCGGCCGTCCGGACGTCCCGCAGGAGAGCACCGATCCGCTCTACCCCTTCGGCCACGGGCTGCGATACGCCCCCGACTCCACAGCGTGAACCCGCCGTGATCGGCAAGGGCCCTCGCCGTCGAGCCCGACCGCGAGGGCCAGGGCTTTCCTTGCGGGCGATGCGATGGCGGATGCGGCTTTGCGGGCCGTCGACGTCGGCTTCGACCGCCCCTGCCACCGTCAGGACCGCGGTGCTTCAGGCATGACCGGCTGGCCACCGCCCCTTCGGCCTCAGGCGGACAGCCAGACCTCCCGCACCGGGCGCAGCTGGTCCCGTGCGACGCGCGGCTCGCCGTCCCAGAGCATCACTTCCCGCCCCTCGGTGGTGTACCGCGGCCAGGCCGATCCGGGGTCCAGATCGCGTACGAAGGCAGTCCAGGCGGCGTGCACGGCGTCGGCGAGGTGCTGCGGCGGGTCCTCGCCGAGGGCATCGGTGACGCCTTCCGCGCCGAGCAGGTCGAAGGCGAACGGCAGGTCGACGCAGTGGTACGCCGTACCCGCGAAGCCCGGCGCGGTGCCGGACCACGCGAACTGGTAGAGCCAGGTGGGCCGGGAGCGCCGGGCCCGCGCCTCGGCGATGTCCAGCGTGGGCGCGCGGAAGGTGATGTCCGTGACCGCCTGGCCCATCAGGGCCGCCGGCTCGCCCGCGTACTGCTCGTAAGTCTCGAGGAAGAGCCGGGTGCGTGCCTCGTCGAGGCCGAGGGAGGCGAGCAGGCCGCGCACGTCGGCGTCGGTGGCGCCCGGCCTCGGCATGCCGTTGAACTCGTGCGCCGTGAAGCCCGCCATGAGCGGGATTTCCGCGCCCGCGTCGCCCGCGATGAGCGCGTCCGGCACCGCGCGCGGGATCAGCTCCCCGTCGGCGAAGGGCGCGAGGAGGAGCATCGGCAGCTGTCCCCGGTCCGGCCCGGGCGCGGCCAGCGCGTCCTGGTGGGTGAGCAGTTCGCCGTCCGGCACGTCTCTCAGCGCGGCGGCGGTCGCCGGGACGCCGGTCCGGGCCGTGAAGAGCCGGCTGACGGCCTCGGCCACCTCCCGGCCCTGCGGCCGCATCACGGCACCCGACGCCGAGATGGCGGCGCGGAACAGGCCGCCGGCGGCCGGCGTGGCGAGCAGCGTCTGTACGGCCCCGCCGCCCGCCGACTGACCGGAGACGGTCACCTTGGCCGGGTCGCCGCCGAAGCAGGCGATGGTGTCGCGCACCCACTCCAGCGCCGCGATCCAGTCGCGGACACCCCGGTTGTCGGGCGCGTCCGGCAGGTGGAGGAACCCCTCGACGCCGAGCCGGTAGCCGAGGGAGACCAGGACCACGCCGTCCCGGTTGAATGCCCCGCCGTCGTACCAGGGGCTCGCGGCGGACCCGGCGACGAAGCCGCCGCCGTGGATCCACACCAGGACCGGCAGCCCGGTGCCCGGGGACGGGTCCGGTGTGAAGACGTTGAGGTTGAGGGTGCCCTCGCCGGGGATGGTCGGCTCGGGGACGGTGGTGACCTCGGCGAACGGCCGGCGCTGCGCGGTCGGCCCGTACGCGGTCGCGTCGAGGACGTCCGACCACGGCTCGGGCGGTACGGGCGCGGCGAACCGGAGTTCACCGACCGGGGGCTGCGCGTAGGGAATACCGAGGAACCGTACGCCGGTGGCGTGGCGCCTCCCGCGCACGGGGCCGCGCGGCGTATGGACGGTGAGGTGCGGCATGACGGTTCTCCTTGGAAGTGCGGTCAGGAGCGGGGAGCGTCGTGCGTGATGTAGTGCCTCACCCCGGCGAGCTCCCTCGTGGCGTCGGCCCTCGCCCCGTACGTACGGTCGGCGGTGACCGGCGCGACGGCGATGTGGCCCCGGCCGAGCAAGGCGGTGGAGTCCGCGTCCTTCACGGTCTCGGTGCACCGGTCGCCGGGGCGGTCGGCGCACACGCCCATGGTGATGTCGTAGCTGTCGCTCCCCGCCCGCTTCGGCTGGTAGGCGTGCCATACGACCTGCCCATGGCCGACGCTGGTCCACACCGGGGCCTTGGCCCGCTGCCCTGCGCTCACGTCCGGGTAGTCCACCTTCAGCGCGAAGCGGCCGCTGAACAGGTCGCGTTCACGCATCCCGCCGAGGAAGGCGGCGGCGAACCGGGCGTGGGCGCGGTAGTTGGCGAGCGGAAAGCGCGTGTGGGAGGCGTCCCCGGAAGAGGAGAAGGCCACGGCGGGCACCCCCTGGTCGATGGCGGCGATGGCGGCGCCGACCGTGCCCGAGTCGTTGACCTGGGCGCTGACATTGGGCCCGGAGTTGATACCGGTCACCACGAGGTCGGGGCCGCCCGTCCAGCCGGCCTTGGCGGCGAGGCCCCCACGCAGCGCGAACTTCACGGTGTCGGCCGGGGTGGCGCTCGGGCTGTCGGGGCCGCACGGGCCGTCGGACAGGCAGATGCCGAAGACGGGGGCGCCGGAAGGGGCGCCGGCGCAGTCGTTGCCGTAACCGGCGGGCAGCTGGGCGCGCCGGGCGAGCGTGAGCGTGCCGCCGTTGGTGACCGCGGTCCCCTTGCCGGACTGCACCTGCCACGGTGCCATGACGACGACGTCGGCGCCCGCGTCGCACAGCGCCTTGCGGATCTCGTACAGGCCGAGTCCGTCGGAGTTCGACGCCTTGGCGGCCTGCATGGAGTCGTCGTTGGACAGCAGCACGCGCAGCCCGGCGAGCGGGCGGCGGTCGGCACTTGGCCCCGGGCCGGTGGTGTCGGTGGTGTCGGCGGCGGCCGCCACCCCGAGACAGACGAGGGCGATTCCGGTCGTGGTGGCGGCGAGGAGTCCGCGCGGGGTGGAGGGCATGGGTGAGAGGGGTCCCTTCGAGCAGTCTTCAGGCGGGGCCGGGGGCGCGCGGGTAGGTGTCGTCGCCCCCGGCGGCTTGGGAGGGGGTACGGAGGATCAGAGGGCCAGGCCCGACCCGTACGGGAAGACGGGGTCCGCCGTGTCGTGCGGTACGTCGGGGCGGGAGGCCTCGACGGCGGCCATCGAGCGGGGCAGCTCGAACGGCAGCCGCCCCTCGGCCGTGGCGCGGCCGAAGGCGACGTCGAGCAGCGCCTTGTCGCTGGCGCCGTAGTCGGCGATGAGCGCGGCGGCCCGTTCGGCGATCTCCGGGACGACGGCGGGCCGTTCGAGGTTGAGGAGGACGACGGTCGGTACGGCGTCGAGCAGCCGCAGGATCGGCTGCAGCTCCTCGTCGGTGAAGTCGAGGCGTCCGGAGTGGAACAGCGACTCGAACTGGTTTTCCCGGTGCTCGTACGGGGTGTGGAGCCGCAGCACCGCGAGGTCGGCGTCGGCCGGGTCGGTCACCACGTCGCCGTACTCGGCCGCGACGCGGGCGTCGACGCCCTCGGCGTACAGCTTCGGGCGCAGGTCCGGTGCGCAACTGGCCGGCAGGGTGCTGCCGCGGTTGACCAGGACGGTGAGGGAGCGGCGCTGCGCGGCCTCGCCCGCGGCACGGAACTCGCTGTTGCCGACGACCTCCTCCGCCAGGTCCGGATCGACGTACGGGTGGTCGAAGAGGCCGAGGACGAACTTCTCGCGCAGCAGGCGGCGTACGGAGGCGTCGACGCGACCCTCGGTGATCCGGCCGGAGCGGACCAGCTCGACCACGGTCTCGGGGCAGTCCTCACCGCCGAATTGGTCGGCGCCCGCGTCGAGGGCCTTCGCCGCGCGCTCGGCGACGGTGAGGTGCTCGACGCCCCAGGCACGGGCCTGGTGCAGCTCGCCGAAGATCGACGCGTCCGTCAGCAAGCCCCAGTCGGTGCAGACGATGCCGTCGAAGCCGAGCCGCTCGCGCAGCAGACCGGTGATGACGTCCTTGTTGAAGCCGAAGCCGACCTCTTCCCAGTCGGTGCCGATGGGCCGGCCGTAATACGGCATCATCTGCGAGGCCCCGGCGGCGATGGCGGCCTTGAACGGCTCCAGGTGGTGGTCGCGCATGCCGCCCGGGTAGACCTGCTCCTTGCCGTGCGGGAAGTGCGGGTCCTCGCCGTCCTTCTGCGGGCCGCCGGCCGGGAAGTGCTTCACCATGGTGGCGACGCTGTGCGGGCCGAGCGTCTCGCCCTGGAAGCCGCGGATGTACGCCTGGGCGAGCTCGCTCGTCAGGGCGGCATCGGCGCCGAACGTGCCGGACTGGCGCGACCAGCGGGGCTCGGTGGCGAGGTCGATCTGCGGGTGCAGGGCGACGCGCAGGCCGACGGCGAGGTATTCGCGGCGGGCGATGTCGGCGAAGCGGTGGACGAGTTCGGGATCGCGGGTGGCGGCGAGGCCGGTCGGCTCGGGCCAGGCGGAGAACGCGCCGGCCTGGATCGACGCGCCGATGTTGGCGGTGAAGGAGTGGCGGGGGTCGGTGGAGACGGTCACCGGGATGCCGAGGCGCGTGCCGGCCGAGATCTCCTGGACGGCGTTGTGCCATTCGGCCAGCTGCCGGGGCCCGGCGGTGCCGACCAGGTTGACGTGGCTCATCAGCTTCGACCGCAGCAGGCCGGTGGTGTCGGACGGGATCAGGGCGTCGTCGCCCGCCTCGACCGGGCGGCCGTCGGGGTGCATCGCCAGCATGGTGTGGAAGAGCAGGCCGGCCTTCTCCTCCAACGTCATCCGGGCGAGGAGGTCGGCGACGCGCGCGTCCACGGGGAGGGACGGGTCCTGGTAGGGGTGGCCGTCGTTGCGGGGCGGTGCGGGAGGCATGGGTTCTCCGGGGACGGGGCTGGGACAGAACCGGGGCAGGAGCGGGGGGTCAGGGGGAACGACTCGGTCAGCGGACGCCGCGGATCGGGACGACGGACAGGGCGCCGAGGACGGTGATCACGGCACCGGTGATGAAGAGGGCGGTGTAACCGCCGAGCGAGGCGACGACGAGCGAGGCCATGAAGGGCGCGATGATCTGCGGACCGGCGTTGGCGATGTTCAGGACGCCCATGTCGCGGGCGGCGTCGTCCGCACTCGGCAGCACCAGCGTCACCAGGGCCGTGTCCACGGCCATGAAACAGCCGAACGACAGCCCGGTGATCACGCAGAAGGCGAGCATGCCGGTCCAGGTGGGGCTGACCACCGGCACGATCATGCCGAGCGCCGTGAAGACGCAGGAGACCGCGATGAACGGCTTGCGCCGGCCGATCCGGTCGGAGAGCACACCGCCGACCACCGTCGACAGCAGCGTGCAGACCGCGCTGACCGGCGAGATGATCGCCACCGCGGCGGCGGGCGAAAGACCCTTGGGCAGGTCGATGTGGTCCTGGAGGATGTACAGCTGGTACAGGAAGACGGCGAAGTAGCCGAGCATCATCAGGAACCGGCCGATGAACGCCCACCGGAAGTCACCCGTCTTCAGTGCGGAGCCGAAGGCGGCGAGCTGCCGGCCCAGTGGCACCGTCTCCACCTCGGGGAGCTTCCGCTCCCGTACGAGAGCGGTGAAGAGCACCGCCACCCCGGCGACGACCGCACCGAGGACGAGGTAGCCCGTGCGCACGTCGTGCGGGACGAACGCGGCGGCGGCCATGACACCGATGATCGTGCCGATGGGGATGCCCATGCCGACCATGGCGGAGGCGAGCCCCCGGCGCTCCATGGGGACCCGGTCGGGGACGACCGCGGTGATGGCGGCCTGGTAGACGTTCATCATCGCCTGCACCAGGCACCAACCGATGGTGACCAGCAGGATCGTCCTCATCGCGCCCAGCAGCGCGAGCGCCCCCAGCGCGGCCAGGCCGCCGCCGAGGATCCAAGGGTTGCGCCGCCGGGAGCGGTCCGACAGCAGTCCGGCCAGCGGATTGAACAGGGTCGCGAAGACGGCGGCGATCCCGGAGACCAGGCCCAGGTTGGCGATCTTGTCGGCCGGGTCCAGCAGCTCCACCTGCACGGGGAGCAGTACCTGCCCGACGCCCATGTAGACCACGAACATCGCGGTGTTGCCGACGGCGAGCAGGAACAACAGCCTGCCCAGCGGGCCGCCGGCATGCGGCGCGGCGGAGGCTGGTGCGGACGGTGGTACGGAGACGCGATCGGTCTCGGATCTGGACATGTCCGGCTCCTCGGGGTGCGGCGGCTCTCGCGGACGGAAGAGGGGAAGTGGGACGGGGACGCCGAAGCAGGCAACGGGGAAGGAGGAACGGGGCCTTTGTGGGGAGGCGTGGACGAGAGGGCGGCCGTGATCGCCGGAGGGCTCCGTACCGGGCGTGGGGGGTGGCCCCGCCGTTCGGGCGAGCACAGGCAATCACGAATACCGAGTGGGTAGTAGGTTTTGTGAATGTGGCGTGGGTCACAGCAATCCGGCCCGGTTCGCCGACTGGTTAAGGTGCTGCCCATGGATCACAAGGACGGGCGGTCGGCGCGCACGAAGACCCCGGGGAACGGCGAGGGCGCAGCTCGCGGCGGCTACGCCGTGGGGGACGAGCGGCGCCTGCGCATCCTGGACGCCGCGGTGGAGCACTTCGCCCAGTGGGGCTTCCATGCCTCCTCGCTCGCCCGCATCGCCAAGGACGTCGGCATCACCCAAGGCGGCCTGCTGCACCATTTCCGCAGCAAGGAGGACCTGCTCGTCTCCGTGCTGGAGCGCAGTGAGGAGCACGACATCGAACGGTTCTTCTCGACCGAGTTCGACTCCGCCGCCGACTGCTTCCTGCGCCTGCTCGAGCTCGTCGAGTACAACAGCCGCCGCCCCGGGCGGACCCGGATGTTCAACGTCCTTGTCGGCGAGTCGTCGGACCCCGGCCATCCCGCGCACGCCTTCTTCACCCGGCGCTACCGCAAGGTCCTGCGCGACCTGTCCGACACCCTGCGGCGCGGCGTCGACTCGGGGGAACTCAAGCCCGACACGGACTACCTGGCGGAAGCCCAGGAACTTATCGCCGTCATGGACGGGTTCCAGCTCCAGTGGGCGCTGGAGCCGGAGTGGCTGGACATGACCGAGCGCCTGCGCCGGTATCTGGACCGCGTGTACCGCTCGATCTCGACCACGGGGGCCGCTCTGCCGCCGGGACCCGCGGGAGACGCCGACGAATCGGGCCGCTGAGCCGGGAAGCGGTCAGGCGCACACGACCCTCACGTGACGCCCGTGTGACGCTCGCGCCCACCCGACCGTGGCCGACGTTGCGTCGGAAGGCCTCTGGCCCGCCAGTTTTCGGATCACTCCGCCGGTGCGCATGGTCCCCGATGACGCACTACGTCCTCGCATTGTGGCCCGGAGTCAACGGCCACAGGGCTCCGTCCGGGGAAGCGGGTGGGAGCAGGTCGAGCGCGCGACGAACGAGAAGCCGTCATAGTCCTGCGCCGGGACGAGCGGGGCCGTGTGGAAACGGTAGGCGAACCGGGGGACGTTGGCTCCGAAGCTGCGCTGCGCCTGCGGGGTGTGCAGCCATGGCGCGGTCCCGGTCCGCAGGTCGGCGTAGTAGTCGCCGCGTACGGCGTCCGCGAGCCGCGCCTCCAGAGAACGGACTCCCGTGCCGATCCGGTGGCGTACCGGTGGGCCCTGGAGGTCGTCGCCGCGCCGGGCGAGGAACGATCCCTTGCCGAAGAAGAGGGCCAGGGCGTAGTAGGCGTCGCCGTACCGTTCGCGGAGCCTGCTGCCGAGGGCGGGGACCTGTTTCCCGTACGCGCCTTTCGCGATGTGGCCGTTGTGCGCCCAGACCATGACGCGCGTCTGCGGGTCGTCGTCCACGAGACGTACGACGGCCTCGGCCATGTAGCGGTCGCGCACGGCGAACACGCTGTCCTCCCCTGCCGAGGGCTCGAAGGAGCGGGTCACCAGGTCGGCGGCGCGGACGAGGATCCGCGCGTGTTCCAAGGCCTCGTCGGCGTCGGCGTCAGGACCCGACGCCTCGCGGCGGTCCGCCAGAAGGCGGGCGACATCCTCGGCGCGCCGCATCAGGGCCTGGGCGGGGTCGGGGTACGAGGCGGGGCTGGCCTGGGCCAGCACCTCGAGGGCGCGGACGTCGCCGGCGCGTTCGGGTGCCGTCCGGCGCAGGAAGGCGGCGACGGCCTCCACCGAGTCGGCGCAGCGCTGGGGGTCCGTGCCGATGAAGCGGACTCGGCGCTGCTCGGGCAGGCCGCGGTTGTGGGCGCGCAGCCATTGGACGAGGTCGACCATCTCCCTGGTGCACCAGGTCCAGAAGCCCAGCCGGGCGACGAGCCGTTCGGGGTCGCCGTTGCCGTGCCGTACATACGCGTCAAGCGCCCGGCCTGCGGACTGGCTGGCCTCCATGGCGAGGGTGGTGAACCCCTCCTCGCGTACCAGGAACTCCACGATGCGGTGCTTCAGCCGGAAGAACTCGCCCGTGCCGTGGGTGGACTCGCCCAGACCGATGATCCGCGTCCCGCGCAGGGCCTCGCCCAGGGGTTTCAGGTCCTCCGTGGGAGCGCCCGGTGTGAGCGTGCCCAGGGGGCGGGCGTGCTCGGTCAGCCAGCGGGCGATGTCGTCGGGCACCCCGGTGCCTCCCCCTCCTGCGTACTGCCGGGCGGCCCTTCGGGGCGGCCGGTCTGACGCACCCCGTCGTTGGTCAGTCCGTCTGCTCCCGGCAGGCCGTGAGGATCCTCCTGGAGACCCCGCACGGGTCGGGTCGGCCATGCTCGGGATACACACCTGCGACGCTGCCGACAACTTTGTTCACTCCCGCCCGACCGTATCCGGCCAGTCGCGCGGCGATGTCCTCGGGCGGGCCGTCGAGGAAGAATCCTGAGTCGACCAGGGCGCGGGCGCCGAGGACCGGCAGGCCGACGGACGCGCCGTCGCCCGCTCCGGCGACCGCGTCCTCCGTTCCGATCAGGACCGGACCTCGGTCGGGTACTCCACACAGGTGTCGTGGGGGCTGTCGTACGGTTATCCGTGTAGTCCGGCGACGAAGTCGGGTGCGCGGGGCCGGGTCCGAGGTCCATGTGGTGTCCGGTGAGAACGGCCAGCGAGCGCGTCTGGCTCGCCGGGGGTCGATCGGGGTGCCGAAGCGGCATGGCGACGCTGGTGCCGGCCGGGACCCGGTACCCGTGCCGGCCAAGTAGGCGAAGACCCGCCGCGTATCGGCGCTGAGCGACTGGCCCTGCCAGAGGCGGGCCGCCCATCCGTCGCGGACCAGCGTGGCGAAGGTGGACCACGGTCCGGGGCGTCGGCGCGGTAGGACGGGGTCTTGAGCGACGCGGGCGCCTCCACCCGCGCGCCGGCCGAGGGGACCGGCCGCTCCTGCGGGCCGTGCACCGGCTCCTGGGAGAGGCGGCCGGCGGCGCCTTCCGCGCTCGCGGCGGGGCCGCGCCCGGGAAGGCCGTGGGCTGAGCACCGTTTCGGACCGCCCGGGAACGCGGCGTGCCGCGCACCGGCTGGCCACCGGAGGTGTACGGGAACCGGTGAGCCGTGCGAGGGGGCGCGGCACGACGGGACACCGCGCCGTGCCGGGGCACGCAGGCCGGTGCGCGACCGTTGCCGCGCTGGGCCCTGGCGCAGGCGTCCGCACACGGACCGCCCCCTCGCCGCCGAGCTCCGGTCAGTACGCGGTGGGCCAGCCGCCGTCCCACCTCAGCCGGTTGAGGCCGAGCTTGGCCGTACCGCCGTCCTTACCGTCGTAGTAGTGGTAGACGAGCAGGTCCCCGTCGGTGTCGGGCATGATGTCCTGCCCGCCGGGGCCGATCACGGATCCTTGTGACGCCATGAGCACGGTGCCGCCGTCGCGGTTCATCGCCACGCCGTCGCGGTCGTAGTAGGGCCCGGTGGGGCTGGTGGCCCGGCCGACCTTGATCTTGTACGTGGAGGTGGTACCGCTGCAGCAGGTGTCGTACGAGGCGAAGAGGTAGTAGTACCCGTTCCGCTTGACCACGGTCGGACCCTCCACCGCCCGCGGTGCCGCGGAACGCGAGGCGAGCGCGTGACGGGTGGTGTCCCCCGCGTACTGCTTGCCGGTCCGGGGGTCGAGGCGGATCATCTTGATTCCGCTCCAGTGGGAGCCGAAGGCCAGCCACCACTTGCCGTCGTCGTCGACGAACAGGTCGGGGTCGATGGCGTTGTAGTCGCTGTCGGCCGTGGAGGAGTGGACGATGCCCTGGTCCTTCCAACTGCCCGGCGTCCCGGTCGTGGAGGTGGCGAGGCCGATGGCCGAGGTGTTGGAACGGAAGCCCGAGACGGCGTAGTACATCAGGTACCGGCCGCCGTGATAGGTGAGGTCGGGTGCCCACGGGTCGTTCTCGGACGAGTAGCGCGACCACCAACGGGGCGGTGAGGAGAAGGCGTCACCATGGCGGTTGAAGGCGACGCGGTCGGTGGAGGTGCGGAACTCGAGGTAGCCGTGGGTGGAATGGAGCAGGTAGCGCCCGTCGGGCGCGCGGAGCATGGTCGGGTCGTGGACGACGACGTCGCCGGTGACCCGCCCGGGGGCCGGGTAGGCGGACGCGCTCGACGGCATCAGGGCGAGCATGACGGCGGCGGGCAGGGCGAGGAACGAAGAGTTGCGCAGAGTGCGGCTCACGCGCTTCTCCTTCCGGTGGGGGTGGACATGGCGTTGGGGTTCGAGAGAACGAATGGTGCTCGCGTGTCGGAGCTGTGGTGAACCTCCCGTGACGGAAGTGGCGATCAGGGCGTGCCCGCGTCCGGACAGCCCCCTTGCGGGGCCCGGCGGATTCCGCGCCGGGTCCCGCCGCAGACGGTCGGGGAATCTCCGTCGTGTTTCCTATGGCCCGGGGCGAGGGGATGCGCGGCGTGGCGCGGGCCCGGCGGTGGCGGTTGTCCGACGTGGCCACGGGCGGGGTGGGTGATCTCTTCCAGGAGCAGGCCGCTCAGGCGGCCCGGCGGGGGTCCCCGGCTCAGCCCCGGGGCCGGGGCCGGACGTCGGTGGGCCGCCCCTGGCCGGGGATCGGGCGCGTCGACGGGTGTGACCGTCCAGCGCGGCCACACCCCGGGCGGCCTGGGCGGCTTCCCCCGGGGCCGGGGCTTCCTCCGGGCCGGGGATCAGGCGCCGGTGGGCTTCCAGCCGCCGAACCAATCCGCCGTCTCCTGGGTGGCGGCCTGGGCGTCCGTCAGGTGCGGGCGGTCAACGCCGGCGGCGCCTGCGCCCGGGCCTTCGTTGTTGTACTCGGCGAACCGGTCGTTCTTCCAGGAGAAGCCGCCCATGTCGGTCCAGGGAGCGGCCTTGACGGCCGCGCCGAGAACGCTGTCGCGGATGGTGGTCTGCGGGTCGAGGCTCGCGTCACCGCCGGCGTGCCAGGGGCGGCCGAGGTGGAAGCTCCGGGCGGACACGTCACCGTCGATGGTGGTGCGCGTGATGAGGAAGCCCTTGCGGCCGGCCGGGGTGCTGGGCGCGGTGACGTACCCGGCCGAGGTGCCGTTCCAGCGCTTCTTCAGCGTGAGGACGCACTTGTCGATGACCGCGGTGGCGCGGCCGAAGACGAAATCGGTGTTGCCGATGACGTAGGAGTTGGTCAGGTACACCCGGCCCGTACGGTCCTTGCCCGCCGTGTCGAGGAGCAGGGTGTCCTGGTCGCCGCTGATGATGAGGGCGTCCAGGCGGACGCGGTCGGCGGCGGTGCGCAGCGCCACCGCCTGCTGGCCGTTCAGCTGCTGGTGCTTCGCCTCGTCGAAGTCGTTGGAGATCGTGAGGTTGCGGGCCTGGAAGTCGTCGGCCTCCACGGCGACGGTCGCGCTGCCGCCGGTGCCGTAGGTGCCCGACCCGTCCGGCTTGGTCATCCCGGCGGCGTGGCCTTCGACGATGACGGTGTCCTTGCGGCTGCGACCGGTGCCCTCGAAGGTGATGTGCGGTTTGTTCGCCGGGACCTTCACCGCCTCGCGGTACGTGCCGGGCGCGATCCGGATCACGACGCGCGAGGTGTTGCCCGCCGGGACGGCGTCGACGGCCTTCTGCACGCTCTTGTACCGGCCGCTGCCGTCCTTGGCCACGGTCAGGGTGCTCTGCGCGGCGGCGGTCGCGGGCCCGGCGCTCACCGTTGTTCCGATCGAACTCCGCGGCCCCGCACCGGATGTGAGAAGCGCGGGAACGTCGGCTGCCTTGTCGAGACGGTAGTTGTAGTACGACTTCGGGTCGAACGCGGTGCCGCCGCTCTCGTTGCGGCCACTGGTGCGGGTGAAGACGTTGCCGCGCTGGACCAGTCCTGCCGTGCCGTCCTTGATGACGGGGTTGTTCACACCCTCGAAGTAGCTGTTCTCCAGGACCATCTTCGTCCTGCCGCGCGCGTAGTTGCCGTAGGACGACGTGATGTCCGTGCCCGGGGCGTCCTGGAGGTAGTTGTTGTAGAGATGGGCGTGTGCGGCGTTGTCGGTCGACGGGTTGCGCTGCCCGGTCTCCCGGAACCAATTGTGGTGGATCGTCAGGTCGGCGGTCGTGTTCTCGGTCCAGCCGATGCCGAACGTCTTGTTGTTGTCGCTCAGCCTGTTCCAGGACACCGTCACGTAGGTGGTGTCCTTGCGGCTGTCGATCAGCCCGTCGGCCATGCGCCGCAGGTCGTTGTGATCGATCCAGACGTGGTGCGCGCCGTCCATCTGGATGGCGTCCCAGTCGTGCTCCTTGTCGTTCCAGATCCCCTGGTACGAATCCCGGATCGTGAGGTTCCGGATGATCACGTTGTGCACGCCCTGGCCGAGGAAGAAGCCACCGCCCACGATGTGCCCCGAGGTGCCCGCGCCGACGATCGTCTTGTCGGAGGCGACCCTGATCTCCTTGCCCTTGGGGTTCATCGGGATCGTGGCGGCCACCACGATGACGTACGGCTCCCGGGCGGTCGCGTACTTCTCCAGATCGGCCAGGGTCCGCACGGTGACCGTCTTGCCACCTTTGCCGCCGTACGTCCCCTTCTGCCCGAGCGCGTGGACCGACGCGAAACCGTCGGCGGTGTCGTCGGCCCAGGCCGGTGCGGCGGCCGCCGAGGCCTTCGGCCGCGCGCCCTCTCCGAACACCCCGAAAGCCGTGCCGTAGGCCATGGCCCCCGCGGCGGCCAGTGCCAGCGGGGCCCCCGCCAGCAGTGCCGTCTTCTTTCTGCGGTGCCGCGCCTTGCCGTGGCCGTGCAGCTCAGTCATGCCGATTTCCCAATCTGTACGTACGTGGGGGACCCGTGGGGAACGGGCTGCTCAGCAGTCGCCGCAGAAGCGGGATTGGTTGCCGTCCCACCGGAATACCTGTTTCCAGCCAGCCGCTGCTCCAGGGCACAGGGACACCGGTCGGTCCGGGCAGTCCCCGGCCGACGAGGTCCTCGACCTGTGTCGACCGCTCATCATTCGTCGGTGCCGGACAGCATCCGCACGCCGTGACCGTGTCCGACGAAGCGCAGCGTCTCCCCGCCTTCCGTGCGCTCCAGCGACCCCCTGGGGGCGCGCCCGCCCATCGGAAGCGCCGCGCGCACCAGGAAAGCCCCGCCGGATGCGGGTCCGGCGGGGCTTTCCTCGGGGGTGGCGGGTCAGCGGGCAGGGGCGGGAATGAGCGAGGTCAGCCCTCCTGGTGTCGTCTCGCCCCTCAGCTCCGGCCGGGCCGCCAGATGCCGGTCCGCTAGCAGGGGTCCAGCGGCAGCCGGTCCGGAAGGGCGGCGAGTTCTCCCCGTCGTACAGCACCGGTGAGTCCCAGTCGCCGGGGTCGCCCATGCCCCTCCGGTCGACGATCAGGGCGCGGGTCGGTGCCGGAAGCGCGGTGGCCGTGGCGAGACGGCCGCCTCGACCGTGTCCGTCTGCTCCGCCGTGCGACCGTCCAGCCACAAGGTCTGGATCTCGCCGCCGAGCGGTTCGTAGGCGTACTGGCCGACCACGTCGACGTCGGCGGACAGCCACCAGTTTCATGGTGAGGGACGCGATCCGCAGCCCCAGCAGCCGGCCGAGCTCCTCCGGGCTCATGAGGACGTCGTCCCCCTCGATGTCGAGCACCACGGCCGCGCCCTGTCCCGGTACAGGGCCGCCGACGGGACGACGCGCCGACGGCCTGTCCGCTGGCCCGACCTTCCGGGCGTTCGGGGCGGAAGGGCGACGCCTCGGCCGCCGTCCCGGGGCGGTGAGCAGGCCCCTCCGCGCGGGCGTCGGCCTCGGCTGTCGGCGCCGGACGGGGCAGGCGCGTGGAGCCCGGCGGTGCCCCTGGTCGCGGCGGGCGACACCGATCCGCCCGAAACGTCGCACCCCGAGGAATCAATACCTGTAGCCGCGAAGTGAGGGTTTGGCGGACCGCGTAATGAGGGTTTTTGCCACGATGGACAAAGACGAATTGTGCGGCGTGCGCCGGCCGTTTCGGCGTGCTACTGTCGATCTCAGTTGCAGTTGTGGTTCCCAAAACTTCAAGTGCCCCCGCCCGGCCCAGCCGGCGGGAGCACTTTTGTATTTCCGGTCATTTTCCGGGCGGGGTAATCATCGCGGCGACACGGCGTCCGCGCAGTGCGGATCCGATGTACTGCCCCAAAGGAGATATGACATGGCTACTGGCACCGTGAAGTGGTTCAACGCGGAAAAGGGCTTCGGCTTCATCGAGCAGGACGGTGGCGGCGCCGACGTGTTCGCCCACTACTCGAACATCGCCGCCCAGGGCTTCCGTGAGCTGCTCGAAGGCCAGAAGGTGAGCTTCGACATCGCGCAGGGCCAGAAGGGCCCGACGGCCGAGAACATCGTTCCGGCCTGACGCTGACGCGGACTTTGTAGCTGGGGCCCGCATCCTTCGGGGTGCGGGCCCCAGCTGCACGCGTTTCCCGCAGCGGTCAGCCCGGGGGACCGGCGCGAGGAGCCCTCGCGGTTCCACCACACGCGGCTCCCCTTCAAGGGGCGCGGGCGGAAACCCGGAGAACTTCACCGCGGCCGACGCCCGTATCCCGCGTCCTTTGCCGCGCCACCCGTCTCAGCACCCGCGCCCGCGCGTATTTCCGCCGGCCGGATGTGCTTTCTTTTTCCATCGGTTCATACTTGTAATTCTCCATGCCGCTCATCGCTGCGGGAATTCCTTGATATGTGCCACATCGAGGAAGGTTCCGCATGAACCGCACACGCACCAACGACCGATCCGCCCGCACCCGTAAGAGCAGTGCCGACGCGGGGAGGGGCGGCAACCGCTTCGGCTCGCCCGCACCGCGCCGCTCCGGCGGGCCGACGCGTTCCGGTGGTTACGGCCGCCGGCCCGCCGCCGTACAGGGCGAGTTCGCGCTTCCCAGGACGATCACCCCGGCGCTGCCGGCCGTCGAGGGCTTCGCCGACCTCGACATGCCCGGGCAGCTACTGGCCGAACTCGGCAAGCAGGGCGTGACGGCACCGTTCCCGATCCAGGGCGCGACGCTGCCGAACGCCCTGGCGGGCCGTGACGTCCTGGGCCGCGGCCGTACCGGGTCCGGCAAGACCCTCGCCTTCGGCCTCGCCCTGCTGGCCCGTACAGCCGGACAGCGTGCTGAACCCCGCCAGCCGCTGGGGCTGATCCTCGTACCGACGCGCGAGCTGGCGCAGCAGGTGACCGACGCGCTCACTCCGTACGCCCGCTCCGTCAGGCTGCGGCTGGTCACGGTGGTGGGCGGCATGTCGATCGGCAAGCAGGCGGGCGCGCTGCGAGGCGGTGCCGAGGTCGTGGTCGCGACGCCCGGCCGGCTCAAGGACCTCATCGACCGCGGCGACTGCAGGCTGAACCAGGTGGGCATCACGGTGCTCGACGAGGCCGACCAGATGGCTGACATGGGGTTCATGCCGCAGGTCACCGCGCTGCTCGACCAGGTGCGTCCGGAGGGACAGCGGATGCTGTTCTCCGCGACCCTGGACCGCAACGTCGACCTGCTGGTGCGCCGCTACCTGACCGATCCCGTGGTGCATTCGGTCGACCCGTCGGCCGGTGCGGTCACGACGATGGAGCACCACGTCCTGCACGTCCACGGCGCCGACAAGCACGCCGCCACGACGGAGATCGCCGCCCGCGACGGCCGCGTGATCATGTTCCTGGACACCAAGCACGCCGTCGACCGGCTGACCCAGGACCTGCTCAACAGCGGAGTCCGCGCCGCCGCGCTGCACGGCGGCAAGTCGCAGCCGCAGCGCACCCGCACACTGGCGCAGTTCAAGACGGGGCACGTCAGCGTGTTGGTGGCGACCAATGTCGCGGCGCGCGGCATCCACGTCGACAACCTCGACCTCGTCGTCAACGTCGATCCGCCGACCGACCACAAGGACTACCTCCACCGCGGCGGCCGTACCGCGCGCGCCGGCGAGTCCGGCAGCGTCGTGACCCTCGTCACACCGCACCAGCGCCGCGGCATGGACCGGCTCATGTCCGACGCCGGAATCCGGCCGCAGACCACGCAGATCCGCTTGGGCGAGGAAGCCCTGAGCCGGATCACCGGTGCCCAGGCCCCGTCCGGCATCCCGGTCGTGATCACCGCACCGGTGGTCGAACGCCCCAAGCGCGGCGCCTCCTCCCGAGGCCGACGCCGTCCCGCGTCGGCTGCCCGGCGCGCCCCCGTACGCCGTCCCGCCTTCGACGCGGCGGCCTAGGGTCTTCGCCGTCGGCTTCTGACGCCCGCTCCGACGCGGCCCCGCCCGGTGGGAGGCACATCCCTCCCGGTGCCCGGCACCCCAGGGTCCGTCCGAGCGAGGGAACAGGCACGGGCCGACACGTGAACAGCAATGTGGGTCCGACCGGCGCAACGCCGGTCGGACCCACACTGCTTGTACGGGTCCTTGCCGCAGTGGTTGCCCAGGGGGCCCAGGCGCGAGGTACTGACGTCCCGATCGCGGCACGGACATCCCGCCCGCCTCCGGGTGAGCACGGGCAGCCGGGCGATCCGGAGAACGTGGCCACGGGCGAAGGAGTCGAGCCGCGTCAGGGCGCTCACGCGCGGAGGGAGCGGGGACCGGTCGGCCCGCGGGGGTGATACGGCGGGAAGCGCGCATGCCCGGCGGTGGCCGGTGCCCGTCGGCCGCAGCCGTGGCGCGGTCGGTGGCGCGGTCGGTGGCGCCGCGGGAAGCCCGACGGACGGCGCGCCTTGGTCGCTCCGAACGCTGGACCTGGGCTCCGGAGCTGCTCCGACCATCCAATGGACCGGCGAAGGCGGCTGACCTCACCTTGAGAGATGCAGAAAATCTATTCCCGCCGGAGTAGACATTGGGTGGCGGTGTGGTTATGGTTTCTCTTGTAGCCGAGATCGAGCAAGGCCCGGCAGAGACGAACTGCCGGGCATCGGTACACGCAGTACGCAGGACGGTGCGGTGGTGGAGTTCCGAAGCCAGGGTTGTCGCAGGACGGTGACGGGACTGACGACCGGACCGGGTGGCCCGCAGTGATCAGGGGCCGCCATCAGCAGGACCGCAGCTGACGCAGTGGTAGTTCAGCGGTTGCGGTTGTTGTAACCCGCAGTGCGGTAGTCAGTGGTACCTCGGTAAAGGCGTCGGCTGCGGGCGCGCGTACCGGGAAGTTCGGCAGCGGGGCTCCCAGCCCAGAGCAGACGCAGGACGGGCACGGGGCCGGCTGCCGAGGAGTGGCGCTGTAAGAGGCCACCAGTGGTTGGTGAGCGGTATCAGCAGTACAAGCAGTACACGCAGTCGCAGTGCACGCAGTACGCAGTACCTCGCTTGGCAAGTGATTGTTCCAGAGGGAAGAACGGAGGAATTCGGCGCCATCAGGATCGCCCGGGCCGCAGCCTTGAGCCCGGGTACCGCAGGACATCGATTGGTAGGTGGTCTCCGGTCACGCATCCGCGATCCCCGCACTGCCCTCCCGCTCCAGGGTGGGCCTGCGGAGCAAGCAGGCCGACGCAGCACTAGGGTCGGCAGATGGTGTAGCAGTTCCTTCGGGGCCCTGGTGCCAGTACGGCGCCAGGGCCCCTCCACGCGTTCCACAGAGAGGTGAGATGACAGCAGACGATTCCTTCGGCCGTCTCGAAGACGACGATTACCCCGCCTTCACCATGGGTCGAGCTGCCGAGATGCTCGGCACCACCCCCAACTTCCTCCGTGCCATCGGTGAGGCCCGGCTGATCACCCCGCTCCGCTCGGAGGGCGGCCACCGCCGCTACTCCCGCTACCAGCTGCGTATCGCGGCCCGAGCCCGGGAACTGGTCGACCAAGGCACCCCCATCGAGGCCGCCTGCCGCATCATCATCCTCGAAGACCAGCTCGAGGAAGCCCAGCGCATCAACGCGGAGTACCGCCGGGCCGCGGGGCCGCCCCACCCCCCGGCCGCGGCATGAGATGAGCGCGCCCGCCGCTCCCGGCGGGCACCGCACGTACAGCCCCGCCGGCCGGCTGATCGTCACCGTGGTGACGTGATGTACGCGCGGGTGGCTTCCGCGTCAGCTGTGGTCGTGCGAAGTACCCCTCTGCCCGCACGTTGGTGCGGGCGCTGTGCTGTGCTGTGCCGCAGGAACCGGCAGTGACCGACTCGGTCCTCGCGTGAACCGTTGGACTGGCGGACAGAGGGTCTCGCTCCCGTGCCGGGCGTCGCGATCTCCTGCTGCCGCGGCCGCTGCCGCGGGCGTGGGCAGTGCGGCCAGGAGCCCGAGGAGACGGCCGGTGGCCGCATGGTCGTCGGAGTGGGCCGCCGCCACGGACGCGATCCACTCGGCTTCGACACGCCCAACGCCGGGTCATCGGGTCCGGAGTTCGCACGTCGGCGGAGCACCCCGTGCCCGCGGCTGTACCGGTGGGGTCTCCTAGCATGATCCCATGGTTGCCAGTGACGCCCAGGGGCCCGAGGGAGAGCAGAGGGGTGTGTCCCGCCACGCCGCTGAAGCCGAACGCGGTCACGCCGCCGCAGCGCGTGGAGAAGAACGCCACGAGGACGGGCTGCCGGGCGGAACACAGGATGGCGATGAGGGGCAGACCGCTCACCCGGTCGCCGCTCTGGTGGAGCGGGCGGCCGACCTCGCCGAGCCGATCAAGCCGAGGCTGCGTGGCTGGCTCCATGCCGGAATGGTCCCCGCCGCGCTGATCGCGGGCGTCGCACTCATCTGCCTGGCCCGTACTCCGCAAGGGGCCCTGGCCTGCGCCGTCTATTCGGTCACCGCCTGGCTCTTGTTCGCGACGAGCGCCATTTACCACCGCGGCACCTGGGGGCCGCTCGGCGAGGCTCTGCTGCGACGTCTCGACCACGCCAACATCTTCCTGATCATCGCCGGAACCTGCACCCCCCTGGCCGTGCTCCTCCTGCCACCGGACCAGCGTTCCGTGCTGCTGTGGATCGTATGGGTGGGCGCGCTGGCCGGTATCGCGTTCCGGGTCCTGTGGGTCGGAGCTCCGCGCTGGCTGTACACCCCGTGTTACCTGGCCCTGGGGTGGGCGCCGGTGCGCTACCTGCCCGACTTCCTGCACACCGGCGGAGCGGCGATAGTCGTCCTGATCGTGGTCGGCGGTCTCCTCTACAGTGCGGGCGCGGTGGTCTACGCCCTCCAGCGGCCCGACCCCTCACCTCGCTGGTTCGGCTTCCACGAGGTCTTCCACGTCCTGACCGTGGCGGCTTTCACCGCCCACTACGCCGCCATCTCCCTGGCCGCCTACTGACCTACTGACCTGCTGATCTGCTCGGCCCGCGCATGTGCTTGTGGCGGCGGTCAGGTGGCCGAGGCCCGCTGCCCGGAGCGGCGCTCGAGTCATCGCCGAGGAGTGGTCCGCCCCGGCCGTGACGGCGCGGAGGCGTCGGCGAGGTCGGCGCCGGTGTCGGCGTTCCGCCGGGAGTGGCCGACGCCGTGCCAGTCCAGGCACATGACGGTCGCGTCGTCCTGCAAGCTGCCGTGGTTGGCGTCGACGATCGCCGTGATGAGGGAACGGGCGGCCTCGCGGGGATGCAGCGCGCGGGTGCGCACGATCAGGTCGGACAGGTCGAGGCTGCTGGCGTTGCGCTCCAGCATGCCGTCGGTCAGCATCACCAGCCGATCGCCCGGCCGCAGGTCCAGCGACTGGACCCGGTAGGTGTGGGGAGGGTGGAAGCCGAAGGGCATATCGATCATCGGAGTGATCTCCCGCACCTGTCCGTCCCGCATCCGCAGGGGCCAGGGGTGCCCGGCGTTGACGAACTCGGCCCGGCCGTCGAGCAGGCTGATGCGCAGGAGCTGGCCGGTGACGTAGCCCTGGCGGCCGTGCTCGCGTATGGCCCGGTCGGCCTGGCGGGCCTGTTCGGCGAGGCCGGCACCGGCCCGTCGTGCCCGGCGCAGGGCGCCCACGAGAAGGGTGGCGAGCAGCGAGGCGTCGACGTCATGCCCCATGGCGTCGGTGACGGAGAGCTGGACCGTGTCCCGGTCGATCACGTAGTCGAAGGTGTCGCCCCCGACGTGGTCGGCCGGCTCCAGCGCCCCGGCCACCGTGAACTGCGCCGCCTCACACGCCAGCGAAGCCGGGAGCAGCCGGTGCTGGATCTCCGCGGCCAGGCTCAGCGGGATGGTACGGCGGCCCCACTGGTACACGTCGGTGAAGGACCTGTTCGCGATGACGATGTACGCCAGGGCGTGCGCCGTCTCGCCGATCTCCCGCATCACCTCGGCGTCCGGCGCCGCGGGCATGAACAGTTCGAGCAGGCCGATGGCGTCGCCGCGGTTGGTCACCGGGGCGACGATCCGCACCAGAGCGCCCCCGCCCCCGTCCTCCACGCCCGGCCGCTGCGTGCGCATCACGTCGTCGTACAGGGTGCCGTGCAGCGTGATGCGCCGGGCGGGCTCATCGGTGTCGACGCTGCCCGCCGTCCCCAGCCGTACGACCGAGCCGCCGGTGAAGTCGGTGATGAGGAACGACACCGAGGCGGCCCCGAGGTGCTCCTTGAGCATGCGCGCGACAACGTCGAGTGATTCCACGGGCGCCGCGGTCTCGGCGGCCGCCAGTGCCCCCGCCAAGGTCATCGGCCTGCCCAGGTCACCCCCGTCCTCGCGACTGCGAGTGGTGGGCCCACCGTCCCCGTCAGGACCGGATACGGTCACGGTGAATCCTCGCTGCTCGTGGGTGCTCAAGGCTCCGGCCCGGTACGCGAGGGGCCGCTGCCAAGCCCGGTGCCGGGCAGCTGCCATTGCACCACAGCGCCCCCCGACGGATACGCCAGTCGGCCAACCGCTCGGAGAACGGCCCGGCCCCGGCGCCGTGCGGAACCCCCGGGCCGCCACGTGGTCACTCCGCCCACCGGAGTTCACGCCACGCCCGATCCGGAGGCGCCGCCCCAACCTGCCTGCCGCTTTCGCGCTCCGGGATGTTCGTTGACGCCCGGACGAGCCACAGCGCGGTGCTCCCGCCCGTGTACGGCGACGCAACCGATCGTTGCCCGGCGTGGAAAATGCCGACGAAGGCGGCGTTCACGATGCCGATGCTCTGACGGCGACGCCCCGCCCCGCCGGGCATCCCGGCGGGACGGCCGTCGGCAGCATGTCGTTTTTCTCGGCACGGTGCCGTTGCGTGGGGACTCCTCGAAGAACCCTGCCCGTGGGTGATTACCGTTGAGCGGTGGTGCTCGCCCCG
The DNA here is from genome assembly GCF_039532985.1 of Streptomyces gobitricini. Classification (NCBI taxonomy): domain Bacteria; kingdom Bacillati; phylum Actinomycetota; class Actinomycetes; order Kitasatosporales; family Streptomycetaceae; genus Streptomyces; species Streptomyces gobitricini. The sequence goes on along the minus strand of NZ_BAAASR010000013.1, from coordinate 370,511 downwards.
TCGAGTGCTTCCCGGATGATGTCCGCGTGTCCGGCGTGCTGGGCCGTCTCCCTGATCAGGTGCAGCAGGATCCGGCGTGCAGACCAGTGGACGGTTTCCGGCGGGGACCACGGAGTCCTGGGCAGGGGCACGCTCCGGTCGAGGTCCGGTAGGGCAGCCACGGACTCCTCGGTCCTGCGAGCGGCGGCGGCGTACTGCTCGAGCAGCCCGGCGAGCGTCTCGCCTTCGACCATGCGGTACTGCTCCAGGTCGAGCATGCCCTTCGGCAGTTCTCCGTCCCCCTTGGCCATGATCTGCGTCCACACCTGCTCACCCCGGGTGAGGTGCTTGACGATCCCACCCACGGTGAGCTCGCTCGTGGTCGTGCGCTTGGCGGCTTGCGCGTCGGTGATGTCGCGCGCGGTGATCAGCAGTAGCGCCCTCTGCTCCGCGAGTGCGTGCAGCAGCTCACCGCGCTCGTCCGGGAGAAACGGGTCTGGGCTCTGCGACGAAGTGGTCATGGACCGACCGTAGGAGGCATTTAGGCCAGTGGGTGTCCTCAAGCCCATTCCGCCAACCTCAAAAGATGGTTCAGACGTCGACCACCTCGCTACCGACGTGCGGGCAGCATCCTGCGGCCGGGGGCATGCGTTCGAACCCGGTCACGAGGGACACGGGGCGGCGGCCGTGCCGCCCTTGTTGCCGGTGCCGGTGCCGGTGCCGGTGCCGGTGTGGCTGGAAGGGCGGGACGGACAGCCGGACGGCTGTGACGGAGGGAACCATAGGCGATCGAAACCCCGCCATAAGAATTCTTCAGGGGCCGGTCGGCTTATGAGGCCCATGCATGGACGTATTTGAGCCTGCGTCAGCACTCGAAATAGCGTTCCCATGTCCGGTTGGAAAACACACCGACATTGGAAAGGTGGTATCCGTCCCTGTGAGTAAGGCACCACCCAGATCCTCATGGAACGTCATCACCGCTGCCACCGCGGCGGCGGTGATCGGCCTGGTCGCCCTGGTCGCAGTGGGCAAGGCCACCGGGCAGGTCCTGCTGATCCCGCCACTCGCGGCCAGCGCGGCACTCGTCTACGGGGCGCCAGCGCTCCCGCTCGCCCAGCCGCGCAGCGTGGTGGGAGGCCAACTCCTCTCCGCCGTCACCGGGTTCGTGGTCCTCGCGGTAGCGGGAAGTTCCGTATGGTCCGCGGCGGTCGCCGGCGGTCTCGCGCTCGGCGTGATGATGATCGCCCGCACCCCGCACTCACCGGCCGCGGCCACCGCTGTCATCGTCGCCGCCACAGCGCCGGACGTGCTGGTCTTCCTGCCCCTCCTCGCGCTCGCGTCGGTCATCCTCGTCGCCGTCGGCGTCGCAGCGAGCCGGGTCAAGGCCCAGGCGGCCTACCCCGCCTACTGGTGGTAGGCCCCGCCCTCCCTCTTTGTCCACCCCGTCGCCCCCATGCAGGGCAGAAACCGAGGTACCCCCATGCCTGAAACCATCGCCGGAATCGCCGTTCCCGACAGCCGGATCGCCGAAGAGGCGACCGAGCTGATCCGCGAGGCCACCGACGACTTGATCTACCACCACTCCCGCCGTGTGTTCATCTGGGGCGCGATCCAGGGGGGCCGCCGCGGCCTCACCTTCGACGCCGAACTCCTCTACGTCGGTGCCATGTTCCACGACCTCGGCCTGACCGAGCCCTACCGCGACAACGGCACCCGGTTCGAGATCGACGGTGCCGACGAGGCCCGCAAGTTCCTCCTCTCCCACGGTATCGACGAGGACAAGGCCCGTCTGGTGTGGGAGGGCATCGCCCTGCACACCACCCCGGAGATCCCCGCCCTCATGGCACCCGAGGTCGCTCTGGTCACCGCCGGCGTCGAACTCGACGTCCTGGGCATCGGCTACCACGACGTGTCGGACGAGACCCGGGCCGCCGTCACGGCCGCCCACCCGCGACCGGACTTCAAGCGCCGGATCCTCCAGGCCTTCAACGACGGCATCACCCGCCGCCCGGCCACCACCTTCGGCAACGTCAAGGCCGACGTCCTGGAGCGCTTCACCGACGGCTACGTACGGCCCAACTTCGTGCAGGTCATCGAGGATTCCGCCTGGCCCGAGTAGATCCCCCCGCGCCCGGACCCGTCACACACCAGCCCTGAGGACACGGACACCCTTGAGTACCGCGCACCGCCGCACACAGAGAAACCGCATCCGCTGGAGCGCCGGCATCGCCGTCGCCGTCGCCCTGGCCACCGGCGCGGTCACCCTGACCGCCAACGCCAACGCCAACGCCAGCCCGGCACGCACCGCAACGGCCAAGCCGTCGGCCAAGGCCGGGAGCACCAACGTCGTCATTCAGTGGAACAAGATGATGACCGGTGCCCTGAGCACCGCGCAGGCCGGGAAGACGCACCCCACCTCCCCGCCCGTCGGCGCCCGCGCCTTCGCCATCATCCACATGGCCATGTATGACGCGTGGGCCGCCTACGACAGCAAGGCCGTGGGCACCCAGTACGGGGCGGCCCTGCGCCGACCGGCGGCCGAGCGCACCGACGCCAACAAGCAGGCCGCGATCAGCTACGCCGCCCACCGCGTTCTGACGGACATCTTCCCCGAGCAGAAGGCCGACTTCGACAAGAAGCTCACGGACCTCGGCCACAGCATCGCCCACACCGACGACCCGAAGGCCGGTTCGGCGCAGGAGGTGGCGCTCAAGGCCGCCGACGCGGTCATCGAGGGCCGCGCCGACGACGGCAGCAACCAGAAGGCCGACCCGCCGTACAAGGTCCCCGTCGGCTACTACACGCCGGTCAACCCGCCGCAGGAGATCGCGAAGTTCGACAAGGAGGCCCTGAAGCACCCCGACCGGTGGGCGCCGCTCAAGACGCCCGACGGCGTGGTGCACAACTTCATGACCCCGCAGTTCGCCACCGGGAAGCCGTACGCGATCAAGGATGCCAGGACCTACCTGTCCCCGGAACCGCCGAAGTACGGCAGCGCGGAGGTCAAGAAGGCCATCGCTGAGCAGATGCGGGTCAACGCGAACCTCACCGAACGCCAGAAGGCCGTCGCCGAACACTGGCAGTACCCCGGTTCCACCTCCTCCTCCATCCCGCAGGAGTGGGCCGCGTTCGTCTCCCAGCGCGACAAGCACACCCTGGACGATGACGTGAAGATGTTCTTCGCCCTCAACCTCGCCGAGGGAGACGAGTCCGTCGTCGACTGGATGACGAAGGTCACCTACGACTACGGCCGCCCGATCACCATGATCCGCTACGCCATGGCCGGCAAGGACATCAGAGGCTGGGCCGGCCCGGGGAAGGGCGCCCGGACCATCAAGGGTGAGACCTGGACTCCATACCTCAAGACCCCCGCGTTCGCCGCCTACGGCTCCGGCCACACCGGGTTCACCGCCGTCGCCGCCGAGACCCTCAAGCTCTACACCGGCTCCGACCGCTACGGGAACACCGGCGTCATCAAGGCCGGCTCTTCCAAGATCGAGCCCGGTATGCCGTCCAAGGACGTCCCCCTGAAGTGGGCCACCTTCTCAGAGGCGGCCAAGGAAGTCGGCGACTCCCGCATCTACGGCGGAGCCCACTGGAAGTTCGACCACGTCTCCGCGGACAAGCAGGGCCGCACCCTGGCCAAGGACGTGTGGAAGGTCTCCCAGTCCTACTTCGACGGAACCCACACCAAGGAGCAGCGGTAATGGCCACAGAGGCAGTGAAGTACATCAAGAACGTCTTCCGCTCCGGATTCGAGCTGAACGACATCGACTGGACCCCGTGGTCCGAGCCCGGCCGGATCGGTGTCGACCACCACGTCCTGTGGGCACCGGACGAGGCGGCCGGCGAGGACTCGGCCGGCCTGCTGCTGCGCTTCCCGCCGACCGCCCACGGTGACTTCCACGAGCATCTCGGCTATGAGCTGATGCTCGTCCTGGACGGCCAGCTCGATCACAGCGACGGCGTGTCCTACTTCAAGGGAGACCTCGTCGTCGAAGGCCCCGGAACCGAACACCGCATGTCGTCCGGCTCCGGCTGCACCGTGCTCGCCGTCCGGACCCGACCGGCCAGCCCCCGTGCCCCGAAGAAGCCCATCCGAGAGGTCGTCTCCGCCGGGTCCTGACCGGACGAAGGGCTGTGCTCCGGGTGGCACCCCGGGGCACAGCCCCCTTCCTTTGCGCACCAAGCCCCACGCACACCACCCACCACACCATGACGAGTGGAAACACGCAGCATGACTTTTCCTGCGCCCGCACAGGCTATCCATCCCGACCGGGAATCGAAACGGCGTGTCCTGGTCTCCTCCACCTCATCCGATTCCCACACCTGGAATCTGGTGTTCCTCCAGATCCTCCTCGAGGAGATGGGGCACGAGGTGATCAATATCGGCTCCTGCGTCCCCGACGACCTGCTCATCGAGCAAGCGCGCCGCCACCGGCCGGACGTGGTCGTGCTCTCCAGCGTCAACGGCCACGGCGCCCTCGATGGAAAACGCCTTATCACCCGCATTCGCGCCCTTCTCGACCTCGCCGATCTTCCGGTCGTCATCGGCGGGAAGCTCGACATCAAGGCGGGGGAGGGGGGCCAGGCCGGCCCGGAGCTGATGGACGCCGGGTTCTCGGCGGTCTTCGAGGACGGCCAGGGCATCGACACCTTCCGCGACTACCTCACCCTGACCGGCCCGCGGCGTGAGCTGGAGGCCGCCGGATGAGCAGCGCACACGATGCGGTGCTGTTCGGGGACACTGTCGCCCGGGCCGCGCGGAAGGGCCGTCTGGTGGTGCAGCCCCGCATGGGGATGCCAGCCGTCTCCCAGATGCGGGAAGGGCTGTACGCGGTCTCCCGCGCCCGCGCGACGACGGTGGGAACGATCACCCTGGACAGTTACACCCGTGTCGGTGACCACGCGTCCGCGCGCAAGGCCCTGGACGAGAAGAGCGACCTGAACGGGTTCCCGATCGTCGCGCACGGGGCGGACGTCACCCGGGCGATGCTCGCCGGCCTCGACGCGCCGGAGTTCGCGATCCAGGTACGCCACGGGTCGCCGCTGCCGGCCGGGATCGTCCAGGGACTCATCGACGCCGGTCTGAACGCCACCGAGGGCGGGCCCGTGTCCTACTGCCTGCCCTACAGCCGCACCCCGCTCGCCCAGGCCCACGACGCCTGGGCCAAGAGCTGCGAACTCCTCGCGGAGAAGGTCCCCGGCGCGCACCTGGAGAGCTTCGGCGGCTGCATGCTGGGACAGCTCTGCCCCCCGAGCCTCCTCATCGCCATCTCCCTCCTCGAAGGGATCTTCTTCCGCCGGCACGGAATCACCAGCATCTCCCTGTCGTACGCGCAGCAGACCCATCCGGACCAGGACGCCGAAGCCATCGCCGCCCTGCGCCGCCTGGCCGCCGAACACCTGGACGGCACGCAATGGCACGTCGTCCTCTACACCTACATGGGCGTCTTCCCCCGGACCTCCGGCGGTGCTCTCGACCTGCTGCGTGCCTCGGCGCTGCTGGCGAAGTCCACCGGCGTCGAGCGGATGATCGTCAAAACCCCTGCCGAAGCGCACCGGATCCCGACCATCGCCGACAACATCGCAGCCCTGGAAACCGCGTCCGCGGCATCGCAGGAGCCGCCGCTGGTCTTCGGGCCGGCGCAGGAGGGCCTGTACGAGGAGGCCCGCGCGCTGGTCGAAGCGGTCCTGGACCTGTCCGACGACGTCGGCCCAGGGCTCCTGACGGCGTTCGAGCGCGGCTACCTCGACGTGCCGTACTGCCTGCACGCCGACAACGCCCAGAGAACCCGCGCCTACATCGCCCCCGACGGCCGCCTGAAGTGGCTGACCACGGGATCGATGCCCATCTCCGTGGAGCGCCCCGCCTCCAGGCCGCGGCTGACCGCCGGCGGGTTCCTGACGATGCTCGGGCACGTCCAGCACCACTACGACGCCCCGCACCTCGAAGCCGGCCAGCGCCTCGCCCTCGCCTCCGCAGCAAAGGACGCTTCATGACCATGCAGCCCCTGACCCTGGCCGTCATCGGTACCGGCCCGCGCGGCATCTCCGTACTCGAACGCCTCGCCGTCCGCCTCACCGAGACACCGCCCGGCCGGCCGGTGCGCATCCACGCCATCGACGACACCGAGATCGGCGCCGGACGGATTTGGCGTACCAGCCAGGACGACTGGTACACGATGAACACCGTCGCCGGGCAGATCACCATGTACTCCGGCACCCCCGACGAAGGCCCGTGGCGGCCCGGCGCCGGCCCCGCGCTGGACGAGTGGTCACGCAGCCGCGCCGACATCCTCCCGCTCGGCTCGGACGACTACGCCACGCGCCGCACCTACGGTCACTACCTGCGCGACGTCTACCGCAGCATCGAGCAGCACCTCCCCGGAGGGACGGAGCTGATCTCGACCCGCACCCGCGCCAAGTCCCTCGCCGCCCGCCCGGCCGGAGGCTGGTTCGTCGAAGTCGACCGCTCCCCGTACGTGATCGCCGCCGACCATGTCCTGCTGGCCACCGGTCATCCCAAGAACCTCCCCGACCCGTTCGAACGCCGAATGATCGACTTCTGTGCCCGCAACGCCTACGGCCCGCACTACGAGTGCGGGGACTCCGCCGCCGACATGGACCTCGGAGAACGTGCCGTCCCGGCCGGCTCCACCGTCGCCATCCGCGGACTCGGCCTGTCCTTCTACGACGTCATGCTGGACCTGACCATCGGGCGCGGCGGCACGTTCGAGACGAACGGCGACCGCATGACCTACATCCCCTCGGGCCGCGAACCCTACATCGTCGCCGGATCGCGTTCCGGGCTGCCCATCCCCGCCCGGGGCGTCAACCAGAAGCGGCCCGACCACAGCCACAAGGCACGCCACCTCACCAAGCAGGCCGTCGCCGCCGCCCGCGTCCGCCGCCGGGAGACCACCGGCAACGACCAGTTGTCCTTCGCAGAGGACGTCTGGCCGCTGCTGATGCGTGAAGTCGACCAGGTCTACCAGGACACCCACCGCGCTCAGGGCGGTACCGGCCCTCTCCCTGAACTCGATCTGCACAAGCTCGCCCGCCCGTTCGCGGGCAAGTCCTTCTCCAGCCCCGGACACTTCCGCACCCACCTGCTGCGCACGATGCGTGCCGACCTGGACGACGCCGCCCTCGGCAACGCCCGGGGGCCGCTGAAGGCCGCCCTCGACGTCCTGCGCGACATTCGCAACGTCGTACGCGAAGCCGTCGACTACAACGGGCTCCTCCCCGCCTCCCACGAGGAGGACTTCAACCGCCAGTTCCTTCCCGTCAACTCCCTGTTGTCCGCGGGGCCCCCCGCCGAACGCGTCGAACAGCTCTACGCATTGATCGAAGCCGGCCAGGTCGACATCGTCGGACCCGCGACCGTATTCGCCGAGGACGACGCCAAGGGTCTGTTCAAGATCTCCTCCCCGCAGGTCCGGGGAGCCGTCAGGTGGGCCGCGGCCCTCATCGACGCCCGCATCCCCACCCCCGACCTGCACCGCGACACCTCCGAGCTGACGTCCTCCCTCGTCTCCACCGGCATTGTCTCCGAGTACTTCCGCACCGGACCCGGCACCGCGCCCCCCGCCCCGACGGGTGGACTGAACGTCACCCGCGCCCCCTTCCACGTGATCAGCGCCGACGGGGAAGTCCAGCCCGACCTGTACGCGCTCGGTATCCCCACCGAGCACACCCGCTGGTTCACTCAGGTCGGCTCCGGCAAGCCCGGCCTGAACACCCTGTTCAAGCAGGACGCCGATGCCATCGCCCGCTCCATGCTCGCCACCCTCGGCGCCGACGCCGAGGTCTCCGTCCCTCGACACGCCACCATGATGGGAAGCATCCGATGAGGAGTCCTTGCGCCACCCGGGCCTTCCGTGCCGCCCGTGACGTTCTCCTGGAGCACCGCGACGACCTGGAGACCGCACAGGAAAAGTTCACCTGGCCCCAGATCCCGCGCTTCAACTGGGCGCTGGACTGGTTCGACGTGATCGCCCGTGACAACGACCGCACCGCCCTCCGCCTGATCGGAACCGTCACCGACCACGCCACCAGCTACCGCCAACTCGCCCAGCGCTCCGATCAGGTCGCCAACTGGCTCACCGGGCACGGCGTGGCCCGCGGCGACCGCATCCTGATCGCCCTGCACAACCTGCTGCCCCTGTGGGAGGTGATGATCGCCGCCATCAAGATCAGTGCGATCCTCGTCCCCACCTACCCCACCGCCTCCCCTGCGGAGCTGAAGGACCGTGTCGAACGTGCCGGCGTCAGCCACGTGGTCACCTCCGCCAAGCTCGCCCCCAAGTTCGCCGGGATCTCCGACCACCTCACCGGGATCTGCACCGACGGCCCCGTTCCCGATGGCTGGCTCGACTACTTCGCCTCCTACAAGGCCCCGCGCGAACCCTTCGAACCGGTCCATCACACCGGTGCAGACGACCCGCTCTTCTGTTACTTCACCTCCGGCACCACCTCCCGGCCCAAGATGGTCATCCACACCCACACCAGCTACCCGGTCGGACACCTGTCCGGCATGTACTGGAACGGAGTCCGGCCCGGTGACCGGCACCTCAACATGGCCGCACCCGGCTGGGCCAAGCACGCCTGGAGTTCCTTCTTCGTCCCCTTCAACGCCGAAGCCACCGCTGTCGCCTTTTCCCACCCCGGATCCGAGCCCCACCGCATCCTGCGGGCCCTGCAGCAGCACGACATCACCAGCTTCTGCGCACCCCCCACCGTGTGGCGGTCCATGGTCGCCCACGGCCTCGGAAACCCGCCCGCCCACCTCACCTCCGCGACCTCCGCCGGAGAACCGCTCGACACCTGTCTCGTCGACGCCGTCCGTGACTCCTGGGGCCTCACCCTCAGGAACGGCTACGGGCAGACCGAAACCACCTGCCAGATCGGCATCCCACCGGGGCGGGAAGGCAGGCCCGGCAGCATGGGCTGGCCCATGCCCGGTTACCGGGCCGCCGTCCTGAACACCGCCACCGGCAATCCGGTCCGCGAGGACGAACCCGGTGAACTGTGCCTGGACCTGTCCGAGATGTCCGCCGGAGTCATGGCCGGCTACCACGACGACGGCAAGCGAACCGCCCGCGCGTTCGCCGGCGGCATCTACCACACCGGCGACATCGTCACCCGGGGTGCGGACGGTGCCCTGTACTACTCGGGCCGCGACGACGACATGTTCAAGTCGTTCGACCACCGCATCTCCCCCCTGGAACTGGAGACCGCGGCCCTGACCCACCCCGCCGTGGCTGCCGCCGCCGTCGTCCCCGTACCCGACCCGATCGGCATGTTCATCCCCAAAGCGCACATCGTGCTCGCCCCCGGATGGGCCGCGACCAAGGCCACCGCCCGGCAGATCCTCACCCACGTCTCCCGGGAACTCCCGGACGAAAAGATGATCAGGGCCGTAGAATTCACCACGGAACTCCCTCTGACCGCGTCAGGGAAGATCCAGCGAAACGCTCTGCGCAACGGGCATCACGAGAACACCGGGGAGACCTGGTCTCTCGACTAGGAACGGCGCGTGGCGGCCCTCCGGCCTGATGACGGACCGCCACGGGCTCAGCATGGACCACGCCGTGCGGCGCGCCATGCGCAATCCGGCACGGGGGCCGGATCCTCATGCAACTCACCTGGCTGCAAACGTTCATGGCTGTGTACCAGACCGGGTCCTTCACCAAAGCGGCACGCCACCTGGGCGTGACCCAGCCAACCGTCACCCAGCAGATCCGTAATCTTGAGCAGGAGTTCGGGCGTCCACTGTTCGAACGGACCGCCAAAGGGGCCCTTCCCACCCCCAGCGGCTCCGTCCTCGCCCGTGACGTGCGGATGTCCCTCAAGGGTCTGAACTCCGCGATCCACCGGCACTTCGGCCATGCGGACGAGGAACGCCCCATCCGTATCGGAGCCACCGCCGAACTGACCGCGGCCCGTGTCGTCCCCGCCGTCTCCAGCCTCGTATCCGGCGGCCTGGGAATCCGGCTGTCCCTCGGCGCGAGCCACGAACTCCTCCCGCAGCTCGAAGAAGGCTTTCTCGACCTGGTCGTCTCCACCGTCCGTCCCTCGCGGCGAGGGCTGGAGACGACCCCTCTGGCCGACGAAGAACTCATCCTCGTCGCCTCGCCCGAAGCCGTCGAGGACTTCTTTCCCTCCGGCGTCGACCGACACAGCGTCCTCAAAGCACCGATGATCGCCTACGCCGACACGATGCCGCTGATCCGCCTCTACTGGCAGACCGTGTTCAACAGCGAACCCGACTGCCCCGTCACCGCCGTCATCCCCGACCTGCGCGGCATCCTCGCCGCCGTCATCTCCTCCGCCGGCATCTCCGTACTGCCCAGATGCCTGTGCTCCGCTGCCCTGGCGTCCGGCGCCATCACCATCCTCATGGAACCCGAGATACCGCCCATCAACACCCTCTACCTGGCCGTCCAGCCGGGGTCCCTGTCCGACTACCGGCTCTCCCAGGTCCACAGCACCCTCCTGAAGAACGCCCGCAACTGGAGTTGACCGGAAGGCGGACGGCGGAAGGCGGCGGCGCCGTGCCGACTGCCGGTGCCTGCGAGCGGCGCGTCCGCGGGCGCGGGTGGGCCCGGTGTGGTGCGTGAGCCGGGGCTCTGGGAGGAGGGCGCCGGCGGGGGCGGCCGAAATGCGCCGTGTCGTGGTCGGAGCGGCCATAGCGTCGTGCCATGACCACTGTTGACGACACGGCTTACCGGTACCGCACCGCCGGTCCCGAGGACACCGAGGCCATCGAAGCCCTGGACGGCTCCTTCACCACCGGCACCATCTTCCAGGTGACCGTCACCGAGGACGGGTTCACACTGCGGGAGGTTCCGGTGGAGCCGCCGCTGACCAAGGTGTTCCCCGACGACGAGTCGGACGGCGACGACGAGGACGACGAGGGCGACCCGGACTCGCGTACCTTCGTCGCCCACGGGGCCGCCGGTGACCTGGCCGGGTTCGTGGCCGTGTCGTACTCCGGCTGGAACCGCCGGCTGACCATCGAGGACATCGAGATCGCCCCGGAGCACCGGGGGCGGGGGGTCGGCCGCGCGCTGATGGGGCTCGCGGTGGAGTTCGCCCGCGAGCGCGGTGCCGGGCACATCTGGCTGGAGGTCACCAACATCAACGCACCGGCGATCCGGGCGTACCGGCGGATGGGCTTCGCCTTCTGCGGGCTGGACACCGCCCTCTACGACGGCACGCCCTCGGAGGGCGAGCAGGCGCTCTACATGAGCATGCCCTGCCCCTGAGCCGACAGCAGGCGGTGCACGGAGGGAGCGGCCCCGTCGCCCGGCGCCACCGTGACGGTCAGCAGCCAGGCCGGGGCCCCGTCCGGGGCCGCGGCCCGCTCGTACCACTCCACGCGCGCGTCCAGCAGTCGGCAGCCCTCCGCCCGGCGCGCGGCGTACCACCTCTGGAAGGGCTGGGTCCGCCATACCGTGAGCGGGACGGCCCGCTCGTGGCCGGTGCGACGGGAGCCGTGGCCCACCGCGCGCAGGGCCGCCGCCGCCGCGCCCGGAAGGGTACGTTCCACCGGCACCCCGAGCGCCTCGGCGAAGTGCAGGAGATACGCCATGCGCTCGGCCCGCGGCGGTGTCCCGAGCACCGCCCGGCCCGAGTCGTACCACGCCCCCCACTTGATGTTCGAGACCAGCCCGGGGAGCCGGTTCATCTCCCGGGGGATCCAGAACAGGACCACGTCGGAGCGGCGCATCGCCTCCTCCTCCCAGGCGATCTGGTCCTCGTACACCGGGTAGGACCCGCCGGTGGCGGGCTCCGGCAGGAAGACCGCCAGCCGCCCCGGGCCGTCCCAGGCGGCGCGCAGGGCGTCCACGGCGGCCGGGCGCCAGGATCGCTCCGCCGGATCGGTGGGCGTGGGGCCGCACAGGTACACGGACGCGTCCCAGGTCCCGGGCGGCTCCTGGCCGACGTACACCACCTCGACCGAGGCGGACGCTTCCGTGAGGGACGCCTGGGGCTTCAAGGACTCCGGGAACTTCTGCGACTTCTGGGGCTCAGTGGACACGGGATGCTCCGGGATCGGTGGTGGGGAGGGTGGCGAGGAAGTCCAGCAGGACGGTGTTGAAGACATCCGGGCGTTCCAGGAAGCCGAGATGGCCGGTGTCCGCCAGCTGTGTGTAGCGGGCGCCGGCGACCGCCGCGGCCACCTCGCGGCCCAGGTGGGCGGGGGCCAGCACGTCGTCGGCGAAGCCCACCACCAGCAGGGGCGTGGTGATCCGCCGGTACGCGGCCAGCCGGTTGGGGACAGGGGGGTGCGGTCGGTGCGCGGCGGACGTGCCACCGAGCGAGGCGATCTCGAACAAGTCCAGCCATTCCGCGACCGCCCCCTCGTCCGCCAGGGTCCTGGGGGAGAGGTTCTGCACCAGCCGTACGAACGCCTCGTACTCCGGCGGCAGCCGGCTGCCCGCCGCCACGTACGCGGCCTCGGCGCGAGCCAGCGCGTCACCGACCGCGTCGGGCCGTCCCCGCGTCGCGGCCAGTACCGCGCCGCTCGCCAGGTGCGGATCGGTGAGGAGCAGCTCCTGCACCGCCAGGGCCCCCAGGGAGTGGCCGACCAGCGGGCAGGGCGGCAGCCCGAGCGCCGTCACCACGTCCCGTACCCCAGCGGCCAGTTCGCCGGCCGAGCAGCCGCCGGTGCCGTGCCCGAAGGTGATCACCCGGTGGCCCGCCGCGGTGAGCGCGGGCACCTGGTGGTGCTCCCAGATCCGGCCCGTGCCTCCCGCGCCGGCGACCAGGACCACCGGCCGCCCCGAGCCGTGCACCGTGTACGCCGTCCCGCCGCTCACCGGGCCAGCCTCCGCAGCGCGGTCTCCACCCACGCCGGGGTGCCGGTGTCCAGGCCCCGCAGCGCCACATGGACCCAGATGAAGGACGCCCGTGCCAGGATGTGCGCCCGCATGCCGTCGCGGACCTCGCCGCCCGCCGCCCGGTAGGCGTCCAGGAGCCGGCCGAGAACGTCCGTGCCGCCGGCGTACAGCATGTCGACGAAGTCCGCCGCCGGGTCGCCGATGCCCGCGTTCGCCCAGTCCAGCAGGCCCGACAGCACCGGGGGGCCGGACGCGCGGCGCTCCACCAGGGTGTGGCCCGGGTGCACGTCTCCGTGGACGAGCACCAGGCGGTCCGGCCACAGCCGGTCGTCGTCCAGCCACTCCTGCCAGCCGCGCAACCGGGCGGCGGGCAGGTCCAGTTCGGTCCGGGCACGGGTCAGCTTGTCCGCGATCCGGGAGCGTACGGCGTCGGGGCCGGCCGGGTGTGCGCCCGGAAGTTCCCATGTGCCGTCCAGGGGCGTGGCGTGCACCGCGACCAGGCAGCGGGCGAGCGGCTCCAGGTAGTGGTCCGGGCGGGCCAGCGGGTCCATCGACCAGGCGTAGACGAGGGTGCCCGGGTCCTCGCCGCCCGCCGCCTCACCGGGAAGACGGGGGTAGGCGACCAGGTCCGGGGTGTCCAGCCGCCAGTCGGGCACCGCCACCGGGACCCGGTCGCGCACGGCGCTCAGCACGGCGCCCTCCACGGCCAGCTGGGCGGAGGCCTCCGCCCGCCGAGGCTGCCGCAGGATCCAGTGCGTGCCGTCGGTGGCGCGGATGTGGGTGACGCGGAAGTCCCAACCGCTGTCGTCGGTCCGTGCCGACTCCGGTACGAGCGTCACGCCGAGCCTCCGCGAGGCGTACGCGGCCAGCTCCGCGGCCTCCGCGCCCGGGGCCATGGCGGCGGCGCTCATCGGGTGGCCTCCACGGTGCTCAGGTGGCGGTCCCGGGTCGCGTTCCGGTCCACCTTGCCGGTGTGGGTCTCCTCCAGCGCGCCGACCGGCACGATCAGGCTGGGCACCAGGTGCGGCGGCGCCGTCCGCGTCAGCCGGTCGCGGATGCCCGCGGCGACCTCGCCCGGCTCGGAGTCCGGCAGGGGGACGAAGAACGCGGCCAGCGACGAGTGCCCGGCGCGGTCCACCCTGGCGGCCGCCACCGACGACACCCCCGGGCACCGTCCGATCAGCGCCTCGACGTCGAGCAGGTCCACCCGGAAGCCACGGATCTTGACCTGGTGGTCGGAGCGCCCCCTGAACACCAGGACGCCCCCCGCCGCCTCGTCGACCAGGTCGCCCGTGCGGTACCAGCGGGCGCCGTCCCGTTCGCCGAAGCGGGCGGCCGTCGCCTCCGGGGCGTCGTGGTAGCCGAGCGCCAGTCCGGGCCCGGAGACGTGCAACTCGCCCGTCTCGTCGATGCGCTGGCCGACATGCGGCAGCGGCAGCCCGATGGGCAGGTCGCCGCCGGTCTCCGGAAGCGCGGGGGCACCCGGTCCGGCGAGCTGCACCGCGTGCGTGACCAGCGCGGTCTCCGTGGAGCCGTAGGTGTTGAGCAGCCGGACGTCCTCGGTACCGCCGAGCCGCCGCCAGCGCTCCAGCATGTCGGCGCGCACCGCCTCCCCGCCGATCACCACGGTGCGCAGGGACGCGGGCAACCGGTCGCCGTGGTGCAGCAGATCACCCGTCAGACCGTCCCAGAACCCGGTCGGCAGCACGGCGACCGAGAGCTGCTGCTCCTGTGCCACCCGCGCGAACTCGTCCCGCGCCCCGTCGTCCAGGACGAGGGTGGCGCCACCCGTCAGGGCCGGCAGGATCTCCTCCAGGCTGGTGTCACCGCCCGCGCCGTGGAAGTGCAGCACGAACTCGCCCTCGCCGATGCCGTACAGGGCCCGCAGCGGTGGCACCACGGCCGCCACCGCCCGGTACGGAACCACCACCCCCTTCGGCTCGCCGGTGGAGCCGGAGGTGAACAGCACGTACGCCGGGTCCTCGGGCCGCGGGCCCGGACGGCGTGGCGCGGGGGCCGTCACGGACGCCACGGCGGCGGGCGCCCAGCGCGGCCTGACCACCTGCTCGACGGGGGGCTGCCAGCCGGTCTCCGCGGTCGCCACCGCCTCCCGGCAACCGACCCGTAGCAGGATCGCCTCCAGCCGGGCCTCCGGGTGGTGGGCCTCCAGCGGCACGTACGCCCGCCCGGCCGCCAGCACGCCGAGGATCGCCGCCACGTCACGCGCCGAGTGGTGCACGACGACACCCACGGGTGGCTGCGGTTTCGCGGCGCGCGGCTCCAGGGCGCCCGCCACCTCCAGCACCCAGGCGGCGAAGGTGCCGTAGGTGAGGACGAGCCCGTTGTCGACCACGGCCGGACGGCCCGGATCGGCGCGCGCCGTCGCGAAGAACGGTTCCAGAAATGAGGCTGAGGCTGCGGAGGACTCCATTGTGAATTCCCGGATTCTGTTGGAATATTGGCGGGTGCGTATTGTTGTGGAACACGATGTGAAGATACCCATGCGGGACGGTGTGTTATTGAGCGCCGACCTCTACCGGCCGGAAACGGCCGGGGCGGTGCCGGTGCTCGTCCGTCGGACGCCCTACGGAAAAGGGGGAAGTCCCGGCGGAGCCTCCGTCGACGGCCTGCGGCTGGTCCGCTCCGGGTACGCCCTGCTGGTGCAGGACGTCCGCGGCCGGTTCGGCTCCGGCGGCACCTTCGAGCCGTACTGGAAGGAGGCCGCGGACGGCGCGGACACCGTCGCCTGGGCGGTGCAGCAGCCGTGGTGCGACGGCTCGGCGGGCCTGTTCGGCCGTTCGTACGAGGGCATGGCCGCGCTGCTCGCGGCGGGTGAGCGGCCGCCGGGCCTGGGCGCCATCGCCCCGCACGTGGCCGGGTCCGGGTTCGACGAGGGCTGGACCCGCCAGGGCGGTGCCCTCCAGCTGGGCTTCCTCCTCTACTGGGTGCTGTACGACCTGCTGCTCGACGGAGCCGGCCTGACCGGGCCGGAGCTGGCCGAGGTGGCCGGCGCGGTCGACCGGATCGACGAGCTGTACGCGGACCCGGAAGCCGCCGCGGACCTTCTGGACCGGCTCGCGCCCTATTACCGGGAATGGGCCGGACATCCCACCGGCCACCCGTACTGGAAGCGCGCCGCACCCCGCGAATCGTATCCGTCGATAAACGTTCCGGTGCTCAATCTGACGGGGTGGTACGACATATTCCTCGCGGGCGCCCTGGAGAATTTCCGGGGAATTCGGGAGCAGGGCGTGGAGACGCGCCTGGTGGTCGGTCCGTGGTCCCACTGCGTCACCGGGGGGATCTTCCCCCAGCGCCGTTACGGGCTCGCCGCCGACGAGCAGTGGCTCGACGTCACCGGCCTGCACCTGGACCACTTCGACCGCCATCTGCGCGGACGGCGCACCGGTCCGGCGTCCCCCGAGCCGGTACGGCTCTTCCTCACCGGCGCCGACGAGTGGCGCACCTTCCCCGACTGGCCCGTCCCGGGCACCGAGGAGTACGTGCTCCACCTGGACGGCCGACGGCTCACACCCGGCCCCGCGCCACACGCCCCCGGCCGCGACGCGCTTCACCACGACCCGGCCGACCCGGTGCCCACCACCGGCGGCGCCACCGCCCTGCCAGGCCAGTTCACCGGCGCCGACTGCGGCCCGCTCGACCAGCGCGAGGTGGAGCGGCGCGGCGACGTCCTGTGCTTCACCGGCGCACCGCTCACCGCCCCGCTGACCGTGGTCGGCGACACCGTCCTGACCGTGTACGTCACCCCCGACGCGGCGGGCGCCGACGTGACCGGCAAGCTCGTCGACGTCCGGCCCGACGGCCGGGCGGAGCTGCTGTGCGACGGCATCCACCGGCTGGAACCGGCACCGGCGCCACCCGCGACGACGGCACCGGGGGCGGGCGGGGCGCCCGCCCCCGGCCGGCCGGTCGAAGTCACCGTCCGCCTGGGCGCGATCGGCCATGTGTTCCGCACCGGCCACCGCGTCCGTCTGGAGGTCGCGGCCAGCAACGCACCGCGCTTCGACGTCCACCCCCGGGTGGTCGCGCACCACACGGTCCACCACGGCGGTGACCATCCCTCACGCCTGCTGCTGCCGCGCCTCACCGGCGGCTGACGCGGCGACCGGGCCGGCGGAGCCCCGACGGAAGACCGACAGGTCGGTCACCTTCTCGATCCGCCGGCCCGCCTCCCAGTGCGCCCGCCGCAGCCGCCGCAGCTGGGGCTTGGTCAGGCGGGCGCTGTGCTGCGGGATCGACCGCACCATACGGGCCCGCTTGGCCGAGGCCGGGTAGCGGTCCCGCACCCGGTAGGGGTCGTTGAGCAGATGGTGCGCGGTACCCGCGTGGAAGGCGACCTTCAGCAGCGCGTAGTACGCCGCCGCGCCCGCGCCCTTGTCACGTGCGCAGTGCACCAGGGTCCTGGTCGCCTCGTACAGCCGCCACAGCACCGGCACGGCCGGTGTGGTGAACACGCCCGTCTCCTGGGCGATGCCTTCGCCGACGCCGTAGCGGAAGTAGCTGCGCATGTTCGCGAAGCCGTGCTGGGCGTCGTGGAAGATCCGTGCCTCGGGCAGGTGCACCACCGGGATGCCGGCCAGCTGCAGCCGGAAGTCGAACTCCCGGTCCTCGCACCAGTGGATGAGTTCGTCGAAGTGGTAGCCGCCGATGTGGTCGACGATCGCCCTGTTGTAGATGAGCGGCGGGGACAGGGCGCTGACGTAGTCGCCCTCGTCGAACTCCCTCACCCGGGCGGTCAGCCTGCTGAGCAGGCCGTCCGACTCGCCGTACACCACCTGCCCCTTCACCACCGGGTCGGTCAGGACCGCGCGGACCATGGCCCGCACCACACCCGGGGCGAAGGTGCAGTCGGAGTCCATGAGGAGCAGGTACTGCCGGTCGGTGGCGGCGGCCCCCGCGTTGTAGGCCGCCCCCAGGTTGCCGACGTCGTCGATCTCGGTGACGGTCAGCGGCCGGGGGTGGTCGGCGATCAGCTTCAGTACCGCGTCACTGGGGCCGTTGAGCGCCAGGACGATCTCGACGTCCTCGTCGATCGACGCGATGCAGTCGGCGATCCGCAGGTCGTCCCGCAGGGCGATGACCACGGCGGTGCGGGCGATCCCCTCGTCGACTGCGGCCTCGTCCACCAGGTCGGTGGTCATCCCGTTCTCCCTCGTAGTGTTCGTGTGCGCGCGCGGGTCCGCGTGCGGCTGTGCGCGCCCAGCGGTCCGCACGCGGTCGTCGCCGGTGTCGTGGTCATCGCGCCGAAGACTTGAACCGCAGGGGCAGCGCGCGCAGCGCGCGCTCGGCGATCGCCTCCGCCTCGGCCGGCTCGTCGGCGTACGCGATCACGCCCGCCAGGACGTCGGACCCGCCGCGGTAGGGCGGTACCACGGTGCCGGGCGTCAGCTCGATGCCCCAGAAGACGTCGTGCACCCCCACCCGGCGGGCGGCGTCCCGGGGGTTGCCGACCCACTCCACCACCCCGCCGTCCGCCGGCAGGAACCGCTGGACCGCCGCCCCGTCGCGGGTCGGCCGCAACTCGGAGAGGTCCAGCGGCCGGCCCAGCGCCAGGCGGACCAGGTTCGGCAGCGGGTTCACCCCGGTGGCCAGCCGCATCACCTCGGTGGCGATCCGCGCGCCGGTGAGCCGGCAGGTGATCTCCAGGAGCACCACCCGGCCGTCACGGGTGCGCAGGATGTCGGTGTTGATCACCGCCGGGTCCAGGCGCAGGGCCCGGGCCCCGCGCCGTACGGTGTCGGTGATCTCCTCGATCCGCTCCTCGGTGAGCCGGCTCGGGAGAGTGTCGCCGCCCTCGAAGAAGTACGGGGCGAACTCCTCCTTGCGCCCGTACTCCCGGTCGGCGAAACCGAACCGGTGCAGCTCGCCGTCGACCATGAAGGCGGCCAGCGTGTGTTCGGTGCCCTCCAGGAACTCCTCGACGACGATCCGGCCGACGGGGCTGAGCCGGAGTGCCTCGGCCGCCCGCTCCCGTACCGCCCCCGGCGAGTCCACCTTGATCACCCCCAGCGAACCGGTCTGGTCGCTGGGCTTGATCACGGCAGGCAGGCCGACCTCGGCGACTGCCCGCAGCGCCTCCTCGACGCTCTCGGCGGTCGCGAACCGGGGGAGGTCGAGGCCCGCCTCACGCAGGATCGCCAGCCGCCGGTCCTTGAGCGTGCAGTTGAGCGCCGTCTCCAGCGGCAGGCCGGGGCAGCCGAACCGGTCGGCCAGCACACTGATCACCGGGGGGTTGTCGGCGCCGAGCGAGAACACGCCGTCCAGCCGGTCGACGCCGGCCGCCGAGAGCTCCGCCAGGACCGCCGTGCCGTCGGTCGGGTCGCAGACCAGCAGGACGTCCGCCGCGGCCTGCGCCCGGCCGGTGGGCGTATCGGTGACCACCACCAGTTCCCGCCCGCCCGAGCGGAGTTCGGCCAGCGAGTGGTCCATCCCCGAGCCGATCCCGCAGACCAGGAGCCGCTCAGTCACGGTCGCCTCCCCGCCCGTCGCCGGCCGGCCCGCCGGCCGCGGACGGGGTACGCAGACTCAGCACCTGGAACACCTCCGCGTGCCCCGAGCCCGCGGAGACCGCGCCCCGGTAGCGGGCCAGCCCCCGGATGCCCTCGTCCCAGGCGGCGTGGCGCAGCTGCGAGACGTACGCGCGCATCGCCTCGACCTTGGTCTCGATCTGGCCGCCGATGTCCTCCGCGTACTGGAACCGGGCCATCGGCGCCCACACCTCGTACCCGAGCACCAGCCGGGGCGCCGGCATCGGCCGCTCGCCCGCCTCCTGGAAGAAGTCCGACTGAGCCATCCACAACGCCTCGGTGGTCAGCTGGTGCACCATGCGGTGCTCGACGTCGTCGTCGTTGTCGTGGGGCAGGTAGACCACCTGTGGCCGCACCTCCCGCAACACCCGTACCAGGTCGAGGTGTACGCGGCGGGAGAGCGCGAAGTCCCGTGACGGCTCGTCGAAACGGACGCAGCGGTGCACGCCCAGCGCCTTCGCGGCGGCCTCCGTCTCGGCGGCGAACTCGGCGTCGGTGACCGCGTCGTCGAGGGCGCTGCGCTCGCGCCCGATGACGATGACCACCGTCACCCGGGCGCCGTCCCGGACGTGTTTGGCGATGGAACCGCCACACCCGATGACGTCGTCGTCGGGATGCGGTGCGACCACCAGCACATCGGTGACCCCGGTCATGACCGCGCCTCCGGCACCTGCCGGGCCCAGCCCGCCCACTGCCCGGTCAGCCCGACGCCCTCGGTGAAGGGGGTGCGCGCGGTGAAGCCCAGCAGGCGTTCCGCCTTGTCGTACCGGGCCCGGGCGGTCGAGCGGTACAGCTCCAGCTCCCAGTCCGGCACCGGGTCCCCGGTGGCCGGCGCCGCCGGCTCGCCCATGCCGCGCAGCGAGCGGACGGCGTCGAAGAAGCGGCCCCAGGCGAGCGGTTCGCCGTTGCCGACCAGGAAGCGCTGCCCGGCGGCCGCCTCCTTGACGACGGCCAGGAGCACCGCGTCCACCAGGTCGTCGACGTACACGGCGTTGCACACGCCGGTGTCCTCACCGGTCGGCAGAGCGGCGAAGTCGCCTTCGGCACGCCGCAACTGGGCGGTGGTCCACTGGCCGCCCCACGGCCCGTACACCACACCGGGCTGGAGCACGACGGTCTCCAGGCCGTGGCCGTGGGCGTCGAGGACCAGCCGCTCCGCGGCGAGCTTCTGCTGCTCGTACTCGTGGTCCGCGGGGTCCGTCGGTCGGGCCGGCGACTCCTCGGTCAGGTCACCGCTGACGGCGGGGTCGTAGACGTCGACGGTGCTCAGGTGCACCACCCGCCGGACCCCGGCGGCCCGGGCGGCGGCCAGGACCTCGGCGGTGCCGTCGACGGAGGCCGCCCAGCGGTCCGCCTCCTCCCCGGCGCTGCCGAACGCGCAGTGCACGACGGTGTCGCAGCCCTCGAAGGCCGCCCGCAGCCCGTCGGCGTCCAGCAGGTCCGCCTGGCGGAACTCCAGCCGCTCCTGCGGCAGTACGGACAGCCGCGCGGCGCGGCCGAAGCCACGCACCACGGGGCGGACGCGGGCCTGCGTCCCCAGGGCCAGCCGCTCGACGACCCGACCGCCGATGAAGCCGCTCGCGCCGGTGACCGCCACGGTGCGGCCGGCGAGCGCCGGATCACCGTCGGCCGCGCCGCCGCGGGTGGTCCAGGGCTGGACGGCGTCCTCGCGGGCGCCGCCGTAGCACTCCTGGATCAGCTCGACGACGCGCAGGCCGTCCTCCGGGCCGGAGTGCACGGCCGCCGTGCCGCGCACGGCCGCGGCGAAGTTGGCGAGCTGCTCGGTGAAGAGCAGCTCCCACTCGCCCTGGGCGGGGTCCACCGCCTCCACGTCGCCCCGGTGCAGCTCCACGCCGTCGGAGGTGACCAGGGTGCACTCACCGGCCGGGAAGTCGGTGCCGATGGTGACGGTCGCCTTGCTACCCGTCACCGTGCAGGAGATGCCGAGGTCGCGCAGCCGGCTGAACTCGCAGTACGCGTCGACCGGACCGAAGCGCAGATGGGCGCCGGCGTCGGTCTCCACCCCGCCCAGCGAGTTGTCCTCGTAGCGGACGACCTCGACGTCCGGGCCGAGCCACCACAGCAGCGTGTCGAAGACGTGGGAGGCGGTGTCGGTGAGCACCCCGCCGCCCGCGAGGCGCCGGTCGAACATCGACCAGGAGACCGGCTCCCAGGCGTACGGGTGACCCTCCGCCCAGTCGACGCGCACCACGTCGCCCAGGTCGCCGCCCTCGATGAGCCGCTTGACCCAGGCGTACGCGGGGAAGAGCCGCCGCGGATGGGCCATCGCGAGCAGCGGCGCGGAGGCGTCGGCGGCGAGGGCGACCAGCCGCCGCGCGTCCTCGGCCGAGGTGGTCATCGGCTTCTCCAGCAGGACGTGCTTGCCGGCCGCGAGCAGCGACTCCACGGTCCGCGCGTGCACGGTGTGCGGTACGACGACCACGGCGGCGTCGAAGGCATCGGCGGCCTCGACCGGGTCGGAGGCGATCACCACCTCGTCGGCGCCGGTGCCGCCCAGTTCGCGGTACAGGTCCAGCGCGGCCCGCGCCTGGCGGGGGTCCGGGTCGATGAGCGCGGTCAGCCGCACATCGCCCTTCAGCGGCGGCAGGGCGGGCACGTGGCAGCCGCGGGCGGCGGCGCCGCACCCGACGATGGCGAGGCGTACGGGAGGCATGGGTTCTCCAGAAGGTCGGAAGGGGATGGCTCGGAGGGGAGCGGTTCGGGAGCGGGTGGGCACGCCGCGGCGCGGGGGGCGTGCGGCGGGGGTCACCGCGCGTCGGCCGGGTGGTGCACCCAGACGTTGGGCTCGGTGTACGTCCCGTGGCCGTCGTCGGTGACCCGCAGCGGTACCAGGCCGCCGGGCAGCGGATGGTCGCCCGGCCCGGGCAGCGCGTGACCGAGGAACTCCTCCCAGCGGGCCACGGGCTGTCGGATCACCAGGGACCGGTGGGCGATGCCCAGCTGCCGGGCGCCGAGCTCCAGGTGCGTGCGCAGCCACGGGTCGAAGCAGCGGCCGTCGGGGCGGCGCCACGCGGCGTACTCCTCGATCGGGATCAGCGGGTAGCGCGGCTTGCGCGTGGGCCGCACCGGGATCACCACACCGCGCGGGCACCGCTCCGTCGCCCTGGCGCGGGCCTCGGTCAGCAGCCGCTCGGCGTGGCCGGCCGCCCGGTGCGCGGGGTCGACGGAGACCGACAGCATGCACACGGCGTCCGGTCGGTCCGGGGGACCGTGGTCGACGGCCTCCACCAGGACCTCGTCACTGCCGGAGGGCAGTGACGAGGCGGTGCCGTCCCACCGCAGCGGCAGCCCGTTGGCCGCCGCGACCAGCTTCCCGTCGCCGTCCACCAGGCAGAGCTGGTGGGCGGGGTAGCGCTCGTACATCTCGTGCCAGCGCCAGTTGCCGGGGGACTCCCAGCTCATGAAGGCGGGCATGTTGGCGCCGATCAGGGCGTCCACCTCGGGCAGCAGCCACGGGGCGCGGGACAGGTCGGTGAGCGTGAGTGCCACGGGTGCGCTCAGCCCAGCAGCCGGGTCTCGGCGGTGGCCCGCATCGGGCGGGAGCGCCGCAGGTCGGCGGTGACGCACACCCGCTTGAGCCAGCGGTCGGTGCCGTCGTAGCGGGCCTGGAACGGCTGGCGGCCGTGCACCGCGCGGTGGTTGTCGATGAAGAGCACGTCGCCCTGGTCGGCGACCACCTCCCGCATCCCGGCGTCCACCACCTTGAACAGCGCGTCGTAGGCGCGCCGGGCTTCGGCGTCGTCCTCGGGCACGGAGGTGAAGTACGGGTCGAGACGCATGTACGGGTCCCGCCGCGAGCCGTAGAGCAGCGGGCCGAGCGGCCGTTCGTCGATCATCCGCTGGATGGTGGCGAAGCGGGCGGCCTCCTCCTCGGAGGTGATGGTGTTATTCTTCGGCAGGTGCGACTCGTCCGGCGCGATGTGGAAGCGCGGCTCGAAGAGGATGTCGACGTCCTCATCGGACAGCGAGGCCAGGTCCAGCTCGCCGACCGTGGTGGGCACGTGGTCGGGGTTGCGCAGCGCGCCCAGGATCAGGTAGTCGCTGCGGTAGGGGTGGAACGCGTCCTCGGTGTGCCAGGTCAGCAACTCCTTGCTGCCCATGCCGAGCTGGTCGTTCTCGTGCTGGCGGATCGGGAAGATGTCGTGCACGAGGTGGCCGTCCTGCTGCGTGGCCCAGCCGAAGGGCTCGCCCAGCAGCGCCGAGTACAGCATCAGCAGCAGCTCCTCGGGGAACTCCGGACCGGGCCGGTGACGGTCGCGCCAGTGCTCGGGGGTGGGCCCGATGCGCTGCTGGTCGAAGTCGTGCCCGCGGACGACCACATGACCGTGGCGGTCGCCCAGCTTGAAGTCGCGCAGGAAGTGCTGCACGCCCAGGGGGAGCCGGGCGGCGAGCCGCGGCAGGTCGCGCAGCAGTCCGGGGTCGCCGAAGGACGGGTACGCGGCGGCCAGTTCGAGAGTGAGCTCCGCGGTGGCGGCGGCCTCGTCGGAGGTGAGGGTGTAGCTGCGTGTGGACTGGTCGGTGAGGTTCGACATTGCCAACTCTCGCTGAGTGGTCGGGGATGGTTACTGCTCGCGGGCGGCCGGAGCCGGTCCCGCGTGCCCTCGGGTGGTGCTGTGTGACGCGATGGTGGGTGGGGTCGGCGCGAAGGCGGTGCGCACGCCGCGGCGGCTCAGGGCCGGGCGGTCTCGCGGGGCGCGGCCGTCTCGCCGGCCGTGAGCGCCCCGGCCAGCAGCCGGGGGGTCGGGCACCGGAGCAGGGCGCTCGCCCGCAGCCCGGCAGCCGGGGGGAAGGACTCGCGCAGCCGCGCGAGGAGGCGCATGGCGAGCAGGGACTGCCCGCCATGCTCGAAGAAGTCGTCGTCGGGGCCGATCTCCGGTGCCCCCAGGACCTCGCGGAACAGGTCCACGACGGTGGGGAGCGGATCGTCGCGCAGCCGCGGCTCGGCGGCCGTGCCCGGAGCGTCCGGTCCCTCGGCGACGCCCGGTACCGGCGCCGGTACCTGCGCCGGACCGCCGGGCCCGGCCGAGGCCGTCACCGCGCCCGTCACCGTGGCCCACTCGCTCAGCCGGCGCTTGTCGATCTTGCCGTGCGGGTTCTTCGGCAGGACGGACACCCGGTACAGCACCCTGGGTACGGCCCAGTCGGGCAGGCTCGCCTCCAGCGGCGCCACCAGGGCGTCCCTCTCCGCCCCCGTCAGGCGGACCGCCTCGCCGGGGAGCGGGGCGTGCCGCGGGTCGGCCGGGACCGTGAAGGCCCACAGCACGGTCCCGGTCGCGGGGTCCGGGAACACCACGGCCTGGTCCACGGCCGGGCTCTCGCACAGGGCGCGCTCCACCCGCGCCGGTTCCAGCCGGTGGCCACGGATCTTCACCTGGTCGTCGAGGCGCCCGAGGAAGACCAGGTCGCCGGCGGCGTCGATCCGCCCCAGGTCGCCCGTCCTGTACACACGTGCGCCGGGGGCGGCGGCCAGCGGGTCGGGCACGAAGCGGCGCGCGGTGGCGGCCTCGTCGCCGAGGAAGCCGCGCGCGAGCAGCGGCCCGCCGATGTGGATCTCGCCCGACTCACCGCGGGGTACCGGCCGCCCGTCACGCCGGACGCTGATCTCCACGTTCCGCAGCGGCGTGCCGAGCGGGACCTCCTCGGCGCCGGCCGGGAGAAGACCGGTGTAGAAGGTGGAGCTGACGGTGCACTCGGTCAGCCCGTACACGTGGGCCAGCCGGGCCGGTTGGCGGGCCTGCCACTCCCGGTAGGGCCGCGGGTCCATGCGCTCGCCGCCGACCACCACCAGGCGCAGATCCGCGGGGGTGGTCAGGCCGCGCGAGTCGAGCCAGCGGGTGTACTCCAGCCAGTACTGGGTGGACAGTTCCACCACCGTGGTCCCGGTGCGGGCCATCGTGGTGTGCAGCTCCTCCGCGTCCAGGGCCTGCGTGTCGCCCCTGCACACGACCGCCGCGCCGGCCACCAGCGCGGGGAACACCTCCTCGATCAGGACGTCGAAGCCCAGCGAGGCCACCTGGAGCCAACGGTCCCCGGCGGCCAGCTCCAGCCGCTCGGCGACCGCGAGCGCGAATCCGCTCAGCGAGTCCCGCTGGATGACCGTGCCCTTGGGCTGCCCGGTGGACCCCGAGGTGAACAGCACGTACGCCACGTCGCTCCCGGCGGCCGTCCGGGCCGGCCGCCGAGGCGCGGGTCCCTCGGCGTCCGCCGGCCCGCTGCCGGTGGTCCACGACGGCACGTACGCGGGCACATACGCCGTCGCCGGGGCGTGGGCGCCGTCGCCGAGCCACACCGCCGCCTCCGTACGGCGCACCAGCGAGGCCCGCGCGGCGGCGGGCAGCCGGTCGTCCAGGACGGTGAACCCGGCTCCCGCCTTCAGCGCCGCGAGCATGCCCAGCACCGTGCGGCCGGGGTCGGTGAACGCGAGGCCCACCAGCCGCCCGGGGCCCGCGCCTCGCCCGGCCAGGGAGCCGGCCCAGGCGTCGGTCAGCCGGTCCACCGCCCGGTACGTGAACACCTGCCACGGCGTCACCAGCGCGGGCGCTTCGGGGTGCTCGCGTACGCGGGAGTCCCACATGTCCAGTACGTCGGATCCGTCCGCGGCGGTCACCGGGCGGCCTCGCGGGTGCGCAGGAACTCCGACAGCCCCGCGAGCCCGGCGCGGAAGGTCTCCTCCGGACCGCCGAAGCCGAGCCGGGCGCCGTGCGGTGCGCCGAAGGCCGTCCCCGGCACCAGGAGCGTGCGGTGGCGGGACAGCAGCTCCAGGCAGAACCGTTCCACCGCGGCCGGCCCGGCCTTGGCCTCCTCCAGCTCACGGAAGACGGGCAGCGCGCACACCCCGCCCTCCGGCGGCGTCCAGCGCACCAGGTCCTGGTGTTCGGCCATCCACTCGGTGAGGTACGCGAGGTTGCGCCGCGCCTCGGCCGCCCGCGTGCCGACCAGCACCTCGGCGTGGCGCATCGCCTGCTCGGCGATCAGCTCGACCAGCGGGGACAGGAAGAGCGTGGTCCGGTCGCGCAGCGGGAAGACGGCCGTGATCAGTTCCGGTGGCGCGATCGCCCAGCCCACCCGCAGCCCGGGCAGACCGAAGGTCTTGGAGAAGGTGCCGTAGGAGACCGTGTCACCGGGGGTGGCGGCTGGATCCGGGAGAACGTCCCAGCGGTGCGCGATCTCGGCGGTGGCGGCGTCCCACACCAGGGCCGCGCCGGCGGCGGCGGTCCGTTCGGTCAGTGCCTTGAGGCCCGGCGGCGACAGCGTCACTCCGGAGGGGTTGTGCGGGAAGTTGACGATGACGGCCGTGGTGCCCGGTGTGATCAGGCGTTCCAGTACGTCCTCGTCGATCTCGCCCTCGCGCACGGCGGCGGCCGGCAACTCGGCGAGCTCGCAGCCGGCCGCCCGCGGGTAGTGGCCCAGCGAGTGGTAGATGCCCTGCTGGACGACCACGCGGTCGCCGGCCCGCAGCAGCGTGCCCAGGGTGAGCGCGATGGCCTCGCTGGAGCCGTGGGTGACCAGCACCCGGTCGGCGTCGCCGCCCGCGTACCGGTCGGCGATCGCCTGCCGGATGCCCGCGCCGCCCTGGGAGACGCTGTCGTCCATGACGACGGCGTCCAGGTCCTCGGCCGGGATGCCGCACAGGTCGCGTATCTCGGCGAAGGTGTACGGGTGGACGCCGCTGGAGCTGATGTCGTGGATGTCGGGGCCCAGGTGCCGTCGGTACCACTCCTCCAGCACCGGAGGGTCCTCACGCGGTGGACGCAGACTGCTCATGGCTGTGCAACTGTCCCTTCTACCCCTGGCGGGCGCCCTGATGGGCGTCCCGCCACCACTGCTGCCCGGCGAGCGGAAGCGTGTCGATGGGGTCGTAGTAGTGGTACGAGCCGCTGCGGGCCTCCGGGTCCGCCGCTTCCAGCGGGGTGAGATAGCTCTTGCTCCAGTGCGATATACCGAACTCGCGGTCGTAGGAGTCGGCCTGATCCACCCAGCGCTTGCCGGCCATCGGCACGTCGCACACGATGCGGGGCGTGGCGAAACCCGGCAGGTAGCCCATGATCTGACGCTGGATCAGCTGGGCCCGGTGCAGAGGCACCCGCCAGTGCTCGGCGTTCGGGATCATGTCGCACATGTAGAAGTAGTACGGCGTGATCGCCGCGTGGTCGGCGAGCGCGAAGCACAGGTCGAGCAGGTCGTGCGCGCTGTCGTTGACCCCGCGCATCAGCACGCCCTGGTTGCGCACGTCGTGCAGCCCCGCGCCGAGCAGCGCCCCTGAGGCCTCCGCCACCGCGGGGGTGATCTGCTGGGCGGCGTTGGCGTGGGTGTGCAGCGCGATGCGCACCCCGCGGGACCGGGCCGTGCGGGCGAGCCGCGCGACACCCTCCAGCACCGGGCCGGACCGCCAGTGCTGGGGCAGCCCGACCAGTCCCTTGCTCGCCAGCCGGATGTCCCGTATCGACTCGATCTCCAGCAGGCCGCCGACGAAGCGCTCCAGCCGTGGCCAGGGCATGTTGGCCAGGTCGCCGCCGGAGACCACCACGTCCCGGATGCCCGGGGAGGCGCGCAGGTGCTCCAGGATGCGTTCGGCCCGGTCGGCCGGCTTGAGCTGGAGCTTGTTCTTGGCGACCTGGGGCGTGGAGTTGCCCACGAGGTCCATCCGCGTGCAGTGGCCGCAGTACTGCGGGCACGTGGACAGCAGTTCCGCG
This sequence comes from Streptomyces gobitricini, assembly GCF_039532985.1. Classification (NCBI taxonomy): domain Bacteria; kingdom Bacillati; phylum Actinomycetota; class Actinomycetes; order Kitasatosporales; family Streptomycetaceae; genus Streptomyces; species Streptomyces gobitricini. Next base: position 342,419 of record NZ_BAAASR010000013.1, on the reverse strand, counting down.
AGCACCTTGGTGGGGTAGCGGTGGGTCAGCCCCTCCACCACCCACATGTCCTGCTCGTGCAGGGAGTCCCGGCTGGCCATCGGATGCGAGGGCCACTCGGGGTGCCGGTCGGAGAGGACCGGCAGCATGTACCGGCGTACCGGGTCGTCGTAGAACGCCTTGGTGAGCTCGCCCGGCCGGGTGCCGGACGCTTCCGGGGCCATGGTGTTGATCATCTGGGGCGGCAGCAGCACCGACATGGTGGCGCGGTGCAACCGGTCCTGCTCCCAGTCCTCGTAGAACCTCTCGTCGAGCAGGTCGCCCATGACCGCGCGCAGACCCTTGGCGTCCTTCACGCAGTGGGCGCGCTGCCACTGGGGGTCCTCCCACTGGGCGGCGGTGACGTCCCGCCACCCCGGCAGTCGCCGCCAGTCCGGCTCCACAAGTGGGCGATTGCGGTACTCGTAGACGCCTTCCAGTGCTGCTGATTCCGTCTGGCTGCGTGCTGTGTCCACCACCCGCCACCAATCCCATCGGTTTCGGCCGTGTCGCCTGCCGTCGATCTTGCAGAGCGTGAGGGGTTGTACACGAGGGGAAGTTGTACGGGGCGCGAACGGCGAGTGCCCCTGTACAACTCCGGGCCGCAGGGCGGGAAGCGGAAGCGGTCGGCCGGGGTTGACGAGACGGAGCGGACAGCGTCTCCGCGGCGGTGCGTGCCGCTTCGTGGCTGGCCTGAATCGTTGGTTGATGAGTTGATGTGTATGTCACTGGCATGTACCAATGACCCCAGATCGGTGCGAAGGCTTCCCTGCCGGGGCGCCGGCAGTCTCCGGCTGATCACGCCGTCGGGACCGGACGCCGCTGACCACGGTTGTACGGCCCGCAAGACCGGCTCTTCGTCGAGACAACCGAGTACCAGGGGGGAAATGTGCCCAGGCCAGAGCGGTTACTGGACCCGACTGCAGGACCACTGGAGGCGTTCGCCAACGACTTGCGCACCTTACGGAGGCAGGCTGGGAACCCGTCGTACCGCACCATGGCGAAACGGGCGCACTACTCCGTGGCCACGCTTGCCGAGGCCGCGCGGGGACTGCACAAACCCTCGCTGAAGGTGACCCTCGCCTATGTCGTCGCGTGCGGCGGGGACCCGGAGCCGTGGGCACGCCGCTGGCACACCGTCAGCGGCGAACTGGAAGCACGTGACGCGGCGGGGCAGGGGCGGCCGGGCGGCGCGGAGCGGGAACCCCTCGGCCGTGGACGCCGCCGTCCCGCGCCGAGCGCTCCGAAGCCCCGTCCGGACCGTGACCCAGGGCGGGGCCCGGCCCAGGAGACGGGCCGCGGCCCGGAAGGCCGGGGGGACCCCGGCGCCCTCCCGGCCGGCGCCTCCGCGCATCGCCGCGGCGCGGACGGGCTGACCCGCGACGAACGGGCCGAACTGCGCAGGCTGCGCGCCGAGGTCGAGGAGCTGCGGCGCGCGAACGAGGTGCTCAAGGCGGCGTCCGCGATCTTCGCCGCGGATCTCCGCACAACGTCGAAGGTCGTGTACAACCCACCGGGTCGACAAGATCGGTCGGCGTGACCGGTGCACCCCGCGCCTCGTGGGCGCGGGGTGCACCGGACGATCCCGACCGACCTTTGGGGACTGACCATGCGTGTGCTCGGAGTCAACGGCTGGCCCGGGGCCAGCCATGATGGTGCCGCCTGCCTCGTCGTCGACGGCGAAGTCATCGCCCTGGCCGAGGAGGAACGCTTCACCCGGAACAAGCACGCCTACGGAGAGGCGCCCCTCAACGCCGCCGCCCACTGCCTCGCGGAGGGAAATCTCACCCTGGACGACATCGACGTCGTCGCGCACGGGTGGGACCTGCCCAAGCTCTTCCGCGACCGCGGCCTGGACTGGTTCGCCGACGACGCCGACGCACTGGAACGCCTGCTGCCCAAGGCGTTGTTCCCGCGCACCCGCGATCCGCGTCTGACGTTCGTCAACCACCACATCGCCCATGCCGCCAGCGCCTACTACCTCTCCGGGCGGGACCGCGGGGCCATCCTCGTCCTGGACGGTCAGGGCGAGGACGTGAGCACCACGCTCGCCGTCGGCATCGACGGGGAGATCAAGACCCTGCGCACCCACACACCCGGTTGGTCCCTGGGCTACTTCTACGCCGCGGTCTGCGAGTACGCCGGCCTGGGTTCCGACGCGGCGGGCAAGATGATGGGCCTGGCCTCGTACGGCACTCCCCAGGACCTCACCTTCGGCGGCGCCTTCGCCTTCGCGGAGGAGGACTTCACCATCGGCGTCGTCCCGCCCGACCTGCGCTCCACCGGCAGCACCGACGAGGAGACGGCCACCATACGGCACTGGCTGCGGCACCTGGAGAAGGTCCTGCCCGAAGCCCCCAACCGCTCCTCCCGCCGTTTCGACCCCCGCGTGGGCCGCTACACCAGGGTCACCGACCGGGACCCGTTCGAGTACCGCGACATCGCGGCCACCGCCCAGGCGGCCCTGGAACGCGCGGTCATGGCCCTCGTACGCGACCTGCTCAGGGAGAGCGGCGAGACCACGCTGCTGATCGCCGGCGGCGTCGGCTTCAACGCCACCCTCAACGGCAAGCTCATGCGCACGCCCGAGGTCCATGACCTCTTCGTCCAGCCCCTCGCCGGTGACCAGGGCGTCTCGCTCGGCGCGGCCGTCCGGGTCGCGGCCCAGGAAGGCGACCGGATCCAGCCCATGAAGGGCTCGGTGGCCTGGGGCCCGCAGTGGTCCCCGGACGAGATCCGCCGTGTCCTGGAGGCGTCCGGCACCGCCTACACCGAGCCCGCCGACATCGCCGCCGAGACCGCGGACGTCCTGGCCGCCGGCGGGGTCGCCGGCTGGTTCCAGGGCCGGGCCGAGGGCGGCCCCCGCGCCCTCGGCCACCGCAGCATGGTCGCCGTGCCGAACCCGGAACGGACCCGTGACCGGGTCAACGTCCGCATCAAGGACCGCGAGGCGTGGCGGCCGTTCGCCCCGAGCATGCAGGAGGAGGCGGCCGAGGCCCTGATCGGCACCACCACCCCTCTGCCGTACATGATCGTCACCACCCCGGTCACCGAGGCCGGCGCCGCCGTCATGCCCGCTGTGGTCCACAGCGACCGCACCACCCGGCCGCAGACCGTCTCCGCCGAGGTCGACCCCCTCTACCACCGGCTCATCGGCAAGGTCGGCGAGCACACCGGAGCCGCGGTCATCCTGAACACCTCCTTCAACGGCCGTGACGAGCCGGTCGTCTGCAGCCCGCGCGACGCCCTCGCCACCTTCCACCGGCTGCCGATGGACGCCCTGGCCCTGGGGCCGTTCCTGGTACGCCGCCCCGGCGGCGCCCCGGGGGAGGCCGGCGCATGACCGCCCCGGCCCGCCCCCACCACGACCCCGCCGTGGAGGCCGGGGCCTCCACGGACCCGGCGCCCCGCCAGGCCGCTCCGTCCGGCCAGGCCGCTCCGTCCGGTCAGTCCGGTCAGTCCGGTCAGTCCGGTCAGTCCGGTACGACAGCTGCGACAGCTCCGTCTGGTTCATCCGGTTCGTCCGGCCCGTCCGTCGAGGAGATCCGCGCCCGGCTGGACGCCTGGCTCGCCGACACCGTCCTCACGCCGGAGGCCGACCCGTCGGCCCCGCTGCTCGACCTCGGCGTGGACTCCCTCGACCTCATCCGCACCGCCCGCCGGGTCGAGGCCGCCTTCGGCGTCCGGGTGCGGCTACGGGAGCTGGCCGTCCCCGAGATGACCACGGCCCGCCTGGCCGCGCTCGTCGCCGAGCGGGCCGCCCGGCGCCGTACCGCCGGCGCCGCGCCACCCGGTACCGGGCACGGCCCGGTCGTGTTCACCCCGCCGCAGGAACAGGCGTGGGAGGAGCAGACCGGCGACCGCGGCCACTGGAACCAGTCGATGCTCTTCACCACCCGGCCGGACCTCGACGGGGAACTGTTCGCGGAGGCCGTCCGCCGCCTGGTGGCCGGGCACGCCTCGCTGCGCCTGGCCGTCGAGGCCCGCCCGGCCCGGCGCCCCCGGCAGCTGGCGGCGGCCCTCACCGCCGACGGCCCGCCCGGCGCGGCCCTCGGCCCGATGCTGGACACGGTGGACATCTCCGAACTCGCCGACGCCGACCTGGCGGCCGCGGTCACCCTGCGCTGCGCGGTCGAACAGCGTGCCCTCGACCCGCGGACCGGGCCCGTCGCCCGGTTCGTCCGCTTCGACGCGGGCCCGGCCCGCCCGGGGCGGCTGCTGATCGTCCTCCATCAGCTCGCGTGCGACATGGTCTCGTGGTCGGTCCTCCTGGAGGACCTGGAGGAGTTGTACACGGCGCTCCAGGCGGGCCGCCGCGACGTCTGGTGCGCCGAGGGCACCTCGTACCCCGAGTGGGCCCAGGCGCTCGCCGCCCATGCCCGCACCCCCGAGGCGGAGGCGGAGGCCGAGTGGTGGACGGACGTGGTCCGCACCCCCGCGACGATCCCGCTGGACCGCACCGTCACCGACCCACGTGCCGCGAACACCGCCCGCACGGCCGCGACGTACCGCGAGGAGTTCCCGCAGGAGGTCACCGCCCGCCTCCAGGCGGCCGCCCGCGCCCACCGCGCCCACCCGGGCGACCTGGTCCTCCACGCCCTGGGCGAGGTGCTGGCCGGGTGGCTCGACGAGACGGCGGTCCGGGTGGACGTCCTGCGGCACGGGCGCGAGGAGGCCGTCGGCGACTCGCATCTCGCCCGTACCACCGGCTGGTTCACCACCACCGTGCCCGTCCGCCTGGATCTGGCACCCGGCACCGCGGCCGAACGGCTCGCGAGGACCGTCGGCCACCTCGCGGCCCTGCCCGGCGGGGGAGTGGGATACGGAGCGCTCGCCCGCCACGGCCGGCCGCGCGTCTCGGCCGCCCTGAGGGCGGCCCCTCCCAGCGACATCTCCTTCGACTTCGAGGGCGACGAGGCGGACGCCCTGCCGCTGCGCACCCTGCTGACGGACGTGGCACCGGAGCCCGTCGGCGACATCACCGCACCGCACTGGACGCGGCCCCACCTCATCGAGGTGATCGCCACGACCGAGGACGAGGTGCTGCGCGTCGAGTGGTGGTACGCCACGGCCCTGCACGACGAGGCCACCGTACGCGACCTCGCCGCCCGCCACCGGGCCGCCCTCACCGCCCTCCTCGACGCGGTGGATCCCGGGACGACGGATCCCGGGACGACGGATCCCGGGACGACGGTCCCCGGGACGACGGACCCCGGGTCAACGGACCCAGGGACCGCCGAACCCGGCGCGGCCGGGGCACCGAGCAGCTGAACACCCGACGAGCGGACAAGAGAAGACACCCTGCCATGACCCTGCCCAGCGTGCTCGACCCCTTCTTCGCCATCGCCCGCGCGCACCCCGAGCGGCCGGCGGTCGTCGACAACGGAATGACCGTCGGATACGGCCAACTGGCCGCCTGGGCGGGCGCGGTGGCCGATCTCGTCACCACCCGCACACCGGGGCCGCATCCGCCCGTGGCCATCATCGCCCACCACAGCGTCCGGGACATCGCCGCGATCCTCGGCACCCTCGCGGCGGGCCGCTGCTACGTGGCGGTGCCCGGCGACGCCGGCGACCACGAGGGCCAGGCCCTGCGCGCCCTGGGCTGCCGGGAGTTGATCGCCACCGCCGAGACCGGCGCTCTGCCTTCCGTCGACCGCGTCCTGCGCCCCCACTGGGGTTCCTCCCGCCACCCGGTCCGGGACAGCGGCCGGCCGGTCCACGCCGACGACCCCGCCTACGTACTGTTCACCTCGGGCTCGACCGGTGCCCCCAAGGCCGTGGCGGTGCCGCATGGTGCGCTGCACGCCGTACTGCCCCATCTGGGCGAGCGGTACGGGAGCGGCCCGGACACCGTGTCCCTGAACTTCACCCGCGCGGACGGCGACACCAGCCTGGAGGAGATCCTTCCGCCGCTGCTGGCGGGTGGGCTCGTGGTCCTGGACGGAGACGCCGAGGCGGACCTCGACCGGGTCCTCACCGACCACGAGGTCACCCTCATCAACCTGCCCGTCGACTACTGGCACGTGTACACCGGCCACCTGCTGGAGACCGGCCGCAAACTCCCCGCCGGCGTCGAGACGGTCGTCATCGGCGGCGAGGCGGTCCGCCCGGACATGCTGGAGCGCTGGCACCGGCTCGGCGCCGACGGCGTGCGGCTGCTCAACACGTACGGATCCACCGAGACCGCGCTCGTCACCCACAGCGTCGTGCTCGCCGGTCCCGGAGCCGAAGCACCCGCGGCCCAGCCGCCGGGAGCCGAAGCACCTGGCGCCGAGCCGTCGGGTGCCGGCGGCCTCTTCCCCGAAGGCGTCCCGATCGGGCGGCCGCTGCCGTCCGTACGACAAGCCGTGGTGCCCCGCCCGGACGCGCCCGACGGCCACGGCGAACTGCTCGTGGCCGGCCCTCAGCTCGCCACCGGTTACCTCGACGACCCCGACCGCACCGCCGCCCGTTTCGTCGAGGCGGACTTCGGCGGCGGCACCACCCGCTGGTACCGCACCGGTGACCTCGTCCACGAGGCGGCCGACGGCACCCTCGTCTTCCACGGCCGCGTCGACCACCAGGTCAAGATCCGCGGCCATCGGGTGGACCTGCTGGACGTCGAGGAGGCCATCGGCCGGCTCCCCGGCGTGACCGCCGTCGCCGCCGCCCCCTACGCGAAGGCCGAGCACACCGCCCTGGTCGCCTTCGTGGTCCTCGCGTCCGATGCCACAGCGCCCGGCGCCACAGCGCCCGGCGCCACAGCGCCCGGCGCCACAGCCCCCGACGACGGCGGCGTCGCGCCCGAACCCGAAGCGCTGCGCGCGCGGTTGCGTGCCACACAGCCGCACTACCTCGTCCCCGACCGGATCGTCGCGGTCCCCGAACTGGCGCACACCCGCACCGGCAAGGTCGACCGCGCGGCCACCCGGGACCGGTACCTGTGACCAACCGGCTCTTCGACGCGTCGGTGGCCCCCGCCGCCGTACCCGAGGCGGACGCCCGCGGCCCCTGGGCCTACCTGTGGTGGCTGGTACGCGTCCGGCCCTGGCCGCTGGTCCTCAGCGCCGTGCTCGGTACCGTCTGGATGGTCCCCCTCGCCCTGATCCCCCTCGTCATCGGGCGGGCCATCGACGAGGCGGGCCAGGGCGCCGGTCAGGCGGGCGTGTACCTGTGGTCGCTGTTCGCGCTCGGCCTCGGCGTCCTCCAGGCACTCGCCGGCGCCGGGCTGATCCAGGCCGCCGTGGGCGCCGAGGCGCACGCCCTGTCGTACACCCACCGCGTGCTGATGCGGCAGGTGGTCCGGCTGGGCGGCGCCCTGCACGGCAAGGCACGCTCCGGCGATGTGGCGGCTTCGGCCGCCGCCGACGTCGAAAGCATCGGCAGTGCCTTCGAGGTCGTCGGCCGCACCATCGGCGCGGTGTTCGCCGCCGCGCTCGTGGCCGTGGCCCTCACCGCGACCTCGCCCGTGCTGGGGCTGGCCGTGCTCATCGGCGTCCCCGCGGCGGTCCTCGGCATCGGACCGCTGCTGCGGCCACTCCAGGAACGCGACGAGGCCCAGCGCGAGCACATGGGCGTCGCCACCTCCCAGGCCGGGGACATCGTCGCCGGCCTGCGCATCCTGCGCGGTATCGGGGGCGAGGCCGACTTCGCCGAACGCTTCCGCCGCACCAGCCAGGAGGTGCGGCGCGCCGGCGAGTCGGCCGGCCGGATGGAGGCCTGGCTCCAGGCGGCGGGCGTCTTCCTGCCCGGTCTCGTCACCGTCGGCATCGTCTGGCTGGGCGCGCGCCTCGCCCTGCAGGGCACCATCACCGCCGGTGAACTGGTCGCGTTCTACGGCGCGTCGGCCTTCCTCACCCTGCCGGTGAGCACCGCCACCGAAGCCGCGGAGACCCTGAGCCTGGCCAAGGTCGCCGCCGGCCGGGTCTGCACCCTGCTGCGTCTCACCCCGGGCAGCACCCAGCCCGCGCACCCCCAGCCGCTGCCGCCCGGACCGCTGTCGCTGGTGGACCCCCACACCGGCATCACCGCCGAGGCAGGACGACTCACCGTGGTCGCCGCCCCCGCGGACCTGGCCGGGGGCCTCTCCGACCGGCTCACCCACCCCGGCGGCCCCGGCGACGACACCCCGGTCACCCGGCTCGGCGGCGTCCCGCTCGACCGGGTGGACCTGACCGAACTGCGCTCCCGGGTGCTGCGGTCCCGGCCCGCCGACACCCTCTTCAGCGGCACACTGCGGGAGGAGCTGACCGCGGAAGCCGCCCGCTCCCCGGAGGAGCTGGACCGGGCTCTGTTCGCCGCCGACGCCGCCGACGTGGTCGAGGCCCTGCCCGCGGGCCTGGACACCTACGTGGACGAGGGCGGCCGGGCCCTGTCGGGCGGTCAGCGCCAGCGCCTCGTCCTCGCCCGGGCCCTGCTCGCGGCCTCCGACGTCCTGGTGCTCGAGGACCCGACCTCCTCCGTCGACGCCCACACCGAGGCCCGGCTGGTCGAGCGGGTGGCCGCGCTGCGCGCGGGGCGGACCACCGTCGTGTTCAGCGACAGCCCGCTGTGGCGCGGTGTCGCCGACCGAGTGATCCGCCTCGACGCGGACCGGGCCCCCGGCCGCCCCGACCGCTCCGCAGGAGTGCCCTCGTGACCACGACCCCCGCCCAGGCCTCCACCACCGCCGGGTCCACCCCGGCCCCGCCGCCCGGCGGCACGCCCGGCCACCCGGGGCGGTTGCCCCTCGCCGACCGGGCCGACGTCCGCACCTGGGTCGGCGCCTTCCTCCGCGGCGAGGCCGCCCGGCTGTTCCTCACCTTCGCGCTGTTCGCCGCCGCCCTGGTGGCCGGCCTCACCGGCCCCCGGCTCCTCGGTCACCTGGTCGAGTCCGTCAAGGCCGGCACCACCACCGGCCGGGTCGACCTGCTCGCCCTGGCCTTCGTCGCGATCCTGGTCGGCCACGCGCTTCTCGCCCGCGCCGCCCGCACCCAGGCCACCCTGCTCGGCGAGCGCGTCCTGGCCCGTACCCGGGAGAACTTCGTCCGCAGGGTCCTCGGGCTGCCGCTGTCGGAGGTGGAGAGCGTCGGTACCGGTGACCTCCTCAGCCGCGCCATCACCGACGCCGACCGGCTCAACGAGAGCATCCGGCAGGCCGTCCCGCGCATCGCACTGGCCGCCGTCACCCTGGTGTTCACCGTCGCGGCGATCCTGCTGACCTCGCCCCTGCTCGCCCTCGGGCTGCTCGCCGGGGTGCCGTTCGCCGTCCTGTCGACCTGGTGGTACCGGCCGCGCGCCACCCGCGCGTACGAACAACTGCTCGCCCAGGAGGCCGCCGTCCTGGCCATCACGCACGAGACCGCCCGCGGCGCCGCCACCGTCGAGGCCCTCGGGCTCGGGCCCCGCCAGGCCGAGCGCCACGGCGCGGCCGTCGACCAGGTGGTACGCACCCGGCAGCGCACCACCTGGCTCCAGACCGTCTGGTTCCCCAGCCTGGATCTCGCCACCATGGTGCCGATGGCGCTGACCCTGCTGATCGGCGGACTCGCCTACCAGCGCGGGGCGGTGGGGCTGGGCGCGCTCACCGCCGTGGTCCTGTACGTACAGGCACTCGGCGAGCCCCTCAACGATCTGCTGACCTGGACGGATGAACTCCAGATCGGTAACGCCGCGCTGCGCCGGATCCTGGGCGTGGACCGGCTGCCGTGCGAGGAGCCCCGGCCGCCCGCGGCCCTCGATGGCCACGCCATCCGGCTGGAGGGCGTCGGCTTCGGCTACGGCCCCGGCCGCGAGGTGCTGTCCGGCATCGACCTCGACATCGCCCCCGGCGAGCGCCTGGTCGTCGTCGGCGCCTCCGGTGCGGGCAAGTCCACCCTCGGCAAGCTGCTGGCCGGTGTGCACCACGCGACCCGGGGGACCGTGCGCATCGGCGGTGCCGAGATCAGCACCCTGCCGGTGGACCAACTGCGGCGCGAGATCGTGCTCGTGACCCAGGAGCAGCACGTGTTCAGCGGCACGGTACGGGACAACCTCACCCTCGCCCGCGAGCAGGCCCCGCCGGACGAGCGGCTGTGGGAGGCGCTGGGAACCGTCCTGCTGACGGACTGGGTACGCTCGCTCCCCGACGGCCTCGACAGCGAGATCGGAGCGGGCGCCGCTCCGGTGTCCCCGTCCGCGGCCCAGCAACTGGCGCTGGCCAGGCTGCTGCTGTCCGACCCGTACGCGCTGGTCCTCGACGAGGCCACGGCGCTGCTGGACTCCACCGCCTCCCGCCGGGTCGAGCGTTCGCTCGCGGCGCTGGTCGAAGGCCGCACGGTGATCTCCGTCGTGCACCGCCTGGACTCCGTGCGGGACGCCGACCGCATCGCGGTCATGGACCGTGGCCGCATCGTCGAACTCGGCAGCCACGAGGAACTCCTTGCGGCGGACGGTGCCTACGCGTCCCTGTGGCGCTCCTGGCAGTCGGCCCGGCTGTCGGACCCGGTGGTGTGGACCAAGCGCGGGGGCGGCACTCCGGAGGCGTGAGGAGGGGCGCGCCGGCCCTTCCCGTGCCGACGGTCATGGACTCGGACCGGCGCCAAAGGGTGCCGGTGGCCGGGAGGTACGCCGTGGTCCGCCGCAGCACGCGTGAGTGCCGCGTGCCCAGGAAGGCGGCGCCCCACCGGTCTCGCGGCGCGGTCGAGCCGGGCCCTCGCTCCATCGGCCACGGCACCCCGGGCGACCCGCAGCGGGTCAGGCGCCGGGCTTCCCGGCCCTGGGCGTCATCGCGTGCAGCGCCCACTCCAGCGGCCCCCGTCCCAGCGGTGTCCCGCGGAAGACGAACGCCCAGACGGCACACGCCACCAGCGACACCCCGCAGAAGGCGGCCAGGGCGGGCCATCCGTGATGGGGGTGGAGCTGGGCGCGCGCGACGACGTGGACGGCGTACACCGACAGGCCCATCGTGCCGACGACGGCCGCCGGACGCAGCAGCGTCTCCATCGTCCGGCCGCGGCAGGCCGCGACGGCCACGCCGAGGAGCAGCAGGCTCGCGCCGATGTTGGCGACCGTCTCGAACGGCGTCTGGCTGTAGGGTCCGTCGACCAGCAACCACGCCCACGAGGTGCTGGGGATCGCGCCCGCCTGCCCGGCGAGCACGGCCTGCACCGGGTCGGGCGCGTTCACCGCGTACGCGTGGCTCTGCGCGATCGCCCGCAGCAGCGCCTCGCGCCCGCCGCCCGGTCCCAGCGCCAGCGCGGACAGGCCGTGCCCCGCGAGGGCGAGGAGCGCCCCGCAGCCGATGAGGCGGCGCGCGGCACCGGACCGGCGCAGGTCGGCCAGACGTCCCAGGGCCATGCCGACGACGACGTACGGGAAGTACGTCAGCCACGGGTACGCGCCCGACAGCAGCAGCGTGTCGAGCGCGTCGGTGAACCCCGGCCAGCTGGTGACCGCCTCGAAGCCGGGGTAACGCCCACGGCCGGTGGAGCGGTAGCCGAAGTGCGGACCGAGCACGTACGACAGGACGGGGCCGAGGACCACCGACACCGCGGCCACCGCGGTCAGGGCACGGGTGCTCAGCCGGGCGAGCGGCTCGGCGGCCAGGAAGTACAGCGCGAAGAACGTGAGGATCACGGCGATACCCGACCGCAGCTCCGTCAGGGCCAGCCCGAGCGCCGCCAGCACCGCGCACCGCACCAGCGTGCCGCGCCACGCGCCGGCCGGCCGCGGACGGGGCCGGGTGCCGCCACGGGACAGCGTCAGCGAAAGTCCCGCTATCAGGGTGAAGATGGCGGGCGCGCGCCCGTCGAACGCCACCAGCAGGTGGCCCGCCCCCTCCGGCTTCGCGGGCGGGCCGATGTGCGCGGCGAACATGGCGAACACGGCGACGGCACGGGCCACGTCCACGCTGACCAGGCGCCGCCTCGGCGCCGGAGCCGCAGCACCGGTCGTCACGCCGGACACGTCCGCCGCGCCCGACGTGGCAGCCGCGCCGGGCGTGGGCGTCGCGTCCGGAGCGGGCGCTGTGCCCGACGTGGTTGCCCCGCCCGAACTGGTTGCCCCGCCCGGCGTGGGCGTCGTACCCGGAGCGTGTGCCGTACCGGGAGCGTTCACCGCGCCCGACGAGGTTGCCGTGCAGGGCGTGTCCGCCGTGCCGGGCGTGTCCGCCGCACCCGGCGTGGATATGTGCGTCACCGTGCTGACCCGCCCCCGCGTTCTTCGTCCCCTTGTCGGTCCATTTGTATACGCCTGGGCGGAGACGCCCTCAGCCGGGGGTGCCCTCCAGGCCGTGCCCCAGCCCCGGCGCCGACGGCAGCTCCACCAGGCCCGTGCCCACCGTCGCCGCGAACGCCGACGGCGCCAGCGGCTCCTCCTCCACCAGCAACGGGCCCACCAGGTCCGCCGGAACCGTGGCGTGCGGCAGCGCAGCCGACAGGTGCGCGGCCGCGAGCGTCGCCACGCCCAGCTCCGGCATGGTGCCCACCTTCACCGCGAGCCCTGCGGTCTCGGTCAGCGCCGCGATCTGACGCGCCCGGTACAGCCCGCCCACCTTCAGGATCTTGATGTTCAGTACGTCGGCGGCGCCCCTGCGCACCACCTCCAACGCGTCGTGCACCGACTGGACCGACTCGTCCGCCATGAGCCGCACGCCGCCCCGCGCCCGCAGCGCCGCCATTCCCTCCACGTCCCAGCGCGGCAACGGCTGCTCCACCAGATCCAGCCCGGCGTCCGCCAGCCGGCCCACCGCGCGGCCCGCGTCACCCGGGGCGTACCCCTCGTTGGCGTCCAGCGACAGCTCCACCGACTCGGGCACCGCCTTGCGCACGGCGGCCACCAGTTCCACGTCGAGCGCCGGGTCCTCCCCGCCCTTGAGCTTGATGTGCCCGAACCCGGCCGCCGCGTACCGGGCCGCCTCCTCCACCATCTCGTCGAGTGTGCCCAGCCCCACCACCCACGTGGTCGGGACCGCGCCGGTCACCCGCCCGCCGCCCAGGAGCAGGTGGGCCGGCCACCCGGCGTCGCGGGCCGCGAGGTCGTGCAACGCCAGGTCCAGAGCCGCCTTGGCGAGGTGCTGGCCCCGGATGGCGGTGTCCATCGCGGCATGGGCGCCGGCCAGGTCGCGCGGGTCGCGGCCGACGAGCGCCGGTGCCACGTGGTCGGTCACCGCCGCGCTGAGCCCCGCGAGGGTCTCGCCGGTGTACGCGGTCATCGGCGACGCCTCGCCGAAGCCCGACCTGCCGTCGGTCGTCCGCACCTCCACGACGAGGCTGACGAGTTCGGGGCTGGTGCCGCTGCTGATGGCGAACGGGCGGCGGTATCGGGCGCGGACGACACGGGTCCGGAAGGAGGCGATTCTCACGCGCGAGCTCCTTGCTCTCCGCCGCACGGCGCTCCCACCGCGGCGGCTGGGATGTCGGGTTTCGGGCCCGGGCCGCGATCAGCGGGCCGCGGGTTACAGGTGGACCCGGTAGACGATGGGAGGGCGGCCGGTCCGCCCTTCCTGACGACTGCCGGTCGGTACGGCGACGCCCGCCCGCTCCAGGCGCTTGAGGATGCGGCGGGCCGTGCGCTGCTGCACGGACAGGTGCTCGGCGAGACGGTGGGCCGTGACGCCCGCGTCCCCGTCCGCCGCGGCCAGTTCCCGCAGCCGGTCCAGGGTCTGCGGGTGCACTCCGACCCGGCGGGCCAGCAGTGCGGGGCTCTCCGGCGTCCCGGTGGGCCCGGTCCCGGCGGGGTCCGTCCCCGTGGGCGCGTCCGGTGCGATGACGATGTCGACATCGTCCACCATCGACACCACCCCGGCCGCCGGGCCGAGCGAGCGGGCCCGGTTGACGGCCCGTCGGGCCAGCGCCTCCGCCTCCGCCGCCGTACGGCCCACTCCGAAGCCGACGTGCGCGCAGCCGTGCCGGGACGCCAGGGCGTCGAGGAACGGTATGCGGGTGAACTGCTCCGTGGCCGTCTCCAGCACCCCTCGGGTCGTCACCACCAGCCGCCGTCCGTCCGGCAACTCGGCCAGACTGCCGCCGAGCACCCGTATGTCGTCCGGCAGTCGCGCGTCCGCCCCCGTGCCCGGCGGCAGATCGACGATGCCCAGCGCCACCTGGGCGTCCCCGCTGTGCCGTCCGGCCGTGGCCAGCACGAGCGCCTGGAGGGTCGCCAGTATCGAGTGCCTCGACGGGGCGAGGCGTACCGCGTGGGTGTGCTGGTCCAGCACCTGGAACGCCGAACCGAGGCAGGTGATGGCCACCCTGGTCTTCTTCGTGTCGCGCGCGTCCAGGTGGAAGTCGACGATGTCCTGCGAGGTCAGCCCCGGCCGGTACGGCAGCACCCGCACCCGGTCGGTGGGCAGTTTGGCCTCCGTCATGGTCTCCAGGACCTCGTCCTCGCGCAGCGTGTCGATCGACGCCCGGGACACGTCGTGCCCGAGCCGCAGGAGCTCGACCAGCACCCGCAGCAGCGTGGCCCCGTTGTACGGCACGTACATCGCCGGCCGGTCCAGCACGCCGGCCGCGTCGGCCAGCGAGTGCGGCACCACCCCGGTGAACAGCAGCGCGTCCGCCCGTGACCGCGCGGCCGCCACCCTCTCGGTGGTCTCGTCCTCGTGACGGTACGGCAGTGGCAGCAGCCGTGCCGTTCCGGCGCGGTCACCGACCGCGACCACCTTGTGGACCAGGTCCTCGGGACCTATCACGCCGACCGTGAGCGGCATGGTCAGGTCTCCGTTCTGCCGGGTGTACTCGCGGATGCGACGTGCTCGGTGACGCCTGATTGACGGCCGTCGACAGGGGTTCTACTTTCGGCCCAGGCCATAATCGCGTGCTGCCGAGAGGATAATCCCCCGATGCCGCAACGGGAAATGCCGCTGCCCACAGTTCTGGATCCCCGGGGAAGGACGTTCGGCGAGGAGGAACGCGCGGCGGTGCTCCGGGTCCTCGACTCGGCCGTCCTGTGCGGGGCGTTCGGCCGGGAGGCCCGGACGCTGGAGTGCGAGATGGCCCGCCTGTACGGGCGCGCCGAGGCCGTCTCCTCCAGCTCGGGCACCGCCGCGCTGCACCTCGCCGTCGCCGCCGCCGGAGTCGGCCCCGGCGACGAGGTCGTCACCACACCGATCTCCGACTTCGGTACCGTCGCCCCGGTCCTCGCCCAGGGCGCCCGGGTCGTCTTCGCCGACGTGCGCGAGGACGACGGGAACCTCGACCCGGCCGCCGTCGAGGCGGCCGTCACCCCGCGCACCAAGGCCGTCATCGCCGTCCACCTCTTCGGCGGCGCCGCCGACACCGTACGGCTGCGGGAGATCTGCGACCGGCACGGCCTGCTGCTCATCGAGGACTGCGCCCAGGCCTGGCTCGGTGAGGACGGCGACGGGCGGCTGCTCGGCACCGCCGGCGACATCGCCTGCTTCAGCCTCCAGCAGTACAAGCACATCACGGCCGGCGACGGCGGTCTCAGCATCACCGACGACCCCGCCCTCGCCACCCGGATGCGGCTGTTCATGGACAAGGGCTGGGACCGTTCCGAGGGCCGCATCCACCGCACCATGGGCCTGAACTACCGCATGACCGAACTCGTCGCGGCGGTGGCCCGCGTCCAGCTCACGCGCGTCGCCGACGTCGTCGCCCGGCGCCGCGCGAGCGCGCGGCTCCTCGCCGAAGCCGTCGCCGGGCTGCCCCGGGTGACGATGCCTCAGATGCGGCCCGGCCACGCCTGGTGGGTCGTCCCGCTCCTCGTCGACGACAACACCCGCTGGGCCTCGGCACTGGAGGAGCTGGGTGTCCCCGCCCTCCCCGGCTATCTGGAGCGTCCGCTGTACGCCAATCCGGCACTGTCCGGGTACCCACCGGGCCTGTGTCCTCGCGCCGAGCGGCTCATCGACCGTACGTTGCTGGTTCTGCCGTGGAACGAGGCCTACAGCGAGGACGACGTGGACCGGATCGCGCAGGCACTGGGGAAGGTCGCCACCTCATGAGCGAGTCGCCGCAACGGGTGTACGAGTGGCTCAGGCCCACCCCGGAGGAGCACATCGGCTGGGACGTCGACGTCATGTACGGGCCCTGGCCCCGCCACCACCGCGACACCGGCCTCGACGAGATCCGCGCCCACCTGCGCGCCTCACCCGTCGCGGGCGCCCTGGCGCTGTCCACGCGCGGCCCGCTCTTCGACGACGGGGCCGGCAACGCCGAAACGCTCCGCGACCTCGCCGGCTGCCCCGAGCTCCTGCCCGTCGGCACCGTCGACGTACGCGACGCCCTGACCGCCGAGGACCGGCTGGACGAACTGGCCGCCGCCGGCGTCCGCTTCCTGAGGCTGTTCACCCTCGAACAGGCGGCCGAGCCCGGCTTCCCCGGCTACCGGCGCGTGGTGAAGCTGGCGATCGAGCGCGGCATGGTGCTCCTCCACGACGGCGACCCGCGCCGCTTCGGACCGCCCCTGATGGGCCGAGGCGCCGACGTGGTCTTCCTCGACCTGCACGCCTACCTGCTCGCCGACTTCCTGCTCATGGCCCGCGACGAGCCCGGCTTCCGGGCCACCACACGCATGCTGTCCGGCCCCGACTCCATCGAACGGGTCATCGACGCCGTCGGCCCGCGCCACCTCGTCTTCGGATCCCGCACCCCGTTCATGGACATCTCGCCGCAGACGCTGAAGCTGCGGTACGCCGACATCTCGCCCGACGACCGCGCCGCCATCGCCACCAAGAACGTCGAGGAGCTGCTCGCCTGATGCCGATCATCGATGTGCACGCCCACGTGGGCCGCTGGCAGTTCCACCTGACGACCGGTGACGCGGACACCAACCTCGCCCAGATGGACCGCTACGGCATCGACCTGCAGATCGTCTCGGCGTCCGAAGCCGTGGTGTACGACGCGGTCGCCGGTAACGCGGCCCTCCGCGAGGCCCTGGAGACCCGCCCCCGGCTGTACGGGTACGCCGTCGTCAACCCCAACCGCATCGAGCAGAGCGCCGCCGACCTCCGGCGCTGCCTGGACACCGGCCGGTTCGTCGGAGCGAAGATCCACACCCACTACCCGGGGCGGATGCCCGGTTGCCGCGAGATGGCGGAGGCCTTCGACGTGGTCGCCGAAGCCGGCGTACCGCTGCTGCTGCACACCTGGGGGCGGGAGGTGACGCTCCTGCCGGAACTCGTGGACGCGCGGCCCGGCCTGCGCGTGATCATGGGACACGCGGGCGGCGACGCCTGGCGCGAGGCGGCGCACGCCGCGGCCGCCTGCGACCGCCTCTACCTGGAGCACTGCCGTACGGCCACCGACGCGGGCCGCGTCGCGTACGCCCGCGAGGCCGGGGTTCCGATCGAACAGATGCTCTTCGGCACCGACGCGACACTGATCGACCCCTGCGTGTCCCTCGGCGTGGTCCGGGACGCGCGGTTCACGGAGGAAGAGCTGGAGCGAGTGCTGTGGCGCAACGCGGCGGAGCTGTTCGGCCTGAAGGTCGGCACGGCACTGCCACCGGTCGTGTGAGGCGATCCGAACCACCGGAACAGGAGAGGGACGCATGGAACGCAGGCGACTGCTCAACACCGGAGCCGGGTTCACCCTGGCGGCAGTGGCGGGACAGACCATCACCCCCAGCGCGGCACACGCCGCCACGACACCAAAGGCCGCGACCGCCCCGGCGGACGACAGGAGCACGGCCGGACACCGCTGCTCCGGCGCCCCGGTCTCCACGTACGGCGTCGCGTCCCTGACGGCGGCGATCGTCGGCACCACCGTCCTCGGCAACCACGCCTACCTCGTCGCCCGGGGCCAGAACCCCACCCTCGTCGGCGAGATCGACCTGACGACGAGAAAGCTCACCAGAACCTTCCGGCTCGACCGCGGCGACGGCGGCTGGGCGGCCACCGTCTCCGGCGGCCAGGTGTACATCGGCACCTACCCCTTCCCCGACATCCACCGCATCGACCCCGGCACCGGCACCGTCACCCGCATCGGCACCATCGGCCCGGCCGGCGGCTTCGTCTGGTGCCTCACCACCGCCCCCGACGGCACGGTGTACGCCGGCACCAGCCCGCGTGGCGAGGTCTGGGAGTACAAGCCGCAGACCGGCACGCTCCGCAACCTCGGCGCCGCGATGGCCGGCGAGCAGTACGTCCGCGCCATCGCCGCCGACGACCAGTACGTCTACGCCGGCACCCTCCCGCGCGGTTACATCGTCGCCTACGACCGGACCACCGGAGTCAGACGGAGCATCACCCCCGAACCGTACGGCGGCGCTTCCGCGCTCATCGCGCGTGGCGGCCGGGTCCTCGGCTCCTTCGGCCGGTCCATCGTCGACCTGGCACCCGACGGCAGCGACGCCCACGTCATCCCCATCCCCGCCCCCGAGCGCATCGCCGACGCCATGACGGTCACCGCCGACGGCACCCTCTACTGCGTCGGCCGCCCCAGCGGCACCGTCTACCGGCGCGAGGGCGACACCCTCGTCAAGGTCGCCGCCCCCGCCACCGGCGACGAGCACCGCGCCCTCGTCCCCCTCCCGGACGGCAAGATGCTCGGCGCGGTGGGCAGCGGTCGGCTGTGGTGGCTGAACCTGCGGACGGGCACGTCGGAGCTGGTCGAACTGATCGACGTCGGGCTGTCCGGCCCCGACCCCGTCCAGTCGATCGCGTACGAGTCCGGCGGCAGCGTCCACGTCGGCGGGCACTACTCCCTGACCACCCACCAGCCCGCGCACGGCACCTCCAAGCGCATCAGGATCCCCGGCGAGCCCAAGCAGCTCCGGGCCATCGGCGGCAAGGTGTACGCGGCGATGTACCCGAGCACCGAGTTCCTGGAGATCGACCCCCGCCGGGGCAGGGTCCGCTCGATGGGCTTCATCGAGAACGACCAGCAACGGCCCACCGACATGGCCTACGTCCCCGAGCAGGACCTCGTCCTGGTGGCGAGCGCGCCCCCGGCCGGCGGCCTCAAGGGCGCCCTCACCCTGGTGGAGCGCTCACGCGGCAGGCTCACCGTCCACAAGGACGTCATCACCGACCAGAGCGTGATGTCCGTCGCCCTCGATGACCGGCCCGGCCACCGCATCGCCTACCTCGCCGGCGACACCTGGGGCGGCGGCAGCGTCACCCCGACACGCCCCGACGCCACGGTCGTCGCCTACGACCTGCGCCGCCGCACCGTGCTCTGGGAGGCCACCCCCGTCGAGGGCAACGCCAGCATCCAGCACATCGAGGTGCACAAGGGCGTCCTGTACGGGGTCTACAAGCGGCGGTCGGGCTCCTGGTTCGCCATGGACATCGAGACCCGGACCATCCTGAAGACCGGCAAGCTCCCGAGCTACGGCGAGATCAGCGTCCACTTCGGCCAGGTCTACGCCTCGGTCTTCGGCGGCTCCGTCTACCGGCTCGGACCGATCGAGCCCGGGAGCGGCGAGGCCGAGCTCGTACTCGGCGGACTGGGCGACGGCTGGTACAACCCGCCGCAACTGGCCTGGGAGCGGGCCACGTGGTACGCCTGGGGCGTGGCCACCCGCGCGCTCGCCCGGCTCCGGCTCGACCCGCTGTGCCCGTCGGGCACCCCGTCGCAACTCACCGCGCAGTACGAGGCGGTGCTGAAGGGCCTGCTCGCCAACTGAAGGCCCCACCAGGTGCCCCCGGCCGATCCGCCGGGGGCACCTGTCCGCTCCGCGGGGGCGACGGTCCCCCCGGCCCGTACTCCGCCCCGGGCGCGGACCTAGGCGAGGTCCGGGACCGGCTCGTCCGGGGCCGGCTGGTCGGGGGCCGGCTGGTCCTGGGCCGGTCGGTCCGGGGCCGGTCGGTCCGGGGCCGGTCGGTCCCCGGACGGCTCCTTCGCGAGCGCCTCCAGGCAGTCGACGACGGCTCGACGCTCGCTGTCGGGCAGGGCGGGACCGTACGGATCGTGCGCGGCCTCCTCCGGGATCAGCCCCTCCCACACCGCCGCCCACAGCATCCGCCGCACATAACCCTCGATGGGCGCGAGGAACGTGACCCCCGCGAACCGGTCCAGACGCGCCGAGGCCCGCACGAACCGCTCGTAGTCCGCCGCCCGCCAGTTGTCGAGCACCGCGCTCGTCAACGGCACCCGGGCCGCCGCGATCCCCACCAGCGCCGCGTCCGCCCCCCACATCAGCGACGGCCCGAACATCCGGTCCTCGCCGGTGATGACCAGACGGCCGCTCGGCCGGGCGGCTCCGATCGCGTCCTGGCAGGCCATGGCCCGGTCCAGCGTCGCCAGCTTGACGCCCACGGCGGACGGCAGCGCCAGCAACCGCTCCACCAGGCGGGGCGGATACGGGTAACCGCCCGCCTCCCCGTGCAGGAAGAACCCGACCACCGGCAGCCCGCTCACCGCCGCCACCCGCTCGTGCAACTCCACCGCGGCGTCGTCGTCCCCGTCCAACTGCGCCAGCGGATAGACCATCACCGCGTCCGCGCCGCCCTCCGCGGCCGCCACCGCCATCGCCACCGTCGCGTCCACCGCGCCGGCGAGGTCCACCGCCCCGGCCGCACGCGGCACCCCGACGCCCGCCACCACCGGCGCGTCGACGGTCTCCCGCCACACCGCCAGGACCCGGCGCCGGTCACGCTCCGACAGGTACAGCCCGCGACCCGTATGGGCCCACACCGCCACCCCACCCACCGGCTCGGCGGCGATCCGTTCCGCGTACCCGCGCAGCGCCCCGACGTCCACCACACCGGCGGCGTCCATCGGAGTCACCACCGCCGGAACGACGGTGCCGCGCAACCGCCGTACCAGGTCCTCAGAAGCCGACATGGGTGCGCTCCCGTCTGTCGCGGCCATCCACGACACGCTAGCCTTTACGGTCCGGACCGTAAAGGAAGAGCCACCGAGGAAAGGGACGGCGCTCTGATGCGACTCGGTCTGTACGTCAACCTCTATGCCGACCAGGCCGACAGGCCGCGTCTCGCCGACGCCGTCGAGCAGGTGCGCCTCGCCGAACAGGCCGGCTTCGCCTGGGCGGTCCTCGGCGAACGGCACCTCCACCGGCCCGGTTACCACGAGGCCATCACCTCCTTGGCCTACCTCGCCGCCCACACCGACCGGATCGGACTGGCCACCGCCGGCCTGATCGCCCCCGTCCACCACCCGGTGGCGCTGGCCGAGACGCTCGCCCACATCGACGTCCTCTCAGGAGGCCGCCTCACCGCCGGGTTCGTCCTGGGCTACCGCCCCGAGGAGTTCGCCCTCTACGGCACCCGGCCGCAGGAGCGCGTGTCGCGCTTCGAGGAGTGCCTGGAGCTCGTCACCCGGCTGTGGACCGAGGACAAGGTCACCCACCAGGGCCGCCGGTACGCGGTCGAGGACGCGTTCCTCTCGCCCCGGCCCGTCCAGCGCCCCCGGCCGCGCCTCTGGAACGGCGGACGCGTGCCCGCCGCCCTGGAACGCACCGCCTGGACGTGCGACGGCTGGACGACCTCCTTCAACGAGACCGACGAGGAACTGCCGAAGAAGATCGCCCTCTACCGCTCCTTCCCCCGCGGCCCCCGCTCCCTGGGGGCCGAGGTCATCGTCTGCCGCGAGGGGTACGCCGCCCCCACCACCGCACAGGCCCGCACCGCCCTGGAGGGCCCGCTGCGCGGGCTGTACGACGCCTACGGCGACTGGAAACGCACCTCCGCCGATGCCGCCCGCTACGCCCAGCCGTGGGACGACATCGCCGCCCGCTCGGTCATCGGCTCGACCGCCGAATGCGCGGAACGGATCGGCCACTACGCGGAGATGGGCGCCGACGGGATCATCCTGCGCATCCAGCCGCCCGGTATGCCGCAGGCGGACGCGCTCCGCGCGATCGAGGCGTTCGGCGCGCTCACGTCGTAACGGCCTCAGCGTCCCGGCAGCACCCCGCCCGCGGCCGGCGGATGCCCGGCCTCCGCCGGCGGCGCGGGCACGGGGCTCACTCGCCCGGCCCACAACATCGCGCCCGCCAGGAGGACGGCGGCCGCGACCAGCCACGGCAGCGGGCCGATCGGCAGGGACCCGGCGACCAGACCGGCCAGGGCCCCGGCCAACTGGAGGGCGAGGGACTGCGTGGACAGGGCGGTGGCGCGGGTCGCGCTGCCCACCTTCCGGTGGAGCAGGTCGTTCTCGTTCGGGCCGGCGGCGCCCATGCCCAGGCCGACGGCGAGCGCGGCGGCGCAGGCGGTGCCGCCGCGGGCCAGTCCGGTGCGCAGCTCGGCGTCGGCACCGGAGTGTGCCTGGACGGTGTCGACGTACCACGCCTCGGCGGGCCCGCTGGACAGGGCGCGGGCCCGTGCCCATCAGGAGTCGGTCACGCGGGTGACGGTAGAGTGGCGGGCCGACTTCGCCAACAGAATTTGGTAAAAACTTCTCGGGAGTGGCCGGGCGGCAGGGTGTCAGGCCGGGGCGGGCGGACCGGGACGCAGGCGGACGGCGTGTGCCGCGCGGGCGATGTACGTCATCGCCGCCGCGCCCGCCATCAGCATCGGCTGCCGCACCCACACCACGCTGTCCTCCGCGGCCTCCGCGACCGGACACGGTGTCCCCGCCCGCACGTACGGCAGCCGGCTCAACGACCGGTAACCGGCGTCCAGCGGCACCCCCTCGGCGGCCATCGCGGCCAGGAACGCGGCCTTGGAACGGCCGCCGAAGGCCGCCGGGTCGTACCGCAGCATCGCCAGGTGCCAGGTGTGACGCGAGGTCCCGGCCGGCGCGGGGACCAGGTCCAGCCCTCGTACGTCGCCGAGAGCCTCGGCGAGCGCGGCGGCACCCTGCGCCCGCCGGTCGATCCAGCCGTCGAGGAGGGCGAGCTGCGGGTGCAGCAGCGCCGCCTGGAACTCCGTCATCCGCAGGTTCCAGCCCAGCTCCGGGTGGTCGTACCAGCCACCCTCCGGGCTCCGCCCCACGTTGTGCAGCGACCACACGCGCTCGTACAGGGCGCGGTCGCCGGTCACCACGATGCCGCCCTCCCCGGCGGTCATCGCCTTGCCCGACTGGAAGCTGAAGCACGCCACGTCCCCGAGGGACCCCGCCGGGCGGCCGTCCCGCGCGGCTCCGTGTGCCTGCGCCGCGTCCTCCACGACCGGGAGCCCCAGCGCCCGCAGCGCCTCGGTGTCCGCCGGCGCTCCCGCGAGGTGCACCGCCACGACCGCTTTCGTACGGGGCCCGACAGCCCGGCGTACGGCCTCGGGGTCGAGGTGCAGGGTGTCCTCGGTGACGTCGGCGGTCACCGGGGTGGCCCCGGCCAGCACCACCGCCGTCGCGGTGGCCACGAACGTGTACGCCGGGACGACCACCTCGTCCCCGGGCCCGACGCCCAGCGCCCGCAGCGCCAGGAACAGCGCCACCGTGCCGTTGACCGTGCACACCCCGTGGGCCGCCCCCGCCCGCCGGGCGAACGCGGCGGCGAACTCCTCGGTCGCGGTGCCGGACGTGGCCCCCCAGCGCCCGCTGTCCAGCACCCGCAGCAGGGCTCGGCGCTGCTCGTCGGTCGCGGGCGGCGGCCAGGCCGGCCACTGGGGGTGTTCGTTCACACGATGCCCTTGAGCAGCTTGTCCATGGTGCCGTGCAGGACCTGCTCCCGGTCCGTCTCCGGCAGGTCGGCGAGCAGCACCCGGCCGAGCCCGGTGCGCAGGTCCAGGAAGACGGCGTCCGAGCCGAACGCCACCCGGTCCGCCCCGATGCCCGAGACCATCCGGGTGAGGTGACGCGCCGTCATCCGGGACCCGCAGGTCTCCAGCACCAGGTCGGGGCAGCGCACCGCGGCCTCCATGGCGGGGCGCAGGCCCTGGGGGAACAACCCCGCGTGGCCCATCAGCAGGGGGACGCCCGGGTGGCGGGGGGAGACGGTGGCGAAGTGGCGGGCGTCCGACCAGGCGCCGCCGTGCTGGCTGTGCGCCAGGACGAGCCGCCCGTGCTCGGCGGCCGCCTCGAAGGCGGGGGTGTACGCGCGGTCGTCGAGCGCCGTCTCGTGCACCTCCGGATGGAGCTTGACCCCGATGACGCCGGGCACGTCCAGCAGGTCCCGCAGCCTCTCGGGGCCCTGCGGGTCGTGCGGCTGGTACACGGCCCAGCCCAGCAGCCGGCCGGGGTGCGCCCGCAGGGCCTCGACCAGCAGGGCGTTCCCGGCGCGGGTGTCGGGGCCCACCGCCAGAAGGTGCGAGACGCACGCGGTGGCGACGCCACAGCGGTCCATCATCGCGACCAGGCTCTCCGCCGAACCGTCCGCTACGGCGAACGCCCCCCAACGCCCGATGTGCCCGTGCGCGTCGATGATGTCCATGGCCGGGCGCCCGGCCGTTCTCACGGCCCGCCGCCCATGAGTACCAGCGCGTTGCCGCCCGCGATGAGCGCCGCGTCGTCCGGCGGCAGGTCCAGGGTGTCCAGCAGGTAACGGGGTCCGGCGTCGTCCGTGGCCGGGGCGCCCGTCCCGAACAGCACCCGGTGGGCGCCGTACCGCTCGGCGACCCACTCCACCTGGCGGTGGCCGCAGAGCGTCGAGGTGTCGACGTACAGCGAGGGGTGGGCCTCCAGCAGCTCGGCCAGCTCCCGCAGCGCGCGGTACCCGGTGCCGGTCAGCACGGTGCGCGGCGCGGGCACGGCGGAGGCCAGCCGGTGCACCTCCCCGGTCGTGACCTCGTCCCACGGCAGGAGCACGGTCGTGCCGCTCGCGGCCAGCTCGGCGAGCAACTGCCGGGCGTGCGGCCCGGTGACGTCCCAGCCGTGCTGCCGGGGGCAGAGGCGCACCAGCGGGGTGCCGCCGGCCCACGGGCCGGTGCCGAGCGGCCCGGGCACGAGGACCGGTACGGGCCACAACCGGGGGTGGGCGACGCGGGTCAGCTCGTCGTTGCCGTCGCGCGGGTCGCCGTGGAGGGCGTACGAGTGGCTGACACACGCCGCGTCGATGCGCAGCCGGTCCAGCTCGGCGACGAGTCCGGTCCCGTCCCGGCCGGGGACGTCGTCGTAGGGGACCGGGCCGAGCGTGCGGTTGATGTCGACGACCGCGGTCATGACTTCATGCCGCTGGTGGCGACGGAGTCGGTGAGGTACCGCTGGAGCAGGCCGAAGACGAGCAGGCAGGGGATGACGGTGATGGTGGCACCGGCCATGATCTGGTTGATCGTCACGTTCTCCCCCTCCAGGGTGGCCAGCCCGACCGTGAGTGTGCGCATGGCCTCGGACTGACCGATGACCAGCGGCCACAGGAAGTCGTTCCAGTGCCACAGGAAGACGAACACACCGAGGGTGGCGAGGACCGGCCGGATCAGCGGCAGCACCACGGTCGTGAACACCCGCCACTCCGACGCCCCGTCGATCTTCGCCGCCTCGAACAGCTCGTCGGGCAGCTGCACGATGAACTGCCGCATCAGGAAGACGGCCTGCGAGTTGGCGAGGGTCGGCACGATCAGGCCCCAGTACGTGTCCACGCCGCCCATCTCGGAGACGAGGATGTAGTACGGGATGAGGGTGGCCTGGAACGGCACCATCAGGGTCGCCAGGAACGACCAGAACAGCACCTCGCGCCCCGGGAAGCGCTTCTTCGCGAACGCGTACCCGGCCATCGACGCGAACAGCAGGATGAGCAGCACCGACACCAGGGAGTAGATCAGCGAGTTGAGCGCCCAGCGCGTGATGTCGGCACTCTGCAGTACATCGGTGAAGTTCCGCAGAGTCGCCCGGGTGACGTCGAAGGCGCCCGGCAGGGTCCGGCCGCCGGGTGGTGCGAACGCCACCAGCACCATGACGACGAAGGGGGTGACGGTCACGAACGCGACCAGGACCAGCAGGACCGGCAGCCTCAGCCGCGCCATCAGTCCTCCTCCCTTCCGATGAGCCGCCGCTGAATGAGCGAGAAGACGAGGACGATCAGGAAGAGGACGAGGCCGACCGCGCTCGCGTAGCCGAAGTCGAAGAACTTGAAGCCCGAGTCGTAGAGGAAGTACACCAGCGAGTAGCTGGCCCGTACGGGGCCGCCGGCGGTCATGACGTACATCGCGTCGAAGACCTGGAAGGCCTGGATGGCCTCGATGACGAGGACGAAGAAGAGGACCGGCCGCAGCAGGGGCAGGGTCACCCAGCGGAAACGCTGCCAGGCGCTCGCGCCGTCGATGGTGGCCGCCTCGGTGACCTCGCGCGGGACGGACTGGAGGCCGACGAGGAGGATCAGCATCGAGTAGCCGAAGCCCTTCCAGGCGGAGGCGGCGGCGATCGAGGGCAGCACGAGGGACTCGTCGCCCAGGAAGTCGACCGGACCGGCGCCGAGGACGCCGAGGGCCGCGTTGAGCAGCCCGTCCTCGACCTCGTAGATCCACTTCCAGATGACCGCGGCGAGCACGATGCTCGTGACGTACGGCAGGAAGAACAGGCCGCGGAAGAAGCCGCGCAACCAGAACGCGCGGTGCAGCAGCACGGCCGTGCCGAGCGCGAGCAGCACGGTCATCGGCACGTACAGCGCGGTGTAGACGGCGGTGACGCCGAGGCTCTCCCAGAACAGGTCGTCCTCGAGGAGCCGGGTGTAGTTGGCCGCGCCGATGAAGGTCCACTCGCCGCTCAGCCGGTAATCGGTGAGCGAGAGGAAGGCGGCACCGAGCGTGGGACCGAAGCGGAACACCAGGAACAGCAGGAGCATCGGCGCCACGAACGCCAACCCCACCAGTGCCTCCCGGCGTCGCATGGGACCGCGCCGACCGCCCCCGCGCGCCTCGCCCGGCCCGGCCGGTCCGCCCGGCGCCGAGGCCACGACCGCCGGGGCGGCCGGGGATCCCGCCGCGACCGCCCCGGTGGCAGCATCCGCCTGGGCGGCAGCGTCCGCCCTGGTGGCGTCCGTCCCTGGCCCTACGGCAGCACCCGGCCCGGCGGCATCCGCCCCGGCGGCAGCCCCTGGCCCGGCGGCAGCGCCCGGCGGGACGCCCCGCGAGGAGGCCACGCCGGAGGGGTCGCCCGGAAGCGTGCCTGTTACCGCCCCGGCGGCGGCATCCGCCCCGGCGGCGGCATCCGGCCCGGCGGCGGCACCCGGCCGGACGCCCGCCGGGGGACCGCCGATGATCTCGCCCGGGCTCGGCAGGGCGCCCGCCACGGCACCCGGCGCGGCCTCCGGCGTGGAGCCGGCCACGGCGCCCGGCGCGGCACCCGCGACGGTCGTCGGCACCGCCTCGGTCGCCGGAGGCGGGCCGTCCGGCGGCGCGGGGCGCGCCGCGGGACCCCGCCTCGCGGTGGTGCCGGACTCCGAGGGCTCCGGCTCGTCGGGGAACGCCTCGCGCGGCTCGACCTTGCTCAACGCTGCCGCGCCAGCAGGTCGTCGCCCTCCTTGGCCGCTGCCTCCAGCGCCTGCTCAGGGGTCTTCTTACCGGTGAGGGCGGCCTGGATCTCCGGCGTGATGAGCGCCATCAGCTGGCGTGCGGCCGGGTGCGGCTCGCCGGGGAACGTGTGGGCCAGGGCGGCTTCGTACTCCTTGGCGAAGGCGCCCTCGTGGGGAACCGAGACGTCCGTACGTGGCGAGAAGAACCCGCCCGCCTTGCCCATGGACGCGATCTGCGCGGGCTCGGTCATATAGGCGATGAACTTCTCCGCTCCTGCCAGGTTCTTCGTCCGCGCGTTGATGCCGAGGCCGCCCGGCATGCCGAAGCAGACCTGCTTCCTGGGCCCGGTGAGGGCGGGACCGACGATCGCGTTGCCCTTGCCCCAGGTCTTCTCGGCGAGGGCCGCGTCTGAGGGCGTGTTGGTGTAGCCCATCGCCACCTGTTCCTTGCCCAGCGCGTGGTCGGTGAACAGGTTGGCGTTGGTCAGCGCGGACCTGGGCACGGACCCGCTCTTGTAGAGGCCGACGAGGAAGCTGAGCGCCTCGACACCCTCGGGGCTGTTGAACGCGGTCTTCTTGCCGCTGTCGTCGAACACCCGGCCGCCCGCCTGCCACAGCAGCGGGTAGAAGCTCATGTTCAGCGATGCCTCGTTGCTCGCCGAGTAGTCGAGGGTGGCGACGCCGGCCCGCTTCAGCTTCGGCGCGGCGGCCTTCAGCGCGTCCCAGGTGGCGGGAGGTTCCTTTATCCCCGCCTTTTCCAGCAGTTTCCTGTTGTAGAGCGTGCTGGTGACGGTGTGGTAGATCGGTGCCGCGTAGACCTTGCCGTCCTGGGTCATGGCATCGAGGGCGGCGGGGCGGAAGGCGTCCCGCGACTTCTCGATGGCCCGGTCGACGGGCTGGACGGCGCCGGCCGCCTCGAACTGGGGAATCTGGTCCGGGCCGAGCAGCACCACGTCGGGCCCCTTGCCGCTGCCGAAGGCGGTGGCCAGCTTCTGGTCCCGGTTCTCCCAGGGCAGCTGCTCGATGGTGAGGTCGAGACCCTTGTGGGCCGCTTCGAAGCCCTTCTCGATACTGTCCCAGTACGCGGCGTTGGCCTTCGGGTCCATGATCACCGGATACATCCAGACGGTGACCTTGTTCGCCGCCGAGCCGCTGTCGCCGCCGTTGCAGCCGGCCGCGGTGAGCGCGGTGAGGGTGAGGAGTGCGAGAGGGACGGTGGCGCGCTTGAACCCTGTCTTCATGCTGGGCCTCCGGAAGGCCTGTCAAAACCTGGACAGTTTCGGCCTGGGCCGAAAGTAGCTGGGCTGTTTTGCACTGTCAATGCTGCGCGGCTGCGCCATCCGTGGCCACCCGGCAGGCCACCGTGACGGCCCTGGGGCCAGCCACCCACTCGTTCGGACGACACGTCACTTTTGGCATCCGGGGCAAGAGGGGACGGAGCGTCAGGTACGGCCTCCGGTCGGCGTCGGCGGTGCTCCGGCCAGTCCCTCCGGTCCGGCGCCGGCCGGCCCGGTGCGGGTGGCGCCGTGTCGCAGTTGGGCCGAACGGGTGAGGGAGGCGAGGATAGGCGTATGAGTAGGTACGAGAGGTACGACGTCACCGACGAACAGTGGGAGGGCCTGGCACAGGTCGTCCCGCTGAGGGGGCGCGACGAGTGGCCGTCCAGGGTGGACCACAGCACGATCCCGCAGGAGTACGAGGCCGCCGAGCACCGCCGCATGGTCGTACTGCGGGTGCAGGTGTTCGCCGACGCGCGGGAGGTCGCCGAGTACCTCATCGCACAGATCCCGGTCCTGCTGGACCTGACGGCGGCCGACACGGACGTCGCCAAGCGGATCCTGGACTTCAGCAGCGGTGTCGTCTTCGGGCTCGGCAGCGGGATGCACCGCGTCGACCGGAACGTCTTCCTGCTGGCCCCGGCCGGTACGGAGGTCGAGGGCGCAGCCGCCGCGGCGGTTCCGCATTCCTAGGCCTTTCCCCCATTCGTAGGAAGGCCGTTCGGGCGGAACGGTTCAGCATGACCCGCCCTCATACGGTCCGAGCATGCACGCAACCAGCCCCGCCCCCTCCTGGGCGCCCGCCGCGCCGCCCGCCCGCCCCGTCGTCACGGAACTGCGGCTGTCCGCCTTCAAAGCACACCGTGGTGCCGCCTTCCGGCTCGCGCCGGTGACGCTCTTCGCGGGGGCGAGCGGCACCGGCAAGTCGAGCGCGTTACAGGCGTACGAAGCACTCGCCCTCCTCGGCGCGGGCGCCACGCTCGGCAGTGCCTTCCCCGATCCCGTCGGCTGCGTCCCCGCCCGCGCGGAGGCCGACGCGGAGGGGCGGCGCGGCTTCCGGATCGGCTGCACGGTGGACGGCCCGGCCGGGCCGGTGCGCCTCGACCTGGCGGTGCAGGCCGAACCGGAGCTGCGGGTCGTCGGCGAACGGCTCACCGGCGGCGACGGGCGGACACTGCTCACCACGGCGCTGCGCGACCCCGGCCGCGGCACCGTTCAGGCCGAGTGGCACACCGCTGGCTCGGTGCCGGTCACCCGCGCCCCGCTGCCCGGGGACCGGCTCGGTACCGCGCTGTTGCCGCTGCGGGTGGCGGGCAAGACCGAGGGGCAGCGCCACGTGCTGGCCGCCGCCGAGCAGGTGGTCGTGGCCCTCCGGTCCGTGTTCCCCTGCGACCCGCAGCCGCAGCGGATGCGGGCCCCCGTGCCGGCGGGCGACGGACGGCTGCGGCGTGGCTGCGACAACCTCGCGGAGGTACTCCACCGCACGCGCACCGGCTGCCCGCGCCGGCACGCC
Source organism: Streptomyces gobitricini (assembly GCF_039532985.1). NCBI lineage: Bacteria > Bacillati > Actinomycetota > Actinomycetes > Kitasatosporales > Streptomycetaceae > Streptomyces > Streptomyces gobitricini. The sequence continues at coordinate 312,413 of NZ_BAAASR010000013.1, read as the reverse complement.
CGGCTGGCGGCCGTCGCCCGGGCGGGTTGCTCCGGTCCGGTGCGGGAACTGGAGGTCGAGGAGCTCGCCGACGGGACGGTCCGGGCGGTACTCGGACGCGGCGCGGACGGCGGGATGCCCGTCGGGCGGCTCGGCGAGGGCGAACTGCGCTACCTGGCGCTCGCGCTGGTGCTGCTCACCGGTCCGGGCGTGCTGGCCATGGACCCGGCGGCCGAGGTGCCCCACGCGATGCAGACGCTCACCGTGCTCACCGACGGCTTCGACCGCTGCCTGGACCGGCGCCAGATCCGCGAACTGGTGGGCCTGGCCGCCCAGATCTGCGCCGATGGACACATCCGGCTGGTGGGGACGGTCGGCGAGGCGGGCGCGAGGGCCGCGCGCGGGCGCGCCGGAGTGACGGTGGTAGACCTGAACCCGTGACAGAACCGGATGTGCAGGGATTGCAGCGCAGGCTCGCCGAGTTCGCGGCCTCGCGGGAGTGGCAGCCGTACCACACGCCGAAGAACCTGGCGGCGGCGCTGAGTGTGGAGGCGGCCGAACTGCTGGAGATCTTCCAGTGGTTGACGCCCGAGGAGGCCGACCGGGTGATGGACGACCCGGACACCGCGCACCGGGTGGCGGACGAGGTGGCCGACGTCCTGGCCTATCTGCTCCAGTTCTGCGGTGCGCTGGGCGTCGATCCACTGGCGGCGCTGTCCGCGAAGATCGACCGGAACGAGGTGCGGTTCCCCGTCGGGCGGCCGCCGGGACGTGCCGCCAGGGCGCCGAAAGAGCCCGATCGTCACTCTATGGAGTGATCCACTTATGCACACTGAGCTTCCTGTCCACAGATTTCCGAATTCCCCTGGCTTTTGGGTCCGTTCGCCTTCACTCTGGGTAGTGAGTATATGGGCGGACAGTCGTACGAACGGGGGCGGCGTACATGGAAGCGGAGCGGCTCATCGCGACCGGCCGGCGCGCCCTGGCGGACAGCCGGGTGGCGCTGGACATCGTGGGGGAGGCCTGGCAGGCGCAGATGCTCGCGCAGGCGATCGGAAACCACCTGGCGCTGGCCGGCCCGCCCGAGTTGAGGGGCGAGGCGCGGGAGCTCAGTGAGACGGGCAGCCGGGGAGCAGCGGGCCCGGTCCACCCGGCGCGGGCCCTGCGGCTCTCGGGGATCGGAAGCGTGCGCGGCACGTTACTGGGCCTGGGCGCGCTGCTGGGCGAGGTCGGCATCGCCCTCGTCGGTGTCGCCTGCGCCACCGACGAGGAGGGGTTGTACTGGCAGTGCATCGAAGCGATCGACGCCGCGGACGAGGCGGGGGACCGGGTGCGCGTGATGCTCCACCGCCTGGTGGTTCGCGAGCGCACCAGACCCCCCGACCCGGCGGACTCGTCGGCGGCGGGCTCGTTCTGAGGGCAGGGTGTACGGCAGGCCCTCCCCGACGGGGAAGGGCGACAGGAGAAAGAACGACGCGCCGAGATCCGCCGTCGGCGCGCGGGCCGGGCGGCCCGGCTCCGCGAGTCAACGACCTGTACGGGCAGGGGGTCACTGGCCGCGACGGCCCGGGTCGCCGTTTCGACCGGGTTCACCCGGCCGGGAAAGGGACATTGACGATCGTTCGACGGTGCAGGATGGAGGCATGGATCTTCGAATCTTCACCGAGCCCCAGCAAGGGGCGAGCTACGACACTCTGCTGACCGTCGCGAAAGCCACCGAGGACCTCGGTTTCGACGCCTTCTTCCGGTCCGACCACTACCTCCGGATGGGATCCGCCGACGGGCTGCCCGGCCCCACGGACGCCTGGATCACCCTGGCCGGGCTCGCCCGGGAGACCAAGCGGATCCGGCTCGGCACACTGATGACCGCCGGGACGTTCCGGCTCCCCGGTGTGCTGGCCATCCAGGTCGCCCAGGTCGACCAGATGTCCGGCGGACGTGTCGAACTCGGGCTCGGCGCGGGCTGGTTCGAGGACGAGCACAAGGCGTACGGCATCCCCTTCCCCAAGGAGAAGTTCGCCCGCCTGGAGGAGCAACTGGCGATCGTCACGGGCCTGTGGGCCACGGAGACCGGGAAGACCTTCTCGTACGACGGGACGTACTACCAGCTCACCGACTCACCCGCGCTGCCCAAGCCCGCCCAGGCCAAGGTGCCCGTCCTGATCGGCGGGCACGGGGCGACGCGCACTCCACGGCTGGCCGCGCGGTACGCGGACGAGTTCAACATCCCGTTCGCCTCCCTCGAGGACAGCGAGCGGCAGTTCGGCCGGGTCCGGGCCGCCGCGGAGGACGCCGGGCGCAAGGCGGACGACCTCGTGTACTCCAACGCGCTGGTGGTCTGCGTGGGCAAGGACGACGCCGAGGTGGCCCGCCGCGCGGCGGCCATCGGACGGGAGGTGGAGGAGCTCAAGGCGAACGGACTGGCCGGCTCGCCCGGCGAGGTCGTCGAGAAGATCGGCAGATACGAGACGCTCGGCTCCTCGCGGATCTACCTCCAGGTGCTGGACCTGGACGACCTCGACCACCTGGAGCTGATCTCCTCCCGGGTCATGTCCCAGCTGCGCTGAGGCCCTGCGGCGTGCGGAAAACCGCTGGTCGGGAGGTGCGGGCAAGGCGATACTCGGACGTGTGTTCCTGACGATCGGTACGACCGGTAGCCCACAGAGTCCCGCCACCGACCTCGGTTTCCTGCTGCACAAGCATCCCGACAGGGCGCAGACGTTCTCCACCTCGTACGGCACCGCGCACGTCTTCTACCCGGAGGCGTCCGCCGAGCGCTGCACGGCGGCGCTGCTGCTCGAGGTGGACCCGGTCGCGCTGGTCCGGCGCGGCCGGGGCAAGGGCCGGGGCGGCGCGCCCGACTCGGCGCTCGCCCAGTACGTCAACGACCGGCCGTACGCCGCCTCGTCGCTGCTCTCCGTCGCGATGAGCACGGTCTTCAAGAGCGCCCTGCGCGGTGTGTGCGCCGCGCGGCCGGAGCGGGCGGCCCGGCCGCTGCCGTTGCGGATCGAGATCCCGGCACTGCCCGCGCGGGGCGGTGCCGACCTGGTCCGCGCGCTCTTCGGCCCGCTGGGCTGGACGTCCGTGGACGCGCGGCCGGTGGCGCTGGACGAGCGGTTCCCGCGGTGGGGCGACTCGCGTTACGTACGGCTGGTGCTGGAGGGGGAGCTGCGGCTCGCCGACGCCCTGCGCCACCTGTACGTCCTGCTGCCCGTCCTCGACGACGCCAAGCACTACTGGGTGGCGCCCGACGAGGTCGACAAGCTCCTGCGGGCCGGTGAGGGGTGGCTGTCCGGCCACCCCGAGCACAAGCTCATCACCAGTCGCTACCTCTCGCGCCGCTGGGGCCTGACCCGGCAGGCGATGGAGCGCCTGGAGCTGGTCCGGCTGGCCGAGGCCGACGACCTGGACGTCGAGGACGTCGACAACGCGGTCGACGAGACCACCGACACGGAGGAGAAGCCGGTCCCGCTCGCCGAGCGGCGACGCGGGGCGATCCTCCGGGCGCTGCGCGAGGCGGGGGCGAGCAAGGTGCTCGACCTGGGCTGCGGCCAGGGGCAGTTGGTGCGGGAACTGCTCAAGGACGTCCGGTTCACCCACATCGTGGGCGTCGACGTGTCCACACGGGCGCTGACCGTCGCGGCGCGGCGGCTCCGGCTGGAACGTCTGGGGGAGCGGCAGGCCGGCCGTGTGAGCCTGCTCCAGGGCTCGCTCACGTACACCGACAAGCGGCTCAAGGGCTATGACGCTGCCGTGCTCAGCGAGGTGGTCGAGCACCTGGACCTGCCACGCCTGCCGGCGCTGGAGTACGCGGTGTTCGGCTCGGCTCGGCCGAGGACCGTGATCGTGACGACGCCGAACGTCGAGTACAACGTCCGCTGGGAGACGCTGCCCGCCGGGCACGTCCGCCACGGCGACCACCGGTTCGAGTGGACGCGCGAGGAGTTCCGCTGCTGGGCGCGGCAGGTGGGGGAGCGGCACGGGTACGGCGTGGAGTTCGCACCCGTCGGAGAGGACGACCCGGAGGTCGGACCGCCCACGCAGATGGCCGTGTTCACCCTGGCCGCCGCAGACGAGGAGCAGGCCGCATGACCGAGACCGGGACCGAGACCGAGACCGAGACCGCAACAGCAATCGAAACCAAGACTGGGGCCGGGACCGGGACCGACGGCAGCCGCAGGCTGCCGGTCACCGACCTGTCCCTCGTCGTGCTCATCGGCGCTACCGGATCCGGCAAGTCGACCTTCGCGCGCCAGCACTTCAAGCCCACCGAGGTCATCTCCTCGGACTTCTGCCGGGGGCTCGTCGCCGACGACGAGAACGACCAGAGCGCGAGCGGTGACGCCTTCGACCTCCTGCACTACATCGTCGGCAAGCGCCTGGCCGCCGGCCGGCTGACCGTCGTCGACGCGACCAGCGTGCAGCAGGAGAGCCGCCGGCAGCTGGTGCGGCTGGCCCGCGAGCACGACGTCCTGCCCATCGCGATCGTCCTCGACCTGCCCGAGGAGGTGTGCGCCGAGCGCAACGCCGCCCGGCCCGACCGCGCCCACCTGCCCCGGCACGTGATCCAGCGCCACCGCCGCGAACTGCGGCGCTCACTGCGCGGCCTGGAGCGCGAGGGCTTCCGCAAGGTGCACGTGCTGAAGAGCGTGGCGGAGGTGGAGTCGGCCGAGGTCGTGCTGGAGAAGCGGTTCAACGACCTGCGCCACCTCACCGGCCCCTTCGACATCATCGGTGACATCCACGGTTGCAGCGCGGAGCTGGAGACCCTGCTCACCAAGCTCGGGTACGTGGACGGGGCGCACCCCGAGGGCCGTACCGCGGTCTTCGTCGGCGATCTCGTCGACCGGGGCCCGGACAGCCCGGGGGTGCTGCGCCGCGTCATGGGCATGGTCGCGTCCGGCGACGCGCTGTGCGTGCCCGGCAACCACGAGAACAAGCTCGGGCGCTGGCTCCAGGGGCGGCAGGTGCAGCGGACGCACGGTCTCGCCGAGACGATCGCCCAGCTGGAGGGGGAGACCGAGGAGTTCCGCGAGCGGGTCCGGGCGTTCATCGACGGGCTCGTCAGCCACTACGTCCTCGACGGGGGCAGGCTCGTCGTCTGCCACGCCGGGCTGCCGGAGAAGTACCACGGGCGCACGTCGGGACGGGTGCGTTCGCACGCGCTGTACGGCGAGACGACCGGTGAGACCGACGAGTTCGGGCTGCCGGTGCGCTACCCGTGGGCGGAGGACTACCGGGGCCGGGCCGCGGTGGTGTACGGACACACACCCGTGCCCACCACGTCCTGGGTCAACAACACCATCTGCCTCGACACCGGCGCGGTGTTCGGCGGGAGGATGACCGCGCTGCGCTGGCCGGAGCGGGAACTCGTCGACGTACCCGCCGAGAAGGTCTGGTACGAGCCGGTGCGACCGCTCGCCGTCGAGGCGCCCGGCGGGCACCAGGGCAGGCCGCTGGACCTGGCGGACGTGCACGGGCGACGGGTGGTGGAGACGCGGTACGCGGGCAACGTCGGCGTACGGGAGGAGAACGCGGCCGCCGCGCTGGAGGTCATGAGCCGCTTCGCGGTGGACCCGCGGCTGCTGGCGTACCTGCCGCCGACGATGGCCCCCACAGCCACCTCCCGGGAGGACGGCTTCCTGGAGCACCCGGCGGAGGCCTTCGCGCAGTACCGGTCCGACGGTGTCGAGCGGGTCGTGTGCGAGGAGAAGCACATGGGCTCCCGGGGGGTGGCGCTGGTGTGCCGGGACGCGGACGTGGCGCGCGAGCGGTTCGGAGCGGAGGGGGTGACGGGCGCGCTGCACACGCGCACAGGGCGGCCGTTCCTCGACGACCCGGCCCTGACCGAGCAGATCCTGGACCGGCTGCGGGCGGCCGTCGGGGCCGCTGGGCTGTGGGACGAGCTGGAGACCGACTGGCTGCTGCTGGACGGTGAGTTGATGCCGTGGTCGCTCAAGGCGTCCGGTCTGCTGCGCACGCAGTACGCGGCGGTCGGCGCGGCCTCGGGCGCGGTGTTCCCGGGCGCGGTCTCGGCGCTGGAGGCGGCGGCTGGCCGGGGCGTCGACGTGGCCGGACTGCTGGGCAGGCAGCGGGAGCGCGCGGCGGACGCGGCGGCGTTCACGGAGGCGTACCGGCGCTACTGCTGGGACACGGAGGGGCTGGAGGGCGTGCGGTTCGCGCCGTTCCAGATCCTCGCCGGACGGGGCCGGTCGCTCGCGGACGTTCCGCGCGACGAGCAGCTGGCGTGGCTCGACCGGCTGGTGGAGCAGGACCCGACCGGGCTGCTCCAGGTCACGCGCCGGCTCGTCGTGGACACGGGTGACGACGCGTCGGTCCGCGCCGGTGCCGACTGGTGGCTGGGGCTGACGGAGGCGGGCGGCGAGGGCATGGTCGTCAAACCGCTCCAGGCGCTGGCACGCGACCGGAAGGGACGGCTGGTCCAGCCCGGCATCAAGGTACGCGGCCGGGAGTACCTGCGGATCATCTACGGTCCGGAGTACACGCGCCCGGAGAACCTGGCCCGGCTGCGTGAGCGCCACCTCGGGCACAAGCGGTCGCTCGCCCTGCGCGAGTACGCCCTCGGCCTGGAGGCCCTCGCCCGGCTCGCCGACGGCGAACCGCTGTGGCGCGTCCACGAGGCGGTCTTCGCCGTGCTCGCCCTGGAGTCGGAGCCGGTCGACCCCCGCCTCTGACGCTCGGCGCCGGGGCGCGTCCCCGGCGCCGTCCGGTACGCACCCGACGGCGCCGCGCGGTGCGGCGCGGCGCGGTGCGCGGCGCGGGTCGCGTCCGGCCCGTGTCCGGCCCGCGTCCCGCCCGTGTCCGGTCCGCCCGGCCTGTGTCGGCCCGTGTCCCGCCCGTGTCCCGCCCGTGTCCGGTCTGCCCCCGGCCCGGTCCGCTTCCGGTCCGCTTCCGGTCCGCGTCCCGCCCGCCCCGCACCTGGCCCCGCGTCCGGCACCGTGCCCGGCCTTCGCGGAGGCCGGACGCGGGCCGAGGTGCTTCCGCCCGGCGGGGATGGCGTCGCCCCCGGGCAGCGCGGTCCGGCCGCGTCCTCGGCCGCCGCCCGGGCCCGTACCGTCCCGGCCTCCGGCCCGCGAGTGGCCGCGCCGCGCGAGGCCTCATGGCGGGTGTCCCCCGCCGGGCGAGCGGCCGTCCCTCGCCGGGCTCGTCCGACCGCCTGCCGTTCCGGTTGCGAGGCCCGGGCGGCCGGGGCACGCCCCGGCCGCCCGGGGCCGATGGCGGGCGTGGTCCTCACCGGCCCTGCCCGGGGCGGCCGTCCGGGCCCGCTGCCCGCTGCCTGCCGCCGACGGCTCGCGGCTCGCGGTCCGGGCACGGGTGCCCGCGCCGGTCCACCGTCCCCACGCCCGGCCCGCCGACCGTGCCGCAGTCGTGGGGGCTGGGGGATCTGCGGCTGTTCGTGGGTGAAGTGGGGCTCGCGCGGTGAGGATGGAGGCATGGGATTCCATGTCGATTCCGAGACCGGGCGGCTTCGCCGCGTCATCCTGCACCGGCCGGACCTGGAGCTGAAGCGGCTGACGCCCTCCAACAAGGACGCGCTGCTCTTCGACGACGTGCTCTGGGTGCGGCGGGCGCGACAGGAGCACGACGGGTTCGCCGACGTGCTGCGTGACCGGGGCGTGGAGGTGCACCTCGTGGGTGACCTGCTGCGCGAGGCGCTGGAGATCCCGGCGGCCAGGAAGCTGGTCCTGGACCGGGTCTTCGACGAGAAGGAGTACGGACCGCTCGCCACCGATCACATAAGGGCGGTGTTCGACGGCATGGACACCGGATCTCTCGTCGAGGCGCTGACCGGCGGGATGACGAAACGTGACTTCCTGGCCGGCCACTCCGAGCCGACCTCCGTCCGCTTCCATGTGATGGACCTGGACGACTTCCTCGTGCCGCCCCTGCCGAACCACCTCTTCACCCGGGACACGTCGGCCTGGATCTACGACGGCGTGTCCATCAACGCCATGCGCTGGCCCGCCCGGCAGCGCGAGACCGTCCACTTCGAGGCCATCTACAAGCACCATCCGCTCTTCACCGGCCCGGAGGCGGGCACCTTCCACCACTGGTCGGAGGGGCAGGACGACTACCCGTCCACCATCGAGGGCGGAGACGTCCTGGTCATCGGCAAGGGCGCGGTGCTGATCGGGATGAGCGAGCGCACCACGCCCCAGGCGGTGGAGATGCTGGCACGCGGGCTGTTCGCCGCCGGCTCGGCCCGCACCATCGTCGCGCTGGACATGCCGAAGAGCCGGGCGTTCATGCACCTCGACACGGTCATGACGATGGTCGCGCACGACACGTTCACCCAGTACGCGGGTCTCGGCATGCTCCGCTCGTACACCATCGAGCCGGGCGACGGGCACCGCGCGCTGAAGGTCACCGACCACCCGCCCCAGCACATGCACAGCGCCATCGCCGCGGCGCTGGACCTGCCCGCGATCCGGGTGCTGACCGCGACGCAGGACGTGCACGCGGCGGAGCGCGAGCAGTGGGACGACGGGTGCAACGTCCTGGCGGTGGAGCCGGGCGTCGTCGTCGCGTACGAGCGCAACGTCACCACCAACACCCATCTGCGCAGGGAGGGTATCGAGGTGATCGAGATCCCGGGCAGCGAGCTGGGGCGGGGGCGGGGCGGCCCGCGCTGTATGAGCTGTCCGGTGGTGCGCGACGCCGACCCGGGTTAGGGATGTCCTTGGAGGCCGGCCTTCTCGGTGGCTCGGTGGCGGGTCACACGGCCGTGGCTCCTCCCCAGGACGAGCGGGTACACACGTGCCCGTATATAAATGTGGGGCCTCGTATAGACTTCCATGATTCCCCGTACCCGGACCCAGGAGCGCCCCCATGGCCACCGACCTCACCGGCCGCCACTTCCTCAAGGAGCTGGACTTCACCGCCGAGGAGTTCCGCAGCCTGATCGATCTTGCCGCCGAACTCAAGGCGGCCAAGAAGGCGGGTACCGAGGTCCAGCGGCTGCGCGGCCGGAACATCGCGCTGATCTTCGAGAAGTCGTCGACCCGTACGCGCTGTGCGTTCGAGGTGGCCGCGGCCGACCAGGGGGCCTCCACCACCCACCTCGAAGCCGCCGGCTCCCACATCGGCAAGAAGGAGTCCGCCAGGGACACCGCCCGGGTCCTCGGCAGGATGTTCGACGCCATCGAGTTCCGGGGTGACGCCCAGGCCACCGTGGAAGAGCTCGCCGCCCACGCCGGCGTTCCCGTCTACAACGGCCTGACCGACGACTGGCACCCCACCCAGATGCTCGCCGATGTGCTCACCATGACCGAGCACACCGACAAGCCGCTCGAAGCCGTCGCGTTCGCCTACCTCGGCGACGGCCGCTACAACATGGGCAACTCCTACCTGATCACCGGTGCGCTGCTCGGGATGGACGTCCGGATCGTGGCGCCGAAGACGTACTGGCCGGCCGACGACATCGTCGCCCGCGCCCGCGAGCTCGCCGGGGCCAGCGGTGCCCGGGTCACGCTCACCGAGGACGTCGCCGAAGGGGTCCGGGGGGCCGACTTCGTCGCCACCGACGTCTGGGTCTCGATGGGGGAGCCGGCGGAGGTGTGGGACGAGCGCGTCGCCGCCCTCGCCCCGTACGCCGTGACCATGGACGTGCTGCGCGCGACCGGTAACCCGCGGGTCAAGTTCCTGCACTGTCTGCCCGCCTTCCACGACCTGGGCACCGCCGTCGGTCGTGAGATCCACGAACGCCACGGCCTGACCGAGCTGGAGGTCACCGACGAGGTCTTCGAGTCGGAGCACTCGGTCGTCTTCGACGAGGCGGAGAACCGGATGCACACGATCAAGGCCGTCATGGTGGCCACCCTCGGGGGTTCCGGGGCCTGATCCCGGACCCGGCCGGGGTCCCGCTCGGACTCCGGCGCCGGGCTCCGGTTCCGATTCCGGATCGGGCTCCGATTCCGGATCGGGCTCCGCCTCCGGCGGGCTCCGATTCCGGATCGGGCTCGGGCTCCGCCTCCGGGACGGGCTCAGGCCCCGGCTCGGGTCTCCGGCCGACGCGGCATAGCAATACGCCAGGTGGGGTGAATATGTGGTGTGGCGGTTAATATCGGTACACATGGTGGGGTTCGGGCTCGCACGCCCGAACCCCGCTTCGTTTGTGCCCGCCCTCATGGCCCAGAGAAGAGAACCACCCCATGCGTCCCACCGGACCGCCGCGCATCAAGAGCCCCGCCCAGCTGATCGCCGATTCCGGTGCGGACCTCGAGGGGCATGGCCTCAAGCGCACCATGGGTCTCTTCCAGCTCGTGTGCTTCGGCGTCGGTGCCATCGTCGGCACCGGGATCTTCGTCGGGCTGTCCGACAGTGTGGCCGAGGCCGGGCCCGCGGTCGTCGTCTCCTTCCTCCTCGCCGCGATCACCTGTATCTTCACCGCCTTCTCCTTCGCCGAGCTGGGCAGCGCGATCCCCGTGTCCGGAAGCTCGTACTCGTTCGCGTACGCCACCCTCGGTGAGCGCGTCGCCTTCCTCGTCGGCTGGTGTCTGCTGCTGGAGTACGGGGTCTCCGTCTCCGCCGTCGCCGTCGGCTGGGGCCAGTACCTCAACGAGCTCCTCGACAGTCTCGTCGGATGGCGGCTGCCCGACGCGCTGTCCAGCCCGCCCGGTGACGGGGGCGTCCTCAACATCCCGGCCGTGGTCGTGATCGGCCTCGCCGCGGTCCTCCTGGTGCGCGGCATCCGGGAGAGCGCCCGCGCCACCGCCGTCATGGCCGTCGTGAAGATCGCCGTGCTGGTCCTCTTCTGCGCGATCGCCTTCCGCGCCTACCAGGGCGACAATCTCGCGCCCTTCGCCACGCACGGCGTCGCCGGGATCACCTCGGGCGCCTCGGTGGCCTTCTTCTCGTACATCGGCTTCGACGCGATCACGACGGCCGGCGAAGAGGTCAAGAACCCCCGGAAGAACATCCCCCTCGCGATCATGATCTGCATCGGGATCGTCACCCTGCTCTACTGCCTCGTCGCCGTCGCCGCCATCGGGGCGCTCTCCGCCGACCAGGTCGCCGGCCAGCCGGCCGCGCTCTCGCTGATCGTCGACCGGGTGACCGACTCCGCGGTGGGCGGCGGCGTCATCGCCTTCGGAGCGGTGGTCGCCATCGCGTCCGTCGTCCTGGCGGTGATGTACGGCCAGACCCGCATCCTGATGTCGATGTCCCGCGACGGGCTGATCCCGCACGTCTTCGAGAAGGTCTCACCGAAGACGGCCACCCCCGTCGCGAACACCTGGATCGTCGCCGTCGTCTTCGCCGTCCCGGCGGCCGTCGTGCCGCTCGACGTGGTGCTGAACCTGACCACCATCGGCACGCTCGCCATCATGGTCGTGGTCAACATCGCGGTCATCGCGCTGCGCCGCCGCTACCGGGGCACCGACAGCGGCTTCCGGGTGCCGCTCTACCCGCTCAGTCCCGTCCTGGGCGTCGCCATGTGCCTGTACCTCATCTGGGGCACCGGCTGGACGACGTGGGCGCGGTTCGCCGTCTTCCTGGTCGTGGGAGCGGTCGTCTACGCGCTGTACGGGCGCCGCAATTCCCGGCTGGCGGCAGCCCCGGCCGACCGTGGGGGCCCCGACGGCCCGCACGGGCCGGTCACGGGCCCTGCGACCCCGGGAGCGTGAACCAGACCGCCTTGCCCCGGCCGGTCCGCCGGTGACCGCATGCCCCGCTGAGGGTGCGGATCAGCAGCAGGCCCCGCCCGTGTTCCTGCCAGGGGTCGGGCGGGGTGTCGTGCTCCGGCGACAGGTCGCCGGGCGGCTCGGGGTCCCGGTCGTGGACCTCGACCCGGCAGCCGCTCGGCAGCAGGCGGACCACCAGCTCTATCGGGCCCTTGCCCGCGGTGTGCTCCACCGCGTTCGCCACCAGCTCGGCCGTCAGCAGCTCGGCCGTGTCCCGGTACGCCGAGGCGTCCAGGTCCGCGAGCGCCGTCCGTATCAGGGCACGGGCGAGGGGCACCGCGGCCGTGGTGTGCGGCAGGGCGATGCGCCAGGAGGAGGGGCCGGATGCTTCGAGCAAGGCGGGGTCCGTTCGGTGAAGCCGGTTCCGTTCGGGAGCAGGGAAGGCGGGTGGGGGCGGCGACCAGGAGCGACAGAGAGCAGCGGCGGGCAGGAGCGGGGAGCGGAGCGGCGGTGGCGGGGGTGACCGCGACGGCAGCGTGGTGACGGTGAGGAGCGGTGGGGAACGGCGGGGAGGGGTGGGGAACGGCGGGGAGCGGTGGGGAACGACGGGGAACAGCGGCCGGGTGGGGCGGGGGAGAGAGCGGTGGGGCGGAAGAGACCGCTGAGGTTTGCCGTCCACCTTACGTAGGGCCGCCCGCCGTACCAGAGGTCCCCGCATACCCGCCGGGAGACCTGTGCCACAGCTGGTACTGGATCTGCGTTGGTTACGGACAGCTGTTACAAGGTCACCGCTCAGCGTATCGCGCATACGTGACGGAAGTCACGCACAAGTGATAGCTTCGAGGGGCAGGCATCTGCGCAGGCAGACCGAGGGAGGCCGCACCTCATGAGCCCGTTCTCCAGCTCCGCGACCCGCACCGAGGAGTGGCGCCATGTGCGGCTCGCCGTCGACGACGGAGTCGCCACCGTCACGCTCGCCCGCCCGGCCAGGCTCAACGCCCTCACCTTCGGTGCCTACGCCGACCTGCGGGACCTGCTCGCCGAGCTGTCCCGGGAGAGGGCCGTCCGCGCCCTCGTCCTCGCGGGCGAAGGGCGGGGGTTCTGTTCCGGCGGCGACGTCGACGACATCATCGGCGCCACCCTCGCCATGGACACCGCCCAGCTCCTGGACTTCAACCGCATGACCGGCCAGGTCGTCCGGGCGCTGCGCGAAGCCCCCTTCCCGGTCGTGGCCGCCGTCCACGGGGTCGCCGCCGGCGCCGGCGCCGTCCTCGCGCTCGCCGCCGACTTCCGCGTGGCCGACCCCTCCGCCCGCTTCGCGTTCCTCTTCACCAAGGTCGGCCTCTCCGGTGGCGACATGGGGGCCGCGTACCTCCTGCCGCGCGTCGTCGGGCTCGGGCACGCCACCCGGCTGCTGATGCTCGGCGAGGCCGTCCGTGCCCCCGAGGCCGAGCGCATCGGCCTGATCAGCGAGCTGACCGAGGAAGGCGCCGCCGACACCCGGGCCGCCGAGCTCGCCCGCCGGCTCGCCGACGGCCCGGCCCTCGCGTACGCGCAGACCAAGGCACTGCTGACGGCGGAGCTCGACATGCCGCTCGCCGCCTCCGTCGAACTCGACGCGGCCACCCAGGCGCTGCTCATGAACGGCGAGGACTACGCCGAGTTCCACGCCGCGTTCACCGAGAAGCGGCCGCCCAAGTGGCAGGGGCGGTGAAGTGCCGTGCGCGTAGCCGTCATCGGAGGAGGCCCCGGCGGGCTGTACGCCGCCGCCCTGCTCAAGCGCCTCGGCCCCGATCGTGACATCACCGTGTGGGAGCGCAACGCGCCCGACGACACCTTCGGCTTCGGGGTGGTCCTCTCCGACGAGACCCTGGGCGGCATCGAGCACGCGGACCCCGCCGTGTACGCCGCCCTCCAGGAGGAGTTCGTCCGCTGGGACGACATCGACATCGTCCACCGCGGCCGCGTCCTGACCTCCGGCGGCCACGGCTTCGCCGCACTCGGCCGCCGCCGGCTCCTGGAGATCCTCCACGCGCGGTGCGCCGACCTCGGCGTGACCCTCCGCTTCCGCTCCGAGGCGCCGCCCGCCGCCGAGCTGGCCGCCACGCACGACCTGGTCGTCGCCGCCGACGGCGTACACAGCAGGACCCGCCAGGCGCACGCCGACGTGTTCGTTCCCCACCTCAGCACCCACCGCTGCCGTTACATCTGGCTCGCCGCCGACTTCGCCTTCGACGCCTTCCGCTTCGAGATCGCCGAAACGGAGCACGGGGTGATGCAGCTGCACGGCTACCCCTACGCCCGCCCGTCGCCCGGCCACCGCCCCCCGGCGAGGTCCTCCGGGCCGGAGCGTGGTCCCGGCGGCGCCTCCACCGTCATCGTCGAGATGCGCGAGGAGGTCTGGCGGGCGGCCGGCTTCGACGAACTCGGCGAACAGGAGTCCGTCGCCCGCTGCGCCAAGATCTTCTCCGAGGCCCTCCGGGGCAGGCCGCTCGCCTCCCACCACTCGTCGTGGACCGCGTTCCGGACCGTCGTCACCGACCACTGGTCGCACGGCAACATCGTGCTCCTCGGCGACGCCGCCCACACCGCGCACTTCTCCATCGGGTCCGGCACCAAACTCGCCGTCGAGGACGCCCTGGCGCTCGCCGCCTGCGTCCAGGAACAGCCCGATCTCGGCCACGCGCTCGCCGCGTACGAGACCGAGCGCCGCCCCGTCGTCGAGTCCACCCAGCGCGCGGCCGCCGCCAGCCTCCGCTGGTTCGAGGACCTGGCGGGCCACCTCGACCAGCCGCCCCGCCAGTTCGCGTTCAACCTGCTGACCCGCAGCCGCCGCGTCACCCACGAGAACCTGCGGCTGCGCGACGCCCGCTTCACCGACACCGTCGAGCGGGACTTCGGCTGCCCGCCCGGCACCCCGCCGATGTTCACGCCCTTCCGGCTGCGCGGCCTGACCCTGCGCAACCGGGTGGTCGTCTCACCCATGGACATGTACTCCGCCGTCGACGGCGTGCCCGGCGACCTCCACCTCGTCCACCTCGGGGCCCGCGCCCTCGGCGGCGCCGGGCTCGTCATGACCGAGATGGTCTGCGTCAGCCCCGAGGGCCGCATCACCCCCGGCTGCGCCGGACTGTGGACCCCCGGCCAGGCCGCCGCCTGGCGCCGCGTCACCGACTTCGTCCACCAGCGGTCGCCGGGCACCGCCATCGGCGTCCAGCTCGGCCACTCCGGCCGCAAGGGCTCCACCAAGCTCATGTGGGAGGGCATCGACCAGCCGCTCGACTCCGGCAACTGGCCCCTGGTCGCCGCCTCCCCGATCCCCTACCGTCCCGGCGTCAACCAGGTCCCCCAGGAGCTGCACCGGGCCGCGCTCACCGACATAAGGGAGCAGTTCGCCGCCGCGGCCCGGCGCGCCGCCCGCGCGGGCTTCGACCTGCTCGAACTGCACTGCGCCCACGGCTACCTGCTGTCCGGGTTCCTCTCCCCGCTCACCAACCGCCGCACCGACGCCTACGGCGGCTCCCTGGCCGGCCGGCTCCGCTTCCCGTTGGAGGTGTTCGACGCGGTACGGGCCGCATGGCCCGGCGAGCGGCCCATGACCGTGCGGATCTCCGCCACCGACTGGGCACCCGGCGGCACCACCGTCGAGGAGGCGGTCGGGATCGCCCGCGCCTTCGCCGAGCACGGCGCCGACGCGATCGACGTCTCCACCGGCCAGGTCGTGCCCGACGAACGCCCCGAGTACGGCCGCTCCTACCAGACGCCGTACGCGGACCGGATCCGCAACGTCCTCAAGGTGCCCGTCATCGCGGTCGGCGCGATCTCCTCCTGGGACGACGTCAACTCACTGCTGCTGGCGGGCCGCGCCGACCTGTGCGCGCTGGCCCGCCCCCACCTCTACGACCCGCACTGGACCCTGCACGCCGCCGCCGACCAGGGGTACGAGGGGCCCGGCGCCCCCTGGCCCGCCCCGTACCGCGCGGGCAGCCGCAAGCCCCCGACGGGCCGCACCGACGCGCCCAGACCGCGCCTCAGCCTGACTCGGCCGGCGCCCCGGTCCTGACGAACTCCCCGCCCGTGTCCCGCAGCAGCCCGTGCAGGCCGCCGAAGACCGCCGCCGCCCGGCCTCCCGGCCAGCCCGCCGGGAGGAGGGCGGCCGGCAGGCCCGGGTCCGCGTAGGGGAGGCGGCGCCAGGAGTCCAGCGCGAGCAGGTAGTCGCGGTACGCCTCCCGCGGCGACGGTTCACGGGTCGACCAGGCACGCAGCACCGGCTCGTGGAGGTCCAGGAACTCCTCGTACAGCTTGGCGATCGCCGCCAGGTCCCACCAGCGGCCCACCGCCTCCGCGGTCGCCGCGAACCCCAGGTGCTCGCCGCGGAAGAGGTCCACGTACGGGTCGAGCTGGAGCCGCTGGAGGGTGTGCCGGGTCTCCTCGAACAGCGCGGCCGGCGCGATCCACACGCCAGGCGCCGCCGTCCCGAAGCCCAGGCGGCCCAACCGCGAGCGCAGCAGGTGCCGCTTGTGCCGCTCGGCCTCCGGAACCGAGAAGACGGCGAGCACCCAGCCGTCGTCCTCGTGCGGCTCTCCCGCCGCGTAGATCCGCCGGTCACCGTCGTCCAGGAGCTGCCGGGCGTCCTCCGACAGGGCGTACCCGGCGGCCCCGTCCGCCGTGCGGCGCGGCTCCAGCAGGCCGCGCCGCTTGAGCCGGGACACCGAGGAGCGCACGGACGGCGCGTCCACGCCCAGCACCGCCAGCAGCCGGATCAGCTCGGCCACCGGCAGCGGGGCGTTGTCGGGCGTCCGCCCGTACGCGCCGTACAGGGAGACGATCAGGGAACGCGGGGTGTGCTGCTCGGCCACGTGATCACTTTACGGGCGCGTCCTCGGGCCTGTCCCGGCCGCGCAGCCGGAACCGTTGCAGCTTCCCGGTGGCCGTGCGCGGGAGCGCGTCCAGGAACACGATCCGGCGCGGGCACTTGTACGGGACGAGACGGTCCTTCACGAAGGCGCGCAGGGCCTCGGCCGTGGCGTCGTCGCGGGGCAGGCCGTCGCGGAGCACCGTGTACGCGACGACGACCTGGCCGCGCACCTCGTCCGGGTGGCCCACCACCGCCGCCTCCAGCACATCGGGGTGGGCGAGCAGGGTTTCCTCGACCTGGGGGCCGGCGATGTTGTACCCGGCGGAGATGATCATGTCGTCCGCGCGGGCGACGTAGCGCAGGTAGCCGTCCGGTTCGCGCACATAGGTGTCGCCCGTGATGTTCCAGCCGTGCCGGACGTACTCGCCCTGGCGCGGATCGGCCAGGTAGCGGCAGCCCACCGGGCCGCGTACGGCCAGGTACCCCTCCTGCCCGTCCGGGACGGGCTCGCCGTGATCGTCCACCACGCGCGCGTGCCACCCGGGGACCGGTACCCCCGTGGTGCCGGGGCGGATGGCGTCGTCGGCCGCCGAGACGAAGATGTGCAGCAGCTCGGTCGCGCCGATGCCGTTGATCAGGCGCAGTCCGGTCCGCTCGTACCAGGCCCGCCAGGTGGCCGCGGGCAGGTTCTCGCCCGCCGACACGCAGCGGCGCAGTGAGGCGGTGTCGTACCCGTCGAGCTCGTCCAGCATCACCCGGTAGGCGGTCGGCGCGGTGAACAGCACCGTGACCCGGTGCTCGGCGACGGCGGGCAGGAGCTGCCTGGGCCCGGCCTGCTCCAGCAGCAGCGCCGAGGCGCCCGCCCGCATCGGGAAGATCACCAGCCCGCCCAGCCCGAAGGTGAACCCGAGCGGCGGACTGCCCGCGAACAGGTCGTCCGGGCTTGGGCGCAGCACGCGCGCGGAGAACGTGTCGGCGACGGCCAGCACATCGCGGTGGAAGTGCATGCACCCCTTGGGCCGTCCGGTCGTCCCCGAGGTGAACGCGATCAGCGCGACGTCGTCGGCCGCCGTGTCGACCGCCTCGTAGGCGCCGGGGTGCCGGGCCGCGAGGCGCAGCAGGTCCCCGGGCGCGTCACCGCCGTACGCGGTGATCCGCAGTCCGGGCACCTCCGCCCTCACCAGGTCGTCCACCGCCCGGACGTCGCACAGGGCGTGGCCGACGCGGGCCATCCGGCACATGACGGCCAGCTCCGGTGCGCGCGCCCCCGCCAGGACGGTGACGGCGACCGCCCCCGCCTTCATCACCGCCAGCCAGCAGGCGGCCAGCCACGGTGTGGTGGGCCCGCGCAGCAGCACCCGGTTGCCGGGGACGACGCCCAGGTCGTGGGCGAGCACCTGGGCGATCCCGTCGACGCGGCTGCGCAGCTCGCCGTACGTCCAGACGCGGCCCGCGCCGTCCCGGAAGACCGGCCGGTCCGCGCCGAACCGTTCCACCGTGCGGTCCAGCAGTTCCGCCCCGCAATTGAGCCGGTCGGGGTAGCGCAGTTCCGGGAGGTCGAAGAGGAGTTCCGGCCACTGCTCGCGCGGTGGCAGATGGTCCCGGGCGAAGGTGTCACGATGCGCCGATGGCGTGAGCTCCATGGTTCGCCCCCTTGTCGTGGTGGGAACGCTCATCGAGCGTATCGTTCATGTGACGACAGTCAACGGCCCGCGATAGATGACTTTGAGGGGGCACGAATGCCCGTATTCTCACTCGATCCGGTCCAGACCGCCTGGTGTGCCGAGCTGCGAGCTCTGGGCTCCGAACGCCTGCGGCCGCTCGCCGAGAAGGGCGAGCCGGGCCACGTCAACCGCCCGCTCGTCGCCGCGCTCGGCGAACTGGGCCTGATCGGGCGCCTCTTCGGCGCGGGCGCCCTCGACCTGTGCCTGATGCGCGAATCACTCGCCCAGACCTGTACGGAGGCGGAGACGGCCCTCGCCCTCCAGGGACTCGGCGCCCACCCGGTCGCCGCCTTCGGGACCGCCGAGCAGCGGGCACGCCGGCTTCCGGAGGTGACGGCGGGCCGCGCGGTCGCCGCGTTCGCGCTCAGCGAGCCGGACGCGGGCTCGGACGCGGCGGCGCTCGCCCTGGAAGCGGTGCCGGAGGGTGCCGGCTGGCGGCTGGCCGGCGAGAAGCGCTGGATCTCCAACGCGCCCGAAGCGGACTTCTACACCGTCTTCGCCCGCACCACCCCGGGTGCCGGGGCGCGGGGCGTCACCGCCTTCCTCGTGCCCGCCGACCGGCCGGGCCTCACCGGAAGCCCCTTGGACATGCTCTCCCCGCACCCCATCGGCAGCCTGCTCCTCGACGGCGTCCCGGTCGGCCCCGAAGACGTCCTGGGGGAGGTGGACCGGGGCTTCCGCGTCGCCATGACCACCCTCAACCTCTTCCGGCCCAGCGTCGGCGCCTTCGCGGTCGGCATGGCCCAGGCGGCTCTGGACGCGACGCTGGCCCACACCGCCGCACGGGCCGCCTTCGGTGGCGTGCTGAAGGACCTTCAGGCCGTCTCCCACCAGGTGGCCGAGATGGCGACCCGGACGGAGGCCGCCCGCCTGCTGGTGTACGCGGCGGCGGCGGCGTACGACGCGGGCGCCACCGACGTGCCGAAGCGGGCCGCCATGGCCAAGCTGCTGGCCACCGAGACCGCCCAGTACGTCGTCGACGCCGCCGTCCAGCTCCATGGCGCCCGCGCCCTGCAACGCGGACACCTGCTGGAGCACCTCTACCGGGAGGTGCGCGCGCCGCGCATCTACGAGGGCGCCACCGAGGTCCAGCGCACCGTCATCGCGAAGGAGCTGTACGCGTCATGAGCCTGGAACGCCTCAACCCGGCCGGGCTGTCCCCGCCCTCCGGCTTCTCCCACGCCGTCACCGCCACCGGCTCCCGCCTCGTCTTCCTCGCCGGCCAGACCGCCCTCGACGGCGACGGGCGCGTGGTGGGGGAGACCCTGCCGGAACAGTTCGAGACGGCACTCGGCAACCTGCTGACCGCCCTCGAGGCGGCGGGTGGCACCCCCGCCGACCTCGCCCGGGTCACGGTGTACGCCACGGACGTCGCCGACTACCGGGCGCACGCCGCCGAACTGGGCGGCGTCTGGCGGCGGCTGGCGGGCCGCGTGTACCCGGCGATGGCTGTGATCGGTGCCGCCCGGCTCTGGGACGAACAGGCGCTGGTGGAGCTGGACGGGTTCGCGGTCCTCGACTGACTGTCAGTGGTGGCTGGCAGCATCGAGGTCATGACCGAACGCCGTGCCGATCCCCGTACCGGTGCCAGTGCCGATCCCCGTACCGGTGCCAGTGCCGGTCCCAGTGCCGATCCCCGTACCGGTGCCAGTGCCGATCCCCGTACCGGTCCGCGTGCCGACCGGCGTGCCCTGATCGCCGCCTACTGGGACGCCGCCGCCGCGTCCTTCGACGGTGAGGCCGACCACGGCCTGGGCGCCGCCCCGACCCGCGCCGCCTGGGCGCGGCGGCTGCGGTCGTGGTTGCCGGCCGAACCGGCCGATGTGCTCGACGTGGGCTGCGGCACCGGCTCGCTCTCCCTGCTGCTGGCCGAGGACGGACACCGGGTGACCGGCGTGGACCTGGCGCCCCGCATGGTCGAGCGGGCCCGGGGCAAGCTCGCGGCCGCCGGGCGGGCGGGCCGGTTCCTGGCCGGCGACGCCATGGAACTCCCGACGGGGGAGGAGCGGTTCGGCGTCGTGCTCTGCCGCCACCTGCTGTGGACGTTGCCCGACCCGGAGTCGGCGTTGCGCGCGTGGGTGAACCGGCTTCGGCCAGGAGGCCGGTTGGTGCTGATCGAGGGTCGGTGGCGTGAGGCGGACCGGAGCGGCGGCCGGCCGTACGTGGCCGGGGCGGACACGCTGCCGTGGTGCGGCGGCGTCGGGGCCGGGGAGCTGGCCGAGGCGGTGCGCCCGCTGGCCGGCGGCGGGGTCCGTGTCGAACCCCTCGGTGATGAAGCGGAGTTGTGGGGCGGGCCGGTGGAGGACGAGCGGTACGCCCTGATCGCCGACGTGTGAGGCACTGAGGAAGCGGGCGCTCCGGATCCCGCGGGCGCCGAAGGGTTGTCAGTGCAATGTCACATTATTACGTTGCGCGTCACACGGCAGTGGCACGCGCCTGTCACATCCGGCCGCCGACCGTGCGCACCGCTGAACGGACCACTCCCCACCTCCGACCCAGGAGCCGCAGGTGTCCCAGCGATCCACAAGCAGCCCCCGCCCTGTACGCAGAGCCCTGGCCGCGGCCGTCGTCACCGTGACGCTGCTCGGCGCGGCGGGTCAGCTCGCACCGACCGCCCAGGCCCAGGCGCCGTGTCCGCGCCTGACCACCCCCGCCGGTGACCACCCCTGACCATCCCCACGACGATGTCGAACGACTCGCCACCGCGCCCGGGTCCGCCCCGGAACCCACCCCCGCCCCCGGCGGGCGGGCGGCCGACCGGCCCCCGGGCCCCTGGGCTCCGGACACCGGCGTACCCGGCGGCCACCGCCGCTCCGTACGCCCTCGATGAGGTGACACGCCGCGTGCCGGAGGCGTTCACCGACTCGGGCGCCGCGGACTACAGGTGCGAAGGTGCCCGGCGGGGCTGAAGTGACCCTGTGGACAAGGGAGTTGACGGACAACGGCCTGTACAGTGGTTGTAGTATGTGAAATGTTACTGCCGTGCCCACGAGACACGTGAGTGATGTGCCGGACGCCGTGATCGTCGGAGCCGGAGTGATCGGAGCGGCCTGTGCCTACTACGCGAGCCGTGCCGGCCTCACCGTCACCGTCGTCGACCGCGGTCCCGTCGCGGCCGGCACCACAGGTGCCGGAGAAGGCAACCTGCTCGTCTCCGACAAGGAGGCGGGCCCCGAGCTCGACCTCGCGCTGCTGTCCACCCGACTGTGGCGCGAACTCGCCGAGACGCTCCCACCGGAGATCGAGTACGAGCGCAAGGGCGGTCTCGTCGTCGCACACGACGGGGCCGCCCTCACCACACTGCGCGCCTTCGCCGAAGGACAGGCGAGGGCGGGCGTCGAGGCGCACGAGATCCCCGGCGACGGCCTCGGCGACCTCGAACCGCACCTCGCCCCCGGCCTCACCGGCGCCTTCCACTACCCGCAGGACGCCCAGGTACAGCCCGCCATGGCCACCGCCCGACTCCTGCGCGCCGCCGGGGCGGACGTCCGGCTCGGCGAGGAGGTCACGGCCGTGCTCACCGACCGGCGCGGCGCCGTCCGCGGCGTCCGCACCACGCGCGGCGACCTCCACGCCCCCGCCGTCGTCAACGCCACCGGCACCTGGGGTGGAGCCCTCGCCGGACTGGCCGGCGTCCGCCTCCCCGTCCTGCCCCGGCGCGGCTTCGTCCTCGTCACCGAACCGCTGCCGCCCCGCCTGGTGCGCCACAAGGTGTACGCGGCGGACTACATCGCCGGCGTCGCCAGCGACTCGGCGGACCTGCGGTCCTCCGCCGTCGTCGAGGGCACCCCCGCCGGGACGGTCCTGATCGGCGCCACCCGCGAGCGCGTCGGCTTCGACCGGACGGTGTCCACGGAGGCGCTGCGGCGGCTCGCGGCACAGGCCATCGCCCTGTTCCCGGTGCTCTCCGGCGTACGCGCCATCCGTACGTACCACGGCTTCCGCCCCTACCTGCCCGACCACCTCCCGGCCATCGGCGCGGACCCCCGCGTCCCGGGCCTCTACCACGCGTGCGGCCACGAGGGCGCCGGCATCGGCCTCGCCCCGGCGACCGGCCTGCTCGTCGCGGCCGCGCTGCGCGGCGAACCACCGCCCCTGGACACGGAGCCTTTCCGCCCCGACCGCTTCGACGACACGGAAGGAGCCACCTGGTGAGAAACCGCCCGCCGACCCCCGCGCCGTTCACGCTCACCTTCGACGGCCGGACCATCACCGCCCTGCCGGGCCAGTCCGTCGCCGCCGCCCTGTGGAACGCGGGCGTCCTCGCCTGGCGCACCACCCGGCACGGCGGCGCCCCGCGCGGCGCGTTCTGCGGGATCGGCACCTGCTACGACTGCCTGGCCACCGTCAACGGCCGCCCCAACCAGCGCGCCTGCCTCCTGCCCGCCCGCCCCGGCGACACGGTCACCACGCAGCGGGGCACCGGCCATGACCGCTGACCTCGCCGTCGTGGGCGCCGGGCCCGCCGGGCTCACCGCCGCCGCGACCGCCGCCCGGCTCGGGCTGCGCGTCACCCTGCTGGACGCGGGCGAGCGGGTGGGCGGCCAGATCCACCGGCACGCGGCGGGCGGCCCCGTGCCCCGCGCGGCGCGCCGGCTGGTACGCCGGCTGAACGGCGTGACCCACCTGCCCGCCCACCACGTCTGGACGGTCGTACCCGACGGCGACACCTGGCTGCTGCACGCCGTCGTGGGCCCCGGCGAGGCCCCCGCCGCCGTCCGCGCCCGCGCCGTGCTCCTCGCCACCGGCGCGTACGAACGCCAGCTGCCCTTCCCCGGCTGGACACTGCCCGGTGTCGTCGGGGCGGGCGGCGCCCAGGCGATGCTCAAGGGCGGACTCGCCCTCCCCGGCACAGGAGCGTCGCCTGCCCGATCGGAGCCGGGAGCCCGGGGAAGGATCGTCGTCGCGGGCAGCGGGCCCCTGCTGCTCGCCGTCGCCACCACACTCGCCGCCGCCGGGGCCCGGGTCCCCGCCCTCGTCGAGGCGGCCGGCTACACCGCGTACGCCCGGCACTTTGCCGCCCTCGCCCGCAACCCGGCCAAGCTCGCCCAGGGCGCCCTGCACGGCGGCGCTCTCCTCCGCCGCGCCACCCGCCTCCTCACACGGCACGCGGTCACCGCCGCCCACGGCACCACCCGCGTCGAGGCCGTCACCGTCACCCGGCTCGACGCCGACTGGCGCCCCCTCCCCGGGACCGGCCGCCGCATCCCGTGCGACGTGCTCGCCGTCGGCCACGGCCTCGTACCGCAGCTGGAACTCGCCACCGGACTCGGCTGCGCCACCCGCCGCACCCCCGACGGGACCCCGGCCCTGGAAGTGGACGCCGAGCAGCGCACCTCCGTACCGGGCATCTGGGCGGCCGGCGAGACCTGCGGCACCGGCGGCGCCGGACTCGCCCGCACGGAGGGGGAGATCGCCGCACTCTCCGTCGCCGGACGGCACAGCACCGCCCTCGCCCGCCGCCGCGCCCGCCTGCGGGCCTTCGCCGACGCGATGGCCGCCGCCCACCGGCCCGGCCCCGGCTGGACCGACTGGATGGACGGCACCACCGAGGTGTGCCGCTGCGAGGAGGTCACCGCCGACCGCGTCCGCGAAGCCGTCACCGACCTGGGCGCCCGGGACGCCCGCAGCGTCAAACTGCTCACCCGCGCCGGAATGGGCTGGTGCCAGGGCCGCGTGTGCGGACCTGCCGTCGCCCGCCTCGCGGGGGAGGACCCCGCCCCCGACCGGCGCCCGCTCTCCTGCCCCGTACCGCTCAGTCAGCTGGCACAACCACCAGGAGCCGAACGATGAACCAGCGCCCCCACCCCTGGCACGGTGTCATGGTCGCCACCGCCCTGCCGCTGCGCGACGACCTCACCATCGACTACGACGCCTACGCCGAGCACGTCACCCGGCTCGTCGCCGCGGGCTGCGACGGGGTCGTGCCCAACGGCTCGCTCGGCGAGTACCAGACGCTCGACGACGACGAGCGCGCCCGGGTCGTGCGGGTCGCCGTCGAGGCGGCGGGCGACGGATCCCGCGTGATGCCCGGCGTCGCCGCGTACGGCAGCGCCGGAGCCCGCCGGTGGACCGAGCAGGCGGCGGAGGCGGGGGCCGTGTCCGTCCTGCTGCTGCCGCCCAACGCCTACCGCGCCGACGCCGCCTCCGTACGGGCCCATTACGCCGAGGCGGCCAGGGCGGGCCTGCCGGTCGTCGCGTACAACAACCCCTTCGACACCCGGGTCGACCTGACCCCGGAGCTGCTCGCGCGACTTCACGGCGACGGCAGCATCGTGGCCGTCAAGGAGTTCAGCGGCGACGTGCGCCGCGCCTACGAGATCGCCGAACTGGCGCCCGGGCTCGACCTGCTGGCCGGCGCCGACGACGTGCTGCTCGAACTGGCCCTGGCCGGTGCGGTCGGCTGGATCGCCGGTTACCCCAACGCCCTGCCGGCCGCCTCCGTCGCCCTCTACCGGGCCGCCGCCGCCCACGACCTGGACACCGCCCTGCCCCTCTACCGCGCCCTGCACCCGCTGCTGCGCTGGGACTCCAGGCCCGAGTTCGTCCAGGCCATCAAGATGTCCATGGACATCGCCGGGTACCACGGCGGGGCGTGCCGCCCACCCCGCGCCCCGCTCACCGACGCGCACGCCGCCGTGGTCCGCGCCGCCACCGAGAAGGCACTGGCGGAAGGGCTCGCCTGACCATGCGGACCCGCCACGCCTACCACGCCGTCGACTCGCACACCGAGGGCATGCCGACCCGCGTCATCACCGGCGGGGTCGGCACCATCCCCGGCGCCACCATGGCCGAACGGCGCCGCCACTTCATCGACCACCTCGACCACCTGCGCACCCTGCTGATGTACGAGCCGCGCGGCCACTCCGCGATGAGCGGCGCGATCCTGCAACCCCCGACCCGGCCGGACGCCGACTACGGCGTCCTGTTCATCGAGGTCTCCGGGCTGCTGCCGATGTGCGGGCACGGCACCATCGGGGTCGCCACCGTGCTGGTGGAGACCGCCATGGTGCCCGTCACCGAGCCGGTCACCACCGTCCGCCTCGACACCCCCGCCGGGCTCGTCTCCGCCGACGTCCGGGTCGAGGACGGCGCGGCGAGGTCCGTCACCCTCACCAACGTCCCCGCCTTCTGCGTCGCCCTGGACCGCACCGCCGACGTCCCGGGACACGGCGAGGTCGCCTACGACCTGGCGTACGGCGGGAACTTCTACGCGTTCGTCGAACTGGACGCCCTGGGGCTGCCCTTCGACCGGTCCCGCAAGGACGACCTGCTGAGAGCCGGGCTCGCCGTCATGGACGCCATCAACGCCGGCGACCGCCCCGTCCATCCCGAGGACCCGTCCATCGGCGGCGTCAAGCACGTCTACCTCACCGCCCCCGGCTCGGACGCCGCCCACTCCCGGCACGCCATGGCCATCCACCCGGGCTGGTTCGACCGCTCGCCGTGCGGCACCGGCACCTCGGCCCGCATGGCCCAGCTCCACGCACGCGGACAACTGCCGCTCGGGCGCGACTTCGTCAACGAGTCCTTCATCGGTACGCACTTCACCGGGCGGCTCACCGGCACGACGACGGTCGGCGGCCTGCCCGCGGTCGTCCCCGCCATCACCGGCCGCGCCTGGATCACCGGCATCGCCCAGTATCTCCTCGATCCGGACGACCCCTTTCCGGCGGGCTTCCTCCTCTGATCGCCGACGATCCCCATCCCTACGACCCCGGGAGGCGGCGCATGGCAGGCCGGCACCTGAAGAACCTCATCACCAGCCAGAAACGCCTGCGCGACCAGGTGGCGCACGCCCTGCGCGCCGCCCTGATCGCCGGCGAGCTCCAGCCCGGAACGGTCTACTCCGCCCCGACCCTCGCCGCCGACTTCGGCATCTCCGCCACACCCGTGCGGGAGGCGATGCTCGACCTGGCGGGCGAGGGCCTGGTGGAGCCGGTACGCAACAAGGGCTTCCGGATCACCGAGGTCAGCGAGCGCGACCTCGACCAGTACACCGAACTGCGCGCGCTGATCGAGGTGCCGACCATCGGCTCCCTCACCGCCTCGGCCGACCGTGAGCGGCTGGAGGAGCTGCGGCCGGTCGCTGAGGAGATCGTCGCCAGCGCCCGCGACCACGACCTCATCCGCTACCTCGACGCCGACCGGCGCTTCCACCTCACGCTGCTGGCCCTCTCGGGCAACGACCGCCTGGTCGAGACGGTCGGCGACCTCCGCAAGCGTGCCCGGCTCTACGGCCTGACCGCCCTCGCCGAGCGCGGCCTGCTGGTCGCCTCGGCACAGGAACACCACGAGCTGCTCGACCTGATGCTCTCGGGCGACGCGCCGGCGGCGGAGGCGTGCATGGCCCGGCACCTGGGACACGTGCGCTCGCTGTGGGCGGAGAGGAGCGGCTGACCGCTCCACCCCGCGGGCCCGGGCCCCGAGGCCCTGACCGCAGCCACCGACCGGGAGCGCGCTCCGGGGAGGGAGCTCAGGCCCACGCCGTGAACACCGGGTGCCGCGCCGGCTCACCGCTCGGACGCCGCCGGCCCGACCCTGCGCGCTCGACCCTGCGCGCTCGGGGACCGCCCGCGCTCGGAGACCGCCCGCGTTCGGGAGCCGCCCGCTAGGTCACCGCCCGCTCGGAGCCCGCCGTGCACGCGCGGGCGAACTGGAGCGAGTCGGTGAAGCACCGCTCGACGGCATCCTCCGGCAGGCCGGCCCACCCGTGGTCGGCGCCCGGCACGGGCCGGAAGTCGACCCGGCCCCCGCCTCGCGCAGGGCGGCGGCGAACTGCGCGCCCTGGGCCAGGGGGATGAGCGAGTCGTCGGTGCCGTGCAGGACGAGGAACGGCGGCGCGCCGGCCGACACATGGGCGACCGGACTGGCCGCCCGGGCGAGAGCGGGTGCCTCGCTGATCGCCGCCCCGAGCAGCAACGCCTCACGCGTGGTGGGGTCGGCCGCGTCGTAGGTCCCGGGCCGGGACTGCCCGGGCAGGGTGGTCAGATCGGTCGGCCCGTACCACGAGACGCAGCCGCGCACCGGGCGGGAGAGGGCGAGCAGGGAGGCGAGGTGGGCGCCGGCGGACTCACCCCAGGCCACGGTGTGCGCGTGGTGTCGACACCGAGTTCGCCGGCTCGTTCGTCCAGCCAGACCAGGCCGGCGATGACGTCCTCCAGCTGGGCCGGGTGGACGGCTTCGCCGCTGAGCCGGTAGTCGAGGCTGGCGACGACGAACCCGGCCCGCGCGAGCCGGGAGAAGGGACCGGGGCGCCAGTGGCGGAAGGCGGGCCCCATCTCCGTACGCGTGCCGGTGCGCCAGCCGCCGCCGTGGACGAAGACGACGACCGGCAGGGGGCCCCGGGGCTCGTCGGGCAGCCACAGGTCGAGTTCGAGGGGGCGGACCCTGGGACGAGGGGCGTACGGGACGCCGCGCAACAGCCGCACCCCGGCTCGGGGTGCGCGGCGGGCGGGAGAGGCAGCCGCGCGTGGGCGGGCGGGGCGAGGAACGCGGCGAGGTCGGGCGCGGGAAGCAAGGGAGCCTCTCTCCGGGATCGGGGTGGCGTCGGGGCGGCCGGCGGGGCCGGTACCTCACGAGGGGCGCGAGGGTGGCGCGGGCGTGACGGGGGCGCGGCTCCGCGCGCTGTGCGGCGGCGGACCAGCCGGGCGCGGGCGCGGCGACCGCTCGCTTGTGGAGGCCGACGCGCACCGGCCCGGCCCGGCCAGGCGGAGCAGGCGCGGGCGCGGTGAGCCCCGGCCCAGCGCACGGTGCCCCTCACCGACCGGCGTGAAGGAGGCCGCCGCCCGGCGGGACCGCGCGGGATCATGGCGGGTGGTCGGTCACCATGTGAGCAGGGGCGGTTCTCGCGCCACCCGGCCGAGCAGGCCGAGCAGGCCGCAGGCGCGAGCCGCCGGAATCAGCTCCCGGTGCGCCACTGGTGGCCGGGCAGGAACCGCACGTCGTACCGGTGCGGCACGGTGCCGAACTTGTGCGGCTCGGGCACGTACGGCTCCGGGGGGAGGCCGGGTTCGTCGGTCGGGGTCCCGAGGCTCTCGAAGAACCGCTCGAAGGTCCCGCCCGGTCCGGCGGCCACACCGACGACCCGGCTGTGGTGCCGCTCGATGCGGTAGGCGTGCGGACAGTTCTTCGGTACGAAGCCGAAGTCGCCGACGGTGAGCACCTTCTCGTGCTGCTCGCCCTCCAGGTCCTCCACGAACAGCCGCACCGCGCCGTCGGTGATGTAGAAGACCTCGTAGGTGTCGGGGTGGAGGTGCGCCGGGATGACGTCGCCCTTCGGGCCCTCGACGGTGAAGAAGTTGAAGGTGTTCTCGGTCTGTTCGCCGCCCGCGCAGACGGTGACGAGGTCACCGAAGAGGTGGGCCCGGTCGCCCATCCCCTTCTCGATGAAGTACGGCCTGCCGGGTTCGGCCGGTATGTGGGAGTGCGAGCGGTACGGACGGGCGAACTCCATGGTCATGGAAACCTCCGGCACGGGAACGGCAGTAATGTCAGGTGACCTGACGTTCTCGCGGTGGCCGGAAGGGCCGCTCAGGGTGAGACGGTGGAGCAGGGGGCGACGCCGAGAACCTCGTTGCCCCCGGTGCCGTAGCCGGGGAAGGTCACCGTGTCGCCCGGCTCCGCCGTCCGGCAGGGAACGGTGGTGCCGTCGCGGTACTCGACCGTGACGTGCTGGGTGGAGGCGCAGTCGTTGGTGACGAACGTGTAGCGCCAGCTCGTCGAGTGCTGGAGGCAGGAAGGCGTCGCTTCGGCCGGGGCGGCGACCGCGCTGGTGCCGCCGATCGTCTGCGCGAAGCAGGCGGCAGCCGTCGAGAGGACGGCTATGGCCATACGGTTGGTTGAACGCTTCAAGCGCTGCACCGGAGATCATCCCTTCACTTCTCGAACATTGCGGGGTCGAGCGTAGGAAGGGACGCGCGGTCGGCCGTGCGATTCGCGCCATGCGCGCATGTGTCAGGGGTGTTTCGGCGCCCGACCGGCCTGGCGGCGCACCCATGGGTCCCACCCCAGGTCACCCAGTACGCAGGGCCCGTACCAAGCCCCGCGGCGACTCCCCGGCCGTATGCGGCGCGGCGAGCCGCCGGTCGCGCGGCCGGGCGCTCCGCCGCAGGAAGACGGGCCTGCCGCCCGGAATTCGGCGACACGGGGAGAACGCGCGGAATTCGTCCACGCACACCAGGTGGCAAGCGCTTCAAGAAGTGACGGCATGTCTCAGTGGCTGTCTCCCGCGATCCCCACGTGACTCGCGCGTGTCGCGCCCCGGGGGCCGGCAGCCCACGCCGGTGGTGGCGCCGTGCGGTGTCGTCCGCGATGCCGACCGCACGCCGTCACCCGGCCGGCCGTGGGCGTCGCCTGTCGCCCGCTCGCCCGCCCGGGAGTGAACACTTCCTCAAGAGCCGGACGCCAACTGGCCCGTGACCGGAGCGGGCCCCGAACGGGTCGACGGCAGCTTCATCGAGCGGCCCACCTCGCGGGGCCGCCCAGCCCCGGCCGCGCACCTGCGGCCGCCCAGCTCCGGCCGCGTGTCCTCGACCGTGACTGACTGACTGACTGACTGACGGACGCACCGCCCTCCGCGTCATACCTGCCGTGCAGGAGAGGAGCACCAGCACTGTCTGGACACCCGTCAGACAGGGTGCGGCTGCTTCGCCGTTCAGATGTCTCGGGGAAGGGGCAGCGAATGCCCTGACCTGCGCGAACGGACCTTCGCTGATGCAGACGGTGTCCCAGAAACAGTGCCCGGTGCCCCTTCGCCTACGACCACACTTTCGGTGCTGTGCAGCCTGTACCACGGGGGATTTGGTGCGCATGCGTCAGTGCGGGCCACGGTGTCGCGTCCTCAGCAGCGCCCTGCGCCCGAGTTGGTTGGAGCGGGTAGGACCTACGCGCTGTCGATCGTCACATCTCCAAGCGGCTGCCCCGTTCAGTAAGATCACTGGTAAGAATTGCGGCCCGACGGGCTTCCTCGCGAGGACATGCCCCCATCCGCACGAGTTACTCGTGCCCTGGGGGAACCACCTCGTGTCCATGCTCCTGCTGAAAATGTCGGCGCAAGATCTGCTCACCCTCAATGCGCGGCGTCTGATGGTGCCGCATCTCGCTGCGCGGTGGCGGTACTTCCGTGGTGCCGATGCCTCGCTCAGCGAGCGATCCGCGTGGGCGGAGAGCTTGGTGAGTCTGGCGAACGATCTGGTGGCTGCGGGCCGGGGGAACGTGGAGATGATCGTCGAATGTGCCGCCACTCTCGACGAGTCGAACCGCGCGGGTGCCCCGCGGCTGATTGATGTCGTCCTCGTGGGCCGCCATCCTGAGGCGAACCGGCCCTCCGTTCAGTTGGTTGAACTGAAGC
The DNA here is from genome assembly GCF_039532985.1 of Streptomyces gobitricini. NCBI lineage: Bacteria > Bacillati > Actinomycetota > Actinomycetes > Kitasatosporales > Streptomycetaceae > Streptomyces > Streptomyces gobitricini. Next base: position 281,858 of record NZ_BAAASR010000013.1, on the reverse strand, counting down.
GTTGGTCGAGGGTCACCAGGGTGGAACAAGCCACCGCGGACCTGGTGTACGTGCGAGGTATGGGGGCAAAGGCCCACCCGGCTCTGCAGTTGCGAGAGTACTACGAGGCGTTCACGAGCGGCCGGGGGCCGTTCCAGGGGTTCGCATTCGAGTGCGCAGGATTTACCTACCTGCACAATGCGACGGAAGAATCCGTTCGCCCACTCCTTGAGGTGGACGCGCCGACCGGGGCGTACGCCCGTATCTACACGAGTGACTGCCGTGAGCAGCTCCTCTCGGATCTCCGGAGGAGTTTCGCGAAGGAGGGAGCGTCCTCGGTCGCGGAGATCTTGCTGCAAGGCATGGGGCTGCGCAATACCCCCCTCTTGGATGCCATGATCTGGTCGCGCGGTGCCGACACCGTCTTCACTCTGCGAGGGCGGCAGAAGGAGGTCGCCGACCAGATCCTTGAAACCGCTTCCAAAGTCCTACCGGATCCAAACGCGCCTGCTCTTATTCCGGACGAGCGTCGCGTGGTGTTTCTGGTAACCGGTGGCGCCGGAACGGGAAAGAGTGCCATCGGCCTGCAGATGAAAGCTGAATTGGAGTCCCGGGGCCGCACGGTGAACTACGCCAGTGGCAGCAGAGCCTTCAATGGTGCCATGCAGGAACATGTCGGCTACGGAGATCGCGAGTTCCGGGATTCGTTCACCTACTTCCGGAACTTCGTCACTCCGCCTGATCCGCCTCTGGACGTACTGATCTGTGACGAAGCGCACCGTCTGCGTGACCGGTCCACGAGCCGATTCTGGCAGCCCGAGGAGCAGGGCACCGGGCCGCAGGTGGACGAGCTGTTCGCAGCGTCCCGCTTGACCGTGTTCTTTCTGGACGAGGCCCAGTCCGTGCGGCCGAACGAAGTGGGCACCGTGAAACTGATCGAGGAGGCGGCCGACCGGCACGACGCCACACTCGTCAGATATGCGCTGCGGGAGCAGTTCCGTTGCGGCGGTAGCGATGCCTACATCCGCTGGGTGCAAGCAGTCTTGGGAGTCACGGACGAGACACCCGAGCAGTGGACACCGGATGGGCTGATGCACATCGAGGTGGCGGACACTCCGGAGGAACTTGAACAGATCATCCGCGCCGAAGCGCTGGCCGGCGCCTCGGCGCGCATGGTCGCGGGCTATTGCTGGCCGTGGACAAAGCCGCAAGGGAAAAGCAAGCGGCTGGAGGCCGACGTCCGTATCGGAAGCTGGCACCGGCCGTGGAATGCGGACAGCGACAGTTTCTGTGAGAACAGCGCACCTCCGTCCAGGATCTGGTCTGTGCACGAGAACGGCCTTGATCAAATCGGCTGCGTGTATACGGCGCAGGGCCTTGAATGGGACTGGTGCGGTGTGATCATGGGCGAGGACATGGTGCGTCGTGAAGGAAAGTGGGCGTTTCGGCGAGGCAAGGAGCGTCACGACCCGGAGTCCGGCGTCAAACGCGTCGCCGTACCCGGATCGTTTGATCCGAAGGTGAAGCCCGCCAGCGTCGACGACGACGACTTCGCCCGGCTCGTACGCCACGCCTACCACGTGCTGATGACCAGGGCCAGCCGAGCGACGGTCCTGTACTCCACGGATGCGGAAACACGTGCCTACCTCAAGGAACTCGTCGGCGAGGTGGCGATTCACGGCCTCCGCCCCACGTGGGAGAACTTGCCGCAAGAAGCCCGCCGACCGCATCTGCCCCGGCCGCGACGAGGACGACGTAGCCGGAGAAACCGCTCATCCGAAGGAGTGTACGAGGCTGACCTGAGGCTCTTCTGACGGTGGGCGCACAGAAGGATGGAGTGGCGGGCTCTCCGGGCCCGCCACTTGACCGAGTCAGAAGACTAGGTGCGCCGCTGCCGTCAGGGCCGTCACCACGAGATTGGCGACGACACTCACGCTGACGTCGACCAGGATCGTGCGAAACCGGTTACGACGCGCAGGCTTGTACTCGACGGGGATCATGAACACCACTCCTCGGCGTGAAATCGGAATGGCAGGGACTGCCCTACCGGGCATCCGCACTCACCCCACGTACGGGACGCGAGGGAAACCACTCCTGGGTTTCACGGCCGAGAATCGGCAACTGAACACCGCTGACGTACCCTCCGGGAAGGCGCGCAGCGCAAACAACATTAGTGCATCGGCGAGTTGCTCGTGCCTGATTAACGCGTGAACCGGGGCGCGACTATGCCGACTGAAATCTGGTCCGCTCCGAGAGCGCTGCGCGTGCTCCTTCGAAGTCGGCCAGTCGTGCCGCGACCGTTGCCGTTGCAAGACGCAAGGGCAGGGCGGCGGAGAACTTCAGGCCTGCCACCGCACGCTGATCGACGTCCGGAAGCACGAGAGCCGGACCGGTCTCGGCGGACTTGAGTGCGCTCTTCCACATCTCCTGGGTCAGATCTTCCCGAAGCCGGACGAAGCAGTCGGTGGGACGTTGGACGGGGTCGGCGATATCCCCCAGTGTTGCGCCGAGTGTCGCGTTGGCGCGGTAACCCGCCCATGTCCACCAGCGGACGTCGTTCCCTTTCCGCACCACGAGCGTGCCGTCCGGGTGGGCCAGGTGGGGGGCATCCGCGACGCGCCACTCCTGCAAGCAGACCTCGGCTCTGCGGGTGAGTGCCACGGGCGGAGTCGCGCCGAGCAGGACCTCGCGCATCGCGCGTGTGAGTGCGTGAGACAGGCCGGCGACCGACCCGCTCGACCACTTGGCGATTCCGCCGCTCTCGACCGGCTCGACGAAGACCCTCTTGCGTCCCCAGTCGATGAACGTCACCTGCCAGCTGCGGCCCGCAAGCAGGAGTCTGCGGGGGCCCCGCCGCTCCTCGGTGAGGACGGCGGGATCCATCCGGCCGATCTCCGTCCGTCCGGACAGGACGGTGAACTGGGGTGGCGCGGTGAATGACGCCGTCAGCTCGATGAAGTGCCTTCGTCCGAAGCGGCGTTCGGCCTCCTGGCCGATGAACAGCATGCCGCCGTCGGACTCCAGGAAGCCCTCCTCCACGAGATGGCGCAGGACGGGGGCGGCCGAGCGGTCGAAGGGGGCGAGGCCGTTCCACTGCTCCGACCACAGGTGATCACCCAGCTTGTGTTCCTGCAATGTGACGGCGAGGAGCTGTTGGGCGAGCAGGTGGCGCGGGTCGGGTGGTGCGACGACAGGTTCGACCCAGCCTCGGCCCCAGAGCAGGAGCAGCGCGGCGGCCTGCAGCAGGGTCTCCTTCTGGGTGACCAGAAACAGGCAATTCCGGACGGAACCGGGGCGTCGGCCCGTGCGGCCGATTCGCTGGAGGAAGGACGCGACGGTGGCAGGAGAGTCGATCTGGATGACCCTGTCCAGGTCGCCGACGTCGATGCCCAACTCCAGGGTGGACGTGGCGACGATGGCGCAGTCGCGTGCCTCGGCGAACGCCTGCTCGGACCTGGCTCGTTCCTCGGCGGAGAGAGAGGCGTGCGAGAGAAACACGGTGACGTCCCGCGCTCGGAGCGCTGCACCCAGCTCCTCCACCTGACGCCGGGAGTCGCAGAAGACCAGCCGCTTCTCGCCCCTGTGCAGGGCGGCGATGACCTTGGCGGCGTTGTCGAGGGATCCTACGTAGTCGAGCTCCACGTCTCCGGGCGGTGGCGACGCCGTCCGGGCACACGACACGTCAGGGGCCACGACCCTGCCGGCGCGCTGTCCTGTGTTCGCGCCCTGCAGCCAGGTGAGGAGCTGCTGCGGATTACCGACGGTCGCGGACAGCCCGATCCGCTGGATGGAACGTCCCGTCACTCGCTCCAGGCGCTCGAGGACGGCCAGAAGATGCCACCCGCGGTCGTCGCCCGCGAAGGCGTGTACTTCGTCCACGACGACGGCCCTGACACCTCCCAGCATGTGCGCGTGGTCGGTCTTCACGCCGATGAGCATGGCCTCCAGCGACTCCGGCGTGGTCAGCAGGATGTCCGGCCTTTCGGTACGGATCCGGCGTCGCTGGGATTCCTTGGTGTCGCCGTGCCAGAGGGCGGCGGTGCGTCCGAGCCACTGCGCGTACCCGTCGACGCGTGTCACCAGGTTGTTGAGGAGCGCTTTGAGGGGGCAGAGGTAGAGGACCGAGGTGCCGGTCCAGTTTTCGGCGGTCATGGCCGAGAGAATCGGGAAGCATGCTGCCTCGGTCTTCCCACCGGCCGTGGGGGCGAGCAGCACCGCGTCCTCGCCGTCCATCACCGGGCCGATGGCGGCGCGCTGCAGAGGCCGGAGGTCCGGCCAGCCGAGGGTGTTGACCACGTGGTGCAGGACCACAGGGTCGAGCCGGTCGACAGGGTCCGCGGCATGCGCCATCACAGCTCCAGGTCGATGCCGTCGGCGGACGTCGCGGCAGCCAGGTTCCGTTCCACATCGGTCAGCTCGGTACTCGTCACCGTCAGCCGGTAGTGCTGACGCGGGTCGAAGTCCTCGAACTGGTCGATGCGGTCGAGGACGTCACCGACCAGTTTCTTGAGGAAGAGCCGGGGTGCCACGCCGACCTTCCCGCCGAGCGATCCGCCCACCGCACGGGCGAGGTCGGCGATATACGCGTCGTCGGCCATCTTCTTGATCCGGTCAGGGGCCGCGGCGCCGGACGCGTACAGATCGCGGATGGTCACCCCGAGGCCGGTCAGGGACTCCTGGGTGAATCCGGGCAGGCGCAATTGCACCGCGCGCGGGTTGTCGAAGCGCGGATCCGTCGTGAAGTCCGTGGCCAGCCGCTGGGCGAGTGGGGCGAGCCGCTGCACACCCTGCTGACCGTCGAAGAAGGCAGGCGTTCCGGTGATGACGAGGTAGAGGCCGGGGAAGCGGCCGGAGTGGACCTCGTCGATGAGCTGTCGGAGTGCGTTCAGAGCCTTGTCGCGTGCGTCCGCACGCACCCTCTGGAGGGTTTCGACCTCGTCGAGAACGACGAAGAGCCCCCGGTGCCCCGAGTCCCGGAGCACGGTCAGCAGCCCCTGGAGGAATCCCAGGGCTCCGAAGTGGTCGAGGTCTCCGCGGACGCCCGCGGAGCGCCGGGCCGCCGCGGCCACATGGGGCTGGCCGCCGAGCCAGGCGAGGACGGCTGCCGCCGTCGCCTCGTCGCCGTCCGAAAGTGCGGAGCGGTAGCCGCGCAGGGCGGTGGCGAAGGACGGCGCGTGGCGCGAGACCTCCGTCAGCCGGGCGGCCAGCAGCAGCTCCACCTCGCCGTCCAGGTCCTGCTCGTCGGCGCCGGCGGCGAGAGCGTCCTCTTCCAGTGCGTAGAACCAAGCGTCCACCACGGGGCGTAGGGCGCTCGGCGTGAAGCTTGCCGTCGCCAGTCGCTCGGTGAGCCGCCGGTAGACGGTCTCCAGTTTGTGCAGCGGGGTCTCGGTCTCCGAGACCTGGATCTCGGCGACGGCGAAGTTCCGCTGCTTGGCACGTTCGCCGAGCCAGCGGGTGAAGAAGGTTTTGCCCGAGCCGTACTCTCCGCGCACGGCCTTGAAGACCGAGGCACCGGAGGCAACCGCGTCGAGCTCCGCGTCGAGCGCGGACTCGAAGCGGTCGAGGCCCGTGGCCAGCAGATCCAGGCCGCTCTCGGGGACCGCTCCACGCCGGAGGGCGTCGATGGCGGTGCGCCGTCGAGCGGCGGAGACGGCGGTGGGACGAGGAGCGCTCACCCGCGCATTCTCCCATCCGCCACGGACCCGGCTCCCGGTTGCGTCATCGTCGGCGCAGGCTGCCGTAGCCGAGCGTCGTCGTCAGGTGGGCGACGAAGTCCGCGCTCTTCGCGGTCTTGTCCGGCCCCCACTGCCGGTCCTGCTGGAAGAGGTCGAACTGCTTGCGGAGCGAAGTCCACAGGGACTCGAGACGCGCGGGAGTAGGGAAGACGTCCTCCCGGGCGGCGTTGCCCAGCATGTCCGGCCTGTTGAACACACGGCCGACCAGATCGACCGCACCGAGCATGGCCAGATGGAAGTGGAGGTTGGTGTACTCCGAGCGGGAGACGGGCTCCGAGGTCGACTGGAGGAACTCGTCCACCTGCCGCTGCGCCCTGGCGAGCCAGAGGTACACGGGGAGCTCCGTCTTCTCGGAGAACACCCGCCGGTAGTCCGTGTCCGACTTCAACAAGCTGGACGGTCGGGCGCGCGCATGGTCGGGTTGCCCCAGAGCCATCGCCATCACGGACTGGGCGAGGAGCGGGATGCTGATGATGCGGTCGGCGGGCTTTCCCTGATTCCGGTAGAAGTTCTTGCGGCGGTCGTAGAACCACTCGTGCTCGAAGAAGTACGACTCGATCTGCCGCTGGATGTCATCGGTGGCCCGCAGGGAGGCGACGGGCACGCTGGTTTGCCGGTTGGTGGCACGGATCACGGCATCGCGGGCCGCCTGATCGGCCGTGACGAGGATGCGCACCTGCACCAGCCGGTCGAAGACGGGGTCGCTCGGCTCGGCGGCGTACAGCTCGCGCAACGTCTCGTGGAGCGTGTACGAGGTCTGGAGGCCATTGACGATCTGCACATCGGAGAGACTCAGGCGCTTGCCGACCGACGTGGCCTGGGAGCACACGATCGTGATGCCGTTGTTCAGCCACCAGAACTCGGGCGCGTCGGCCTTTTGGAGAGACGCGGTGATCTCCCGGTTGACCTCGACGTTGCCCTGGTAGTCGCGGACGTTCCAGTCGAAGATGTGCGACTTGATCGTGCCGGTCTCGTCGCTGAGGAAGTCGATGTACTCGCCCAGGCCGACCAGCGCGATGTGACTGGTGCCGTGGGTGATGCTCTCCCGATACGGAAGCTCCAAGGTGTAGGAGGGAAGAGTGCTGGCCCGCTTCCAGAGCTCGGCCGGGCCCAGGAACTCCACCTCGCCTGTCGAGATGGCGAACGCCTGGGTGAGCTGCGCCTCCAGCAGCTTCGCCTTCGTCTGCACTTTGACGTGGACCTCGGAGGCTTCGCCGCGTGTCACGTACGAGAACTTGATCAGCATCGTCGGGTGGCGGTGCGCGAGTCGCTTCAAAGCCTCGCGGAACAGCTTGAAGCGGGCCAGGAGGTCCTCGTTGTAGAGGATCGACACCGCACTCTCGTCGACCTCCATGTTCAGGAGGTCCTTGCAGGTGGCGGCCACGCGGTCCAGTGCCAGCTCGGAAAAGGCGGGGCTCGTCTTGGCCTGAACGAGCCACAGAGTCAGCTGCGTTCCGGCCTCCACCTGTGACACGGCCGACGACTGCTGGAAGATCTCGCTGTCCTCGTGCAGGAGCCGGCCGCCGAGGAACACGTACGCGCCGTCGACGCCGCCGTCGTTCCCGCCCCCGATGATGCCTGCCTCTATCTCCTCCTCCGACAGGCCGAATCCGTGCAATGCGTGTTCGCTTGCGAACCGTTCGAAGGCGGCATCGAACGACAGGGGGACGGCCCGGGCGTTCCGCCACTCGTCGATCATCTGGTTGATCAGAACACGGTCGTTGGCGCTCATGGCTCCTGGCTCATCGTGAAGGATCGGGAAATCGGGCGGACGGGACGGTCAGTCGAGGTCGAACTGCACGCGCAGCAAGGGCAGGTCGAGGCGGACCGTTCTGCCGTCCGGCAGCGTCTCCAGGACCTGTACGCCGTCGTAGTTGAGGAGCTGACGCAGGATGGCGGCGAACCCGTCGGCTCGTGTCGTCGGATACGACACGCGCTGGGCCAGGGCCGTCACCGGCAGGGTGCCACCGGCATCGATCAGGGCGCGAATCGCCTGCTTCAGCTTGCCCTCGGGGGGCTTGCGCGCGAGCAGCTCCTGCTGACCTTTGAACGTCTCCGATGCGAACAGCGCCGCGACCAGGGCGTCGCCGGGGTCGACCACGGCAGCAGTCATCAGCGCGTCCTCATGCTCCGCTGCCGGAACGAGGGCGACGTCGAACAGCGAGTCGTGGGTACGCGCCAGCCGCTCCTGCTCCTTGCTGGACTTCTGCTTGGCCGGACGCTTCGCGGATACGGTCGGCTGGGGCGCCGGGGCAGCCACGGGCTGGGACGCCCTCGCCCCCAGGTGCCACCAGAGGGGCCGCTGGTCGCCCAGCTCCCGCCATGCCGGTGGCGGGGTGGCCCCGAACGGCAGAAACGCGAGGACGGGGATGGTGAATTCGGCGATTGACGCGCCCCCGTGGTAGCCGGCCTTCCGGGCTGTGTACCGGGAATCGGCATCCCACAGAGCGACGATCGAGGCGCCGGGCTCGGGCGCGACGACCCGACTCCCTCGCAGCTCGATCTCCGCGGGGCCGGTGTCACCACCCGGAGTTCGGTGACGGGCGGACAGCGGCGACCCGGCCTCGACCTTTACCCCGTGCCGGTCCACCACATGCCCGTGGTCACTGGTGATGAGTACGGCCATGCCCTGCTCCGCCGCGACCCGCATCAGGTCCAGAAGCCCCGGGATGTGCGCCGCATGCCAGGACCCGTCGCCGAGCTTCTGCTCCTTCGCGAGCCGGTCGTCGATGGCGTTGAGGACCACCGCGACATGCGTACGGCCGTCTGCCAGCGCCTTGCTGAGGGCCGGGCCGAACGTCTCACCCGCGCTCTCCGCCCGCAGGTCGTCCTTGTGGAAGACAGCGGCGGGCGCTCCGCCCCAGAGCGGAAGCCGGGGAAACAGCTGAGCCTCGTCCTTCTGCGATCCCTGCATGAGCCGACCCGCGAAGAGAGAGGTCCGGGAGACGGCCGTCAGCGTCGGCAGGGCAGCGGCCATGGCCCGGCGCCGCGGGCTCCCCTTCTCCACTGGGTCGAACTCCGCCCACGAGGCGCGCAGTTCTTCACCCAGCTCGGTGGCGATGGCCGCACTCATGCCGTCGAGGACAAGCAGCAGCACCCGTCGGTCGCCGGGGCCCTGGACGACGGGCTTCACGACCCGCTCCAGGAAGTTCTCCACGACCAGCCCTGTACCGGGCCCGGTTCCCCCAGCCGTCCACGTCGCCAGCGTGTGGGCGAAGTCGCGGTCGATCTCGCGGCGGCGCTCGCGCACCCGAGCGGCGAGCGAGTCGTACGCGGCGGCGAGCGCGGGATCGGGGTCGCCGCCGGCTTCGATGTGCTCCAGGGCACGGTCGACCCAGCCCGTCTCCTGGACGTGGTGCTGTATCGCGTCGAACACCGGCCGGTTCGCGTCGATCGATTCGATGCTCAACCACTGGACGAGCCGCTGACTCATCCTCGCCCGCTCGACCCGCGCCCTGATCTCCGGACCCTTCGCCCGCCGGTGATCTCCCAGAGCAGTGACCGCGCGGGCCAGCGCTCCAGGCTCGCGCGCGGCAAGCGCCTGGCCGGCGGCCTTGAACCTGGCTTCCAGACCCACGGACAGGACGGGACTCGCCTCGGCCGCGGTCTCCGCTCCGAACTGGCGCACCAGTACCGAGGCCCGGTCCAGGGCCGTCTCGCTGATCCTGCGTGCCTCACGCGCTTCGTCGGAGCCATCGCCACCGGCCCTGCCCGCCCTGGCCAGCAGTCCCGTGACGTAGTCCTCCGCGGCCCGGCCGAAGGCGGCCGCCAGCACGTCGAACTGCTCGCCCTTCGCCGGGGGCCGCTCGCCGAACCAGCGCTCGGCCCGACCGCGTGCCGTGTACGTCGCAGCGTCCGGCTCTGCGTGACACCACAGCGCGGAGCACACCAGACCGAAGGGGACGGCGTCAGGTCCGTGTTCCGCCTCGACCAGGGCGAGGATCGCCTGGCCTGCGAGCCCGGCCTGGTCCGGTTCGCCGAGGAACGACACGAGTCCGGAGCGCTCGGGTCCGCGCAGCTCGAGGAACCTCTCGGGCCCGGTCGGCGTCAGCGACCAGCCGAGCAGAGCGTGCGTGTCCAGGCTGTCGGTCGCCGCGGTGTGATCCCGCGGGCCGTTCTCCTGTTCGTCTCGGTACGGCCCGAGCCGTAGGCGCCGCAGCGCGAGAGCGGACAGCGCGACGGACCGGGACAGCAGACCGCCGCCGAGGCGGCTCCAGCCGGCCGGCGGAGCGGCATCCAACAGCGACTCCGCGGCCCAGTTGTCCTCCTTGAGTCGCGGATCCACCTGCTGAGCACCGAAGGCATCACGGACCACGTCCCAGCTGTCGACCGCGTCGATGCGCTGCTTGTGGGCCCGGGCGAGGATCGCCGGGTCGAGTTCGTTCTGCTCCCGGTCCGTGAGGACGACGAGGACGGCCGGACCCGCCGCCCGGTCGGCGAGATGGTCGAGCACCAGCTCGTGCACCGCGAGCGGGGACGGCGCCGCCACGACGCGAGCGGACTGCCCGTCACCCCAGGCCGGATCGCCGGGCCCCTCCCACCGCGGAGTGGAGCGCAGCAGGACGACGCGACGCCTGCCACGCCCGGCGAGAGCGTCGGCCAGGGAGGACTGGGCGGACAGGTACTGGGTGATCGTCGCGAGGTTCAGCCGTACCGCGACCGTGCCGGTGGCGACCGTGCTCATGACTCGACCACCCGCCAGGTGATCTCGATCGTGGCGCCGGGCTCCTGGGCGACCAGTTCTGCGAGTTCCGCCTGGAGCTCCGCGACGGCCCGCACTGCCGTCGTCCGGCCGCCGCCGGACCAGCGCACCCGAGTACTCGTGCCGCTGACGCCGGAAGCGGGACCGGCCTTCGGCTCGGTCTCCTCGGGCACCTTCGGGTGACTGGTCGGAGTGTCCAGGGCGATGTCGCCGGGCCGTGGAGCCGGGGGAGCGGGAGCGGGCGGCGGGGTGGCCGCGGCACGGTTCCGCTTCACGAGTGCGAGAACGTCACGCTGAGCGCGCGCCAGGGCGTCCTTGAGGTCGTTGGTCCGCTGGTCGCTGCGCGCGGCGTTACGGAGGGACTCGAGCAGCGCCTCGCCCTCGGGCCCTTCGGACGAGGCCAGGTCGAGCGTGCTCCAGGAGGCCGAGTCCAGCGACTGGGCCACTGTACCGGCCTGCTTGATGGACGTACCGAAGCGATCGGGGCTGACGGGACCGAAGTCGAAGGCGGCGAGCGCCTCGACCGTCTTCCTGGCCCCCGCGGCACCCTGACCGGCCGAGCGGGTGAGCACGTCGAGCAGCTCCACGGCCCTGCGGGCGATGGTGAGCCGTCCCGTCTCCACCGTCTCGTCCAGCTGGAGGAAGCCGGCATGCCGCTCCAGCTCCACCACCAGCTGGCGGGCCTCCTCGCGGTACTTGCCGGCCTCGGTGGCGATCAGCCTGGCCAGCTGGTTCACCATGCGACCACGGCGCAGCGTCGGCGCGGGGACACCGAATACGGTCGTGAACCGCTGCCGGGCAGTGTCCCAGTCCTCCTCCGATGGAAGCGGCTGGCTCCGCAGAGAGTCCTGCTCCCTGATCTCGTTCAGCCCCGGAGGAGGGTCGAGCGGCATGCCCGCCCGTACCCACACCCGGTCGTCCATCTCGGCGAACGAGGCCACGACAAGCCGACTGAGGAAGGCCGGCAGGCCGCGCGGAGTCGGCCGGTCCGTCCAGTCGGTCAGAGTGATCAGGCTGAGGTCGCCGGTCACGCCCTGCTCGCGGGCCAGCTGCTGGAAGTGGTCGGCCCAGTAGCGGGAGAGCTCGAAGTACGCCTCCTTCTGCCGGCCGAGCCGCAGCGGCCCGGCGACCCTGCGCATCAGGTTCCGGTCGGTGGCCGGGATCTCGGCCCGCCCGTCGCGTGCCTCGACCGCTGCCTGGACGTGGCCGAAGACCTTCTTGGCATCGGCCTGCCGGACGGCGGTACCGGTGCCGTCGGGGTCGAGGTCCGGGTGCTCCGGGAACTGGCTCGCAAGCAGCTTGCCGACGATGTGCCGGATGCCGTCGCGCAGCGACTGGCCGAAGGAGAGCGTCAGCCCGTCGACCGCACGCAGCGACTGCAGATGCTCGGCGAACCCGAGCTCCACATCGGTGGCCTTCTTCTCGGCGAGCCCGTAGGCCTGCTTGAAGGCCGCCTTGACGTTCTTGAGCAGGGACTCCCGCTGTGTCTCCAGGAGCCCCTTGGCCCGGGCCCGGTTGTCGGGGCTCAGATGTCCCGCGTACTGCCCGTCGAAGCGCTGCTCGTCCGCGAGCGCCTTGTCGATGACGACGAGGCGGCGGAAGTCGGCGTACCGCTGGTTGGAGAGGTGGGTGGGCAGCCAGGCGACCGTACGGGACGGCTCGCCCTGCTTCTCGCGCAGCCGTCGCATGCGCTCGGCGTCCTCGACCGGCCCGTATTCACCCTCGTCGAAGGGCAGGTCGATCACGAGCCGCCAGCGCCCGTCGAGCTGGGGCATCAGATCGTGATCGGGCAGCTCGTCCTCGTCCACGACATTGCCGAAGATCACTTCGACGCTGCGCTCGGTGCCACGCCAGACCAGGCTCAGCTCGTCGATCAACTGCCCTTGCGTGATGCCGAGTTCTTCGGCGAGGAGCCGCTTGGCGAGCGCGTTGCGGTTGCCGGGGTTGTCGTTGATCTGGGCGTTGGCGATGACCGAGTCCACGTCCACGCCGGACAGTTCGAGACGGACACCCGGGTTGGCCTCGGTGCCGGTCTCCTTGATCTCCGGGAAGCGTCCTGCCCACTCCGCGATCTTGTTCTTCAGGATGCCGTACTCGCGGCCGGGGATCGGGGCGACGACAGAGCCGTAGTTGAGGGCCGACAGGCGGCGGATCGTGAGCTCGGAGAGCGCGGGGACGCTCGGGGCGAGAGCGGAAAGGAGCAGCGTACCGACGATGCGGTTGTCGCCGACGAACAGCTTGATCCGGCCGCGCAGCGCGGGGTCGGTGATGTCGTCCGGGCGGTTGGTGTACTTCTCGATGTCCTCCTCCGACACGTTGTGCGTGAGGAGGAGGTAGGGGCGCAGCTTGGTCTTGTACAGCTTGTCCGCCGCCTCGAAGACGACCTTCAGACTGTCGGTGAACGGCTTGTCGCCGCCCGCGGTGATCAGCGGGTACAGGTCGCCGACCGGGATCAGGTCGCCGAGTCGCAGCTCGTTGCGGTGGTTGGCGAGCAGCTGTCCCATCAGCTTCATACCGGTGCGGTTGCGCTGCAGCGCGGAGGACACGTGCACGAGGGTGTCCATGAAGGCCGGCGAGAAGGGGTACGTGAGCCGGAAGCTCTCCTCGTCCGCGCCGACGCCGTCCGCACCCCGGTCGGAACCGAGCAGGGTGTCCCAGACCTCCTGCCGGACCTTGCGCGTCTTGTCGAACTCCGCCTTGATGAGCGCCGCGGCGTCGGCGTCCTTCGGCTGCAGGAGGCGGGCGTGGGCGACCTGCGGGAGGTTGCGGTCCTCCAGGGTGATCTTGTCGAACCGGCCCGAGGCCAGGTTGAGCGTGTCCTGGATGGAGGACTCCGCCGCACCGGACACCTCCTCGCCGACGAGCTCGCGCAGGTCACGCTGGCGGGCGATGAAGGAGACCACCGGGATGGCACGGCGGGCATCGCCACCCTCGACGAAGTTCGTGATCTTGCTTGCCTCGCGGGCCACGAACTTCTGGTCGTGGATCAGCGTCGCGAGCCACAGGATCAGCTCGTCGAGGAACAGGATCAGTCCGTCGTAGCCGAGCCCCTTCGCGTGCTCGGCGATCACGGACAGGCCGGCGTCGAGCGAGATGAACCCGTGCTCGTCCTCGGCCGCGTTCTTCGCGAAGCCGGGCAGCAGATTCGTGCTCGCGTCGCGCACGAGTCGTGCCCGCAGCTCGGAGGGGGTGGACGGCCGGACCAGGTTCAGGGCCGTGCCGCTCTCGTGAACCTCCTCCGCGGCGAGCGCGGTGTCGAGCAGCTCCGGCGTCCACGCCCAGGCGAGGGACTCGCCCCATTCGTCCTCTTCCTCGCCGTCCGCCTCGTCGGACCCGTCCAGCGAGGCGAGGCCGGCGATGACCGCCTGATCGCCCATGCGCGCCCGCATCGACCGGATGTCCTCGAAGAGGGCGTCCGTCCGGTACACCTGCGGTGTTGGCGCCTCCGGGTGCAGCTTCTTGACGTGGCTGACGTACCCGCCGAGGACCCGCTGCTCCAGTGCCTTGGCCCCGAGCATGTGGTACGGCACGAGCAGGAACTTCTTCCCGTCCGTGCCGAGCCATTCGTGCTTCGTCAGCACCGGGTCGAAGTCCTCGCGCGCACGGGCGGCCGGGCTGCCGCTGAGCAGCGCGTGGAGCACGGCCATGAAGTGCGACTTACCGGAACCGAAGGAGCCGTGGAGGTAGGCGGCCTTGGACGTGGCCCCGTCGAGCGCCGACTTGATCAGGCCGAGCGCCTCGTCGAAGTTCTCCAGGAGCCGCTCCGTGACCACGTAGTCCCGGAGCGCGCGCTCGGCACCCTCGGAGGTCGTCGCCTCCGCGAGCTGGAGCACGAAGTCCGAGGTGGAGACTTTCTCCTTGATGTCGATGACATCGCGGAGCAGGGGCGGCTGCTGGGCCATGGACGGTCTCACTCTCGACGGGCGGGCGCTGCCGACGGTACTGATGTGATGCTTGAAGCTCGTCCGATCGTATGGCGTCGGTCTGACAGCGGTTGACCGTTTTCGGACACCGGTTGTCGGAGGCCCGTCGGACGTCAGTCCGACGGGAACGGGGACGGTCCCTCGCGCCCTACGCCGGAGGGATCAGCGACCGCAGCTTCTCCCGCGTCTCCGGATCCGTCGAGTAGATGATCGTGCCGACCATCCCCCGGGTCAGCAGCACCTTGTACGTGTTCCTGACGAGCAGGTCGATGTGGGCGTCGGGCGTCGCCTTGGTGAACGACGGGTCCTTCGACGCTGCACGGTCCACCACCCACCGGTCGGTACGCCACACCAGATCGGGCCCCATGATCACACCGGACCAGTCGTACTCGAAGCCCTGCGCCGTGTACACACAGCCCACCTGACCGAAACCGGCCTTGTCGGTCGCCCACAGCGGCGCCGGCGGCGCCCCGAGCACCGACCGGTCCCCGTACACGTTCCACGGCCGGGCCCAGTCCCCGATGACGACATCGGCGGGCAGCGCCTGCATGTCCGGGGTGATCTTCGTCGTCCACCGCCAGCAGTAGCCGGCCGACATCCGGGCCCCGTAGCCCTCGTCACGGCGCGCGACGAGGAAATCCTCGAGCTCCTGAGGGCTGTCGGCGACCCGCAGCTCCACCTTGCCGTCCGGCTCCCAGAGCGTCGGCGTCTCTCCCTCCAGACCGAGCAGATCCGCGACCCACCGCACGTACGCGTCACTGCCGCCGCAGCGGAACTGGCTGTCCAGGTCCACCACCGTGCACTCGAGACCGTGCGCGGCGGCGGCCTGCCGGATCTGCTCCTCGGTCCCCATCTCGCCCGGCCGCACCACCTGGTGCTGGTCGAGCAGGAACACCGGCACCCGGGCCGCGTCGATCAGCTCGGACACCTGCGGCTTGCCGGTGCGCAGAGCGGCCTTCGTGTAGCGGTTGGCCGAGGTGATGCGGAGCCGGTGCGCCTCGTCGCAGATCAGCACGTCGAGGTCGTTCGGCTCGGCCTCCATGAAGCTGTTGAAGTACTTGAACAGCTTCTGCACCTCGGGCTTCCGCGCCCCGGCGACCTTGCGCATCGTCTTGGTGAACGACTGCGACCCGGTCGCGTGCAGCGCGGGGACACCGCGACGGTACAGCTCTCCGAGCAGCTGCATCGCGATCACGCTCTTGCCGGACCCGGGACCGCCGGTCACCACGATGACCTGCTTGTGGTTGGCGCGCTGCGCCTTCCGTACGGCCGACATGACCAGCTCGTACGCGAGCCGCTGCTCGTCGAGCAGCACGAACTGCTCCCGCTCCCGCACCTCGGCCGCCGCGACGCTCATCAGCTGCTTGGAGGGCCGCACCTTGCCTTGCAGGAGTACGTCGGCGGCCTCGGCACCCGGCTTGGGCGCGAGGCGCGAACGCAGGAAGTCCAGGAACGCGCCGCGCTCATCGCCGGTGTACATGCGCCCGTGGAGCGTCTCGGGCACGGTCCGCAGCGAGCCGACCCCGAACTCGGTGGCGTTGTGCAGGTAGGCCACACCTGCGACGGCTTCGGGAGTCCGCTCCACGGCCCCGTTGAAGGACAGCAGGTACTCGCAGTAGCCCCTGACCTGCTCGATCGGGTTCAGAACGGGGTGCGGGTAGGCATCGATCCGGCAGAGGAGCGGGTCCTCCTCCTCAGGGTGCGCCTCGCTCCACTGCTTGAGCTCCACCACGACGTACGACGGCTCGCCGGTGGTGGGGCGGACGCCGGCCAGTATCGCGTCCGCCCGCTTGCTGGTGAGGGGCAGCCCGTACTCGACCATCACCTCGACATCGCCGAGCCCGGCCTCGACCAGAGCGTTCGCGAGCGCGGGAAGGCTGCGCTCCCAGGAGCGCACCTCGGAGCCGCCGGGCTGGTGACTGTGCTTGTGCCGGAAGTTCTCGATCAGGAGCAGCGCCAGAGAACCCTCGAGCGTGCGGGCGGCAACCGACGCCGCGGACTCACGGAACAGCAAGACAGGCCCCCAGGCAGCACAGAAAAGCTCGTGCGGGTGGGGGCATGTCCTCGAAGTCCGCTAAGCGGAACGGAAGCCCGTCGGGCCGCTGAGATGATTTCCGTCATCTTAAGACAGCGTGTGGATCACGGGGAGGGCGCCGGTCCGGACTCGCTCAGCTCGCGGACGGCGGCCCGTTGCCGAGGTTGCGCCTGCGCCAGCTGCGCGCGTTGGCCTCGGCGACGAGCGCGCTCAGCAGCTCCGCGCCGGTGAGCGGATGAAGGTGCGTGGGTTCGACGTCCCACTCGCGACCGCCGCCGAGAGGGCGGAGCTGGAGGTACGGGCCGTCGGCGCCCATGACGCGGCCCACGTGGTTGCGGGTGGTGTCGAGGACGATGGCGCCGACGGGTGGGAGGTCGGCCTTGCCGCCGGTCAAGTGGCCAGCCCGTTCATAATCGCGGCGGCGAGCGCGTGGGCGACGGGTGCCGAACAAATCCCGAGGTTGACGAGGGCGTAGGACGCTTCTGCCTCGCGGTCGTCCAACCACGGGGTACGGATGTCCATGGCGGGAAGCTGGATGCTGGCCCGGCTGAGCGCGGCAGCGAGAGCGTCGCGGGCGTCCAAGGCCTCCTGGACCTGCGGGGTGGGGACGGCCTTCGGAGTATTGGCCGGATTGTGTGTGGTGGGTGCCATGGGGGTCACTCCTCGTGGGTGGACTGCGCTGTTTCTCCGGCCCGCTGACGTGTGGTGAATTACGCTGCGTAGTCCGGGTGTGACGAGGATGTGTCCGGATGTGGGCGGGCGGGCCGTGGACGGGGAAGTGCTTCCCCGGCGTACGACGCCGGTTCCACACCTTCCACGCCCCGTCCACACCTCTGCCCGTGTGCGAGCGACTCGGAGGGGAGCGCGCGTCATGCCGCAGCGACGAGTGATCAGCGGCCGCAGCCAGGAACCACGGCAACGGTTTGCGGAGGAGCTGCGGAGACTGAGGGGTGAGCGGCGGGTGAGCCTGCGGCAGCTCGGGGAACGGGTGGGCTGGGACTGGTCCTTGTTCGGGAAGATGGAGAAGGGCGAGACGATCAGCAGCCCGGAGGTCGTCCAGGCGCTGGACACGTTCTATGGGACACCTGACTTCCTGATGACCCTGTGGGAGCTGGCGACGGGGGACAAGTCGCAGTTCAAGGAG
Source organism: Streptomyces gobitricini (assembly GCF_039532985.1). NCBI lineage: Bacteria > Bacillati > Actinomycetota > Actinomycetes > Kitasatosporales > Streptomycetaceae > Streptomyces > Streptomyces gobitricini. The sequence goes on along the minus strand of NZ_BAAASR010000013.1, from coordinate 264,340 downwards.
CGGTGCCGGCGGTACATGAAGCTGGAGGCGGAGGCGGTGAGCCTCTGGCACTTCGCGGTGAGCGTGGTGCCGGGGTTGCTGCAGACGCCGGGGTACGCGCGAGAAGTGCTGGCGGCGGGCGGGTACAAGGGGAAGGAGCTGGACCAGCAGGTCGAGGCGCGGATGAGCCGGAAGGTGCTGCTGGAGGGGGAGGATGCGCCGCCGTTTCGGACGATCCTCTCGGAAGCTGTGCTGAGGATGGGCTTGAGGGATGCCGGGGAGTGGCAGGGCCAGCTCGACTACCTGGCAGAGATGGCAGAGCGGCCGGACGTGGCGATCCACGTGCTGCCGTTCAGCGCCGGGCCGTACGGACTCGACAGCACGGACGTGTGGTTCCTCCGGCTTGCGCAGGGCCGTACGGTGGCCTACACAGAGAACGCGCACACTGGCGAGCTGATCGAGGAAAGCGCGTCTGTTGAGCGGCTGCAACGTGCCTACGATGCAGTGCGCGACATGGCTCTGTCCCCTGCCGAGTCGCGGAAGTTCATCCTGCGCCTGTTGGAGGAAGTGCCGTGCGACCCAATGACCTGAACGCTGCGACCTGGCGCAAGAGCTCCCACAGCAACTCGGATGGCGGCGCGTGCGTAGAGGTTTCCGACGACTTCACCTCCGTCGTCCCGGTGCGGGACAGTAAGGCCCCGCGGGGCCCGGTTCTCGTGTTCCCGGCAGACGACTGGTCTTCCTTCGTCACAGCGGTCAAGACCGGGCAACTGATCGGCTGAGCAGACGACACGGCCCCCGCGAGCCTTCCGGATCGCGGGGACCGTTGTCTTACCTGGGCTTACTTCTTGGTCGTACGTCGTCGCGTGGCCGCGGCAGGGCGCCACGCGCGCAGGTCGTCGTCCGTCAGACCGTGCTTGCCCTGCTCCATCTGCCGGTCGCCCCGGAAGAAGTCGGCCGGAGACGTTCCGAAGGTGGGATCGAACTCGTTGTGCCACTGGTCCAGCCACGGCTGCAGCTCCAGCAGGCCGGCCAGGAACGGGGTGACTTCCTCGTCAGTGAGGGCTTCATGAGTGGCGATGTACGTGGTGAGCGCGTACGCCTGCTCCTGATGGTCCCAGCCGGCCCAGCCGTACAGGTCGGGCGTGGGCACATTGGCCTGCCCGTACGCGATGAAGCGCTCCTTGGGCACGTCCAGCTTGCCCCGAGCCCGCCAGTAGGAGGGCCGCAGGAAGTCGGCCGACGTGTACTTCGGCGGTACGGGGATGGTGTCCCGGATTTTCCGCTTGGCCAGCTCGTCCTCGGCGGCGTCCTCCTGCCGCTGAAGATCCCAGACGTGCTCCCAGTCGGCGCGCTTCTTGAGTCCGGAGGGCTTGTAGCGCAGCGCGGAGAGGAACGGCACGTGCTCGTCGGTCATCAGCTCGGCGACGACGGTGGGCAGTTCCTTGCGGGGCGCGTAGATCTTCGCGACGGAGACGAAGTCCTCGTCGCGGGACAGGTTGTCGGTGAGGCGGGAAAGCGTGACGAGGGCGGGCATCCCGTTCTCATCGAACCAGTGGTCCCGGCTCTCGATCCGATCGAGCAGCCACGACCGCAGGGCCTTCTCCTGCAGCGCGTCCCACCCCTCCGTGGCCCAGCGCCGCTTGTATTCCGGCCGCTCGACCATTCCGATGGCCCGGGAAGACTCGATGGCGTCGATCCGCTTCTGCACGACCTCACGGTAGGCGGCGGGCCAGTGCGCCGGAATCTCGGTGATGGGCGTGGACCCATGCCGCTTGAACCACTCGTCACTGGCTTCGCCTGCGGCGACGCGGCGGGCCAGAACGATCTCGAAGGCGCGCTCACCAAGAGCGAGTTCGGGGATGTCGGGGGAATCGGGGTCCTTCGAGGCCCGCAGATCTTCGGGGTACAGGTTGTAGAGCGTGTACACCTGCCAGTCGAGCTCTTCTTGGAGCGCGATCATGCGGCCGCGCGTGAGGGTCCAGTTGTCGCGCGCTTCTCGTAGGGCAGATGCCGTCACCGTGGCTTGAGTTACGAGAGCCGACGGCTGCGCCGTCGTGAGCCGACTGGCCAGGCGATCGAGCGCAGTAGCGAGCGCGACTGGCTGATGTGCAGGGATGGGAAAGCGCTCAACGTTCGTGCTATTGAACTGATAGAAACGTTCCCACTCGCCACTCGTAAATCCACCACCCTCGCCTCGGATTCCTTTGTCGTGACAGTTAAGCTTCAGCCACAGGGCTGCTGATGAGCTATTCAGGAGCCCCAGGATCTGCAAATGGGCGTCGAGGCTAGCGCCTTCCTGTAGCTTGATTGCTGGTGCCGTCTGTTTGAATACCTTTCCTCCGCGGTCTAGGGCGAAGTGATTGTGTGTAGCTACTTCGGCAAACGAGATCGAAAGTTGAGCACGGTGGCGCTCGGCGAAGAAGAGGGCAAGGTCGAACCAGCGTAGGTTACGGGCTTCGGGAGTGCGACCGAAGTAGACGCGCTGCCGCAGGTTTGAGCGGTACGGCCAAAGGTAGCGGGCTGCCGCTGGGCTTGGCTCACGCCTTGATCCATTCCATTGCTGAAGCATGAGTGTGACCGTAGGTGACTGAATCGCAAAGTCGCGTACCCCGTCTCCATCTACGGCTGTAAGCGTCTCGTCTGCGAAGCCACGCCTAGACGCTTGCGCCTCGGATGCCTGGAAAACGGCATCCTCGCCAGTAAGTGCCGTCATTCCGACAGCTGTTGCCCTCGAAGCTAGGGTTGCGGCAGAGGATGCCTCGATTCTTTCGACCATTTCTAGACCGCCATCTGCCAAGATCCATGGCTGTCGTGCGAAGTAGCGGGAGCGTTCAAGATCACCTGCCGAAACCCACTTACCAGTGAATCCGGGCTTGTCGATCTGTTCTACGATTGCGCGCCAGACGTGCCCCTCCTCTGGGTTGGCAGGTGCCGACGGCTCGCCCTGTACGCTTCTGACGGTGCGAATGGTAGTTGAACGTCCACCCCCGCCACGTCGCTGCCCAATTAGGATGACGGTGGGTGTTCCATGTCCTGGAATGTATGCCCCTGAGGTGTCGATTACCTCGGTCAGCTCCACCTCGTGGCCGAAAAATGTCTCGATGAGTCGTGCGCCGAATTCCCTTTTCATGAAGGAGTTCGCGGTGATCTGGCCGACCATGCCATATCCGCGCCCGCTCGCAGAGTCGCCAGCCTGGGCAAGCTCGAAGAACCTCTGCGCGAACGGAACCGAAAGTGCGTACTTCCCGGAGCAAGCGTCGTACAACTCGCGATACAGCTCATTGAGCTTTTTGTCCTTCACCGTGATGTACGGCGGGTTGCCCACCACCACGTGATACCGCCCCGGCCTCAAAATATCCGGGTGCTCGTGCACATCCTCCGTCTCGTACTTGAACTCGGCCAGCTCGTCCGAGCCCTCGCTCCCGTCCCCCTCGAACAGGCTCTCCTGACGGTGCCGGTGCTTGATCAGCGAGTCGCCCACCGCCAGGTGAATCGGCCACTCATACCGCGCCGCCTCCCCCAGCGTCCGTACGCCACTCGCCGCCATCGCTGCAACCAGCAACCGGAACCGCGCAATAGCCACCGCGAACGGGTTCAGGTCCACCCCATGCACCGAGTCCAGCGCAGCCCGAACCCGCTCGTGCAGGTCCTTGCCCGGCTGGCCGTCGCCCCACAGCCGCACCAGCCGCCGGAACGCGCCCAGCACGAAGTGACCCGACCCGCACGTGGGGTCGATCATCTTCAGGCCCTCGTAGCCGAACTCCCGGACCGCAGGGTCCATCGTCCGGTCGAGGATGAACTCCTCCACGAACTCCGGGGTCTGCAGCAGCGCGTATGTCTTACGCGCCGCCTCGCTCAGGTCCTGGTACAGGTCACCCAGGAACCGGGTGTCCCACCCCTCCGTACCGTCCTCGTTCAGCGGATCCGTGAAGTCGTGGACAAGAAGGCCCTCCCCGTCTCTGCCCCGCCAGAAGTCCACCAGCTCCCGCGCCCCGTCATGCGACAACGGGATCTGGTACAGCGGGTTGTGTCGGCGGTCGAACAGCAGCCGGCCCGCCTGACCCGAGCCCAGCTCCTCGAAGGCGCGCTCCAGCCACCCTCGGTACGTCGGGTCCTCCGACGTCGCCAGGTAGTCCTCGTACCGGGCGAGCGCCAGGTCCCGCCGGTCGGCGCTCGGCGCCGTCAGGTACGGCTCCGGGATCAGGCCGTTGTCCTCGCAGAAGCGCACGAACACCGATCCCAGCACCCACGCCACCGCGACCTGCGTGATGCGCTCGTCCAGCCACGTGTTCCACGTCGCCGCCGTACGGCCGAGTTTCCGAGCCCGGTCGTACTCGTCCCGCAGGCGTGCGCCCTCCGGGACGACCTTCACCTGCTTGCCCAGGTCGGCTTCGACCGCCTTGACCTGCTGCTTCAGGTCGTCCAACAGGGCTTTGCGGTCGATCACTTCTCGTCTCCAGTTGCCTTGACTTCGTTGAGACCCGACCGGTGGGCGTTCTTCACCCACGAGTCGGGCAAGTCGATCCATTCGCCGAGCCCCGCCTGGTACGGCACGGCCACAGCCCCCAGCTTCGGCTCGCGCGCCGGGTCCGGCTGGGGCACGAGCAGCCACAGGCCACGCCCGCCCTGCCGGGCGGCCTCCGCCAGCCGGTCCAGGACGCCCATCGCGTCGTACCGCGCGAAGACCGCCGTCTCCGTCAGCAGCACCGGGCCCGCGCCCGTCGCCGGGTCGAGCAGCTCCCGTACCCGGGGCTCGACCGTGCCCCACGCCGTCCGCGCGTACTCGGCGAACTTCATCGCCCCCCGCGTGCCCGGCTCTGCGACGTCGGCCTTCAACAGGGTCTCCCACGTCGGCTTCGTGGCGGGCGGTACGAGGGCGTGCATGGACTCCAGGAACAGCTCGGTCACCGACACCGGGCGCGCGCCGATCCGGTCGCCGGTCAGCCTGTGTACCGCCTCGACCGTACGGCCGTGGTGCACGGTCAGGACCCGGTAGCCATCCTGGCGGGCTGAGGCGAGGAGTCGCTCGTCCGTGCGGACCGCGCCCGCGAGCAGCGGGTCGTCGGAGTACCGCGTCACCGTGCCGACGCCGCTCGACGTGTGCCCGATGCCGCCGGTCAGATAACTGGAGGTGCCGTCCATCCGCGTGGGCAGATAGCGCAGGGTCTTCGTGTCCTCGCGCGTGGACAGGGTGAGCTCGAAGCCGGCGTCGAAGAGGGCCTTCGTCAGGCGGCTGCCGGTCGGCAGCTCGTACGTCGTGACCCCGCGCGCGTCGGTGACGACGAGTTCGGGGAAGCGGGCGCGGACCCGCTCGTGGATGTCCTCGCCGGTGAGGCCCGGCTGTCGGGCCTCAGGGACACCCGGGATCATCGGGACCAGGCCGGCCTGCGTGAGCCGCAGGGCGCGAACCAGCGACAGGTCGCGCGGGTAGATCTCGAGGCGCGGGGTGGCGGCGGCGTTGGCCGAAGCCGCGGCGGCCAGTTCGACGAGCCGGCGCTCGTCCCACTCGACGAGGCCGGGCGGCGGAGTGAGCGCGCCGAGTTCGCTGAGGACCGTGGTCGCCGTCGGGAGGGTGTCGAGGCGGGAGAGCCGGTCGGCGGTCTTGCCGAGCCGCATCGCGTAGTCGAGGAGCCCGGGAGCCGTCGGGGTGTCCGGGGCGTCGCCCTCCCGGACGTCCAGGGCGAGCAGCCCCGCGGCAAGGGCGTCCTCGGTGGCCTTGCGGTTGGGCTGGTGCTGGAACTCGGCCTCCTCCGGCTCCAGCTGCTCCACCTCCACCACGGCCCGTACGGCCGCGAGGGCAAGGGCGCGCCGCTGCTCACGCTCGGCCAGCTGCGTACCGCGTCGTACGGCGAGGGCGTCGGCGATCTCCAGGGCGGAGGCGACACGGCCGAGGCCCGCGAGGAGATCCATGATCTCCGTGCGCAGCGCCTGGACAGCCGGGTGCTTCTTCCAGCGCTTGCGCTCCTCCTTGAGCATCTGCGGGATGCGGCCGGCGGACAGTCCGAGGGCCTCCGCCACGTCCTTCTGCTTGGGCCATACGCCGATGTCGGGCAGTTCGCCGCGCTCGTTGGGGAGGCGGAGCAGCAGCCGCACCATTTCGATCTTGTTGCTGTTGGAGCGGTTGTTGTTGAGCTCCGGGACGAAAATCGTGGCGAGGGTGTCCAGGCTGACCGAGCGCAGGGCGGACGCGGTGAGTCCGCCCGCTCCCTCGCTGGTGGCGAGCGAGCCGAGAACGGCCGATTCGGCGGCCGTGAGCTGGGCGAGCTCTTCCTTGGCCTCGGCGCGGCCCTTCGGCGTGAGCGGCGAGACGGGGGCCTCCCGCAGCAGCTTGCCCCACTGGCGCTGGCGGCGCTGCACCTCGGTGCGGGTCTTGGTGCCGAGACCGGGGGCGTTGAGGAGCTTGCTGCGGCTGTAGTCGAGGAGCCCGCCGACAGTGGTGATGCCGAGCCCGTAGAGGAAGGACTCGGCGGCCGGGGTGAGGCCCGCGGAGGAGAGGTGGGTGTCCCGGGTGACAGCCGCGGCGAGCCGTTCGCGCTGCTCGTCGGCGGTGAGCGGCTCGGCCTCCGCGATGGCGGGTGCGCCGATCGGGGCGGTCTGCTCGGAGGCCGGCTCGGGGTGACGGGTGCGGTGGCTGGACGGCACCGCCTGCGCGGCGTCCAGGAAGATCTTCTTCCAGGCGTCCCGCATCGGCTTGAGCTCGGGGTATCGCTTCGCGGTGTCCCGGTGCAGCGCCTTGCGGAAGAAGGCGACCAGCCCGTCACGTACGGCAGGCTCGAAGGCGTCGGCCGCGATGACGGGGTACGGGAACTCGACCTCGCTCGTCATGTGCGGCGGCACCGAGCCGTCGCCCCACTTCGGGAGCTCGCCGGACGCCATCTGGTGCAGCGTGACGGCCACCGCGTACCGCTCGGCGTGCGAGTCGTACGCGGTGCGCGTGAGGCCGCCGATGAACGGGTCGAGATAGCCCTCCGTACCGGCATCGTGGTCCGTCGCCGGGTAGCCGGCGAGGGAGAAGTCGATCAGCACCAGCTCGCGGGTGCGGTTGGGGCGGATGCGGATGGCGATGTTGTCGGGCTTGATGTCGCGGTGCCAGACGCTCTCGCCCTCCAGGAAGTCCACGGCTCCGAAGAGGTAGTCGCCGTACGCCTCCAGCTGGTCCATCTGCAGCCGGCCGCGCTCGCGGAGCTGGCGGGCGACGGTCTCCTCGCGGCGGCGGTGCCGTGTGCTCTTGAGGGGAGCAGCGTCGGAGCCCTCGGCTCCGACGCCGTCAGGGTCGGTGTCCTGGTCGCGTTCGTCCCCGACGTACTCCAGAGCGAGCACGGTCCGGCCCGCGATCCGCAGGGGCTCCGGTTCGACGAGCCGGATGATCCGGGAGTCCGGGCGCAGCCGGCCCATGACCTCGGCCTCGTGGACGAGGATCTCGCCCCGGCTGTCGGAGAGTGCCACCTTGAGCACGGCGAGCGCGCGGGTCTTCCGGACCTCCGCCTCCAGGTCCCGTACGAGGAAGGCGCGGCTGGTGGAGCCGGTGCCCAGGCGGCGGCGGACCACCCACCGGCCGCCGAGGACGTCACCGGCGACAGCTTCCAGCGGGTCCTTCTCGGGCACGTCGGCGGTCGCGGTCTCCGCGGGGGGCGTCGGTGCGGTGAGGCTGTCCTCGACGCACTCCAGCATCTCCAGGAACTCGTCCACCGTGGACAGCCGCTGACCGGGGCGGTACGCGGTGGCCGCCTGCACCAGATCGTCGATGTCCTCGGACAGGCCGTCCACAAGAGAACTGGGGCGCAGGCCCTCGCCGGCTTCCAGCCGTGCGAGCAGCTCGGCCTGGCTGGCGGCGGGCGCCTTGCCGGTGACGAGAAGATAGGTGAGGACACCGAGGCCGTAGACGTCGAGATACACGGGGTCCGCCTTGAGTGCGGTCAACTCGGGCGCCAGGTAGGGGTCGGAGCCCTCGGAGATGTGCGTCACCGACAGGGCCGTGGGGGCGAAGCGGGTCATGCCCTGTCCTGTGGAGCCGTCCGTGCCGGAGGACCGCTGGGTGGCGATCTGCCAGTCCGAGATCTGGAGCCGCGGAGCCAGCCAGGCGGCGTCCTCACCGATCGCCTTGCCCTCCCGGCCCCGGTTGCGCGGGATGACGTGCACCGAGCGCGCGGCGAGGGCGCGGTGGTGGATCCGGCTCGAGTGGGCGGACCGTATGGTCTCGGCGAGCTGGCGGACGAGCGCCATCCGGCCGAGGATGTCGAGCCGCTTGCCGTGCTGGAGCAGGTATTCGTCCAGCCGGAGGGTCTGCGGGTGGTAGTCGAAGATCAGCGCGGGACCGGCCGTGTGCCCGGACGGGAAGTACTGCTTCAGCTGCACGACGCCGGGGTGACGGAAGCGCTGGAGCACCGCGGCCTCGCGGCGGGCGGCGTTCTCGACCGAGCGTCGGAGGGAGGCGTCGGAACCGCGCTCGCTCAGATAGACCCGGACCCGGGCGACCTCCGGCAGCTCACTGTGGGTGGCCCGGTAGTCGGCCCAGGTGGGGCCGGAATCGAAGGACTTGCGCTCCAGCTGGTACGGGCCGACCTTGTACGCGGCCTCACTGCGCTTGATGCCGATGCGGTCCAGAGCGGTCTTGATCTCGCGGGAGTCGATCGCCGTGATGCGGCGTCGCTCGTCGCGCGGCTGCTGTTTCAGCATGGCCACGAGCTCGGGGACGGTGTACACGCCGTTCTGGTCGTGGGCCGGGAGGCGGACCCGCAGACCACCGTCGGTGAAGCAGACCGCTTCACCCACCCACACCCGTTTGCCGTTCTGGCCGAGGAGCGTGGCCAGCTCCTTCGCCTTCTTGTTGACCAGGTGGAGGGGGTTGCCGTGGGGGCGGCGGTGGCCGCCGGGGGTGGTCTGGACCCAGGTGCCGTTCTCGCTGGTCACGGAGCCGTGCCAGTCCTTCAGCTCGATCATGAACATGCCGCCGGGGGCGACGATGAGCAGATCGACCTCGCGGACGTGCCCGGTGATCGCGGTGAAGGTGAAGTTCGACCAGGCACGCCACGGGTCCGCGTCCGGCAGCTGGGAGCGGATGGCTTCCAGGCCGCGACGCTCATGGTCGAACTCGGAGTCGGCGACCGTCGTCCACCGGCCTTCCCGCATGCGCTGTCCCCGCCCGTCTCGTTTCCCGTGCCCGCTGATGGACCGTCCAGTGGCTTCAGGCCGTCCAGGCCGTCCCGACCAGGGCGCATCCGGGAGAAATCCTAATGGTGGGCGGTGACAGAAGGGGCGGGTCCGGCGGAAGCGGTAGTCGACGGCCGCGAGAAGCGGTGATCGTTTCAGGCGGCTATGGGAGGTTCTGGCCAAAGAGGCCGAATCGGCGTGGTTTCGGACTCGGCACGCAGGGCGGACTCTGGCTACGGGCCATCGGAGTCGGCAGAGCCGAGGGGGAATCCGCCGTGTCTGAGCCGTCGTACGTGCCCGTGCTGCCAGTTCGACCGCATGCGGTGGAGGCCTACGGATGGCTGCCACCGACCGACCAGCGGGACATTCGACCCCTGTGGAACCTGCCTCCGAGGCCGGGAGTCGCCGCTTCCGCCCTCGCCGTGGCGTTCCGTAAGGAGCTCGGCTCGGTGAGCCATGTCCAGCGCCGTCGTGCCGCGTGGATCGATGCGCCTTTCGCCGACGAGACGCAGGTGGCCGCGCTGGCCGACCTCCTCGACGAGCACTGCACGTTCGGGACGCTTCAGCCGGTGACCGGACCGGACCGGTCACCGTTTCAGCAAACGGCATCCCTCGAAACGGCGGCCCGCAGCGGACGGGGCATCGGGGTCCGCGTCCGGGTCACGGGGGAATGGGCCGCCGAGGCGGCGGAGGGCGTACGTTCCCTGTTGGCCTGCGCCGAGCCGACGGTCAGTGCTGACCTTCTCCTGGACATGGGTGGGGTACTCGCGGACCGGCCCGATGCCGGGAAGGAGGCGCTGCGGGCGCTCGACGCTCTTGTTCCCCTCACTCACTGGCGTTCGGTCTCCGTTCTGAGCGGCGGCTTTCCCAGGGTCGCAGCGGAGATGCTGGACCACGGCATGCATGAAGAGCCCCGGTGGGACTGGGCGGTGTGGCACGAAGTAACGCACAGTCGCCGGGCATACGCGCCCCTGTTGAGCTACGGCGACTACGGAACACAGTCCGCCGACGCGATCGCAAGGGTGCCGCGGCCGGACCAGACGGGCGGACCGGACTGGGGGTTCCTCCGTTACACGACCGAGCAGGCGTTCGTCATGACGAAGGTCCTGCACCGAGGCAGCGGGAAGATCGCGTTCAACCGGGCGGCGGCGCGCGACCTCGTCCGGTTGACCGACTTCCGCGGCCCACTGGCAAGTGCCGGCGAAAGTTGGCTACGCGACTGCGCGCACGGGGAGGGGAGCACCGGCGGCTTCGAGAAGTGGCTGAGCGTGGGCAACGCTCAGCACCTTGCGTACGTTGCCCACACCATGCGGCGACGCTGAGGCTCAGCGCACCACCGAGATGCGACCGGGCGCGCCCGACAGGAGGTGGCGGCGCTGGAGTTCCGCGATGTCAGCGGTCAGCGTGGCGCGGATGTCGGGGCCCAGGCGCCGCCAGCCGAAGAACTCGCAGACCTGCTTCATCAGCTCCTCGTCCGACATGCCGGGGCATTCGGCCGCCAGCTCCCACAGGGCGAGCGTGCGCTCGGCCGGAGCGATGTGCAACACCTTCCGCGCGGTCTGACCGGCGCCCGGTCTGCGCGCCGTGAAGGTCGTCCGGTGTGCCACGTCGTAGAAGGCGCCGTCCGCGGAGACGACCTTTGACCGGACGAGAGCCTGCGCCACCTGCACGATGGCGGGCCGGACCCGACTGCCCGCCTTGGACAGCCCCCAAGCCTCGCGAGTCCGCTGCACGAGGAGGTCCACGTGGATCGGCCCCTCGGCCTCGATGATGCCGGTTAGCACCTTGCGCAAGGCCGGCTTGGCCTCCGGGGTGTGGATCTCATGGGGCGAGGCGATGCTGATCCACTTGGTCTCGTACGGTGCGCTCCATTGCCGCTGGACCTGCGTGTCCACCGGTACGCGCTCGTATTCGACGTCGAGCCGCGCCGACGGAGTGGGCGGCCCAGGCGTCACAGCGAGCGTCCGCGGACCATCGTCCAAAATTGTCCGGGCCGCCACGTGCACCGGCTCCGGACCGTCGATGGGTTCGTCCACGGGACCCGCCTGCCGAGGCAGCGTCACGGGGGCCGTTCGGGCCAACGGCCCCTGGGCGATGGCCTGCTCGACCGCCTCGCGCAGGCGCAGCTCGGCTGCCGTCCGGCCTCGGTACCAGTCGGTGCCCCAGATCCTGTACAGCCGCCACCCCAGCCCGTTCAGGACCTGCTCGCGCAGCCGGTCCCGGTCGCGGGCGGCCTTGGACGAGTGGTACATCGCGCCATCACACTCGATTCCGAGGGCATAGGCGCCGGGCAGGGCGGGGTGACGCAGACCGAGGTCGATGCGGTACCCCGCGACTCCGACCTGCGGCTGGACTTCGTAACCCCACCCTCGCAGCACCTCGAGCACCGACTCCTCGAAGGGGCTGTCGGGCTCGGCGTCCGCCGGGCCGAGCTCCTGGGCGAGCACCGACGGGCCGCTTTCCGCGTACTCCAGGTATCGCTTCAGGTGGCGGACGCTCTCGTTCGGGCTGTCGGGCAGGCTGCCGCCGCGGAAGGAGGCGACGACCTCCATGCGGTAGCGGGCACGGGTGACCGCGACGTTCAGGCGGCGCCATCCGCCGGTCTTGTTGATCGGGCCGAAGTTCAGCCCCAGCTTGCCGTGCTCGTCGGGGCCGTACCCCACCGACATGATCATCACGTCGCGCTCGTCGCCCTGGACCGACTCCAGGTTCTTGACAAAGAAGCCGTCGAGACGGTCCTCGGTGAAGCAGTCCTCCAGGTCCGGCCGGCTCAGCCGGGCCTGCTGGACGGCCAGGTCGATGGCGGAGGCCTGGGCCTGCGAGAGGGCGACGACACCGAGGGTGAGGCCGGGGCGGGTGTCGAAGTGGTGGAGGACACGCTGAGCGACGAACTCGGCCTCGGTGTGGTTGTCGCGGCGTCCACCGCGGTCGTAGACGCCGTCGGCCTGGAAGAAGGCGACCCCGACGTCGTTCCCCTCCTCCTGCGCGCCGGGGAACGTGATCATCGAGTTCTTGTAGAACTGGCGGTTGCTGAACGTGATCAGGTTCTCGTGGCGGCTGCGGTAGTGCCAGCGCAGCGGCAGCTCTCGCATGGCCCCGGCCTTGCAGGCGTGCAGCAGCGATTCGAATGAGTCGGGTACGTCCTCGGCGTACTCGTCCGAGTCGTCCTCGACGGTGGCGTCGAAGAACGAGGTCGGCGGGAGCTGCTTCTCGTCCCCCGCGACGACGAGCGTGCGGCCGCGGTAGACGGAGTTGATCGCGTCCCCGGGGCGGACCTGGGAGGCCTCGTCGAAGATGACGACGTCGAACTGGAAGTCTGCGGGCAGCATCTGACTGACGGTGAGCGGGCTCATCATGAAGCAGGGCTTGATCGCTTGCACCACCTCACGGGTTCTGCCGAGCAGGTCGCGCACCGGCATGTGCCGGGTCTTCTTCTCCGCCTCTCGGGTGATGACCGCGCCGCCGCCGCTGCCGAAGCGACGGGGCCGCCGCGTGTTGCATGCCTCGATGACGGTCCGCCCGGCGGCGGCGATCAGCCGGCGGTCGGCCTCCTTGAAGTCGGCGACCCGGGCGTCGAGGTCGTCGGCGCGTGTGGTGCGCAGCCGGTCGTCGGATGCGAGGACGCCGTCCGCCCAGGCCCGTAGGAGCGACTGCTCGACGACATCGGGCAGCTGCCTCGGGTCCAGGCCACGCTCGGCCGCCACCGCGACGAGGTCGTCCGCGCCGTGCCGGGCGAGCACCGCGAGCCCGTCCCGGTAGGCACGCCACTCCTCGGGCCCGCGCGGATCATCGGCCAGCGTGTCGATCACTTCCCGGGCCTGGTCGAAGGAGCCGAGCAGGGACGGCGAGAGCTGGGCGGAGCGCGCCTGATCGAAGAGGACGAGCAGCGACCCCACGGCCGCCTCCCAGCGGTCGGCACGCTGCGCCGCGACGGCGCACCAGTCACCCAGAGCGCGCCGGATGTTGTCGGCGAGCAGCGCGGCGAGTCGATCCTGGTCCGCGTCGTGGGCCAGCTGGTGCGCAGCGTCCCCGGGGCGTTCGGTGCCACGCGTCAGCACGGCGATGCGGTCGGCGTTGGCCAATGCCGCGTCGAGAGCGCCGACCGCTTGACCTGTCCGGGGTACGTACGGCCCAAGGAGTGACGAGTGCCGCTCGGCGAGGCGAGCCACCTCGGCGTGTGCGTCCCGCCAGGCGACGGCCTGGTCGAGCCGGGCGCCGACCGACTTGTCCCAGCTCCCGCCGACCGTGAGCGCGGCCGCGGCCGCGCGATCGGCCTTGAACTGTGCCGAGAAACGGGACAGCAGACCCCGGTGCTCTGCGGAGAACCGGCCCGCCAGGGCGTGCAGTTCCGCCTCACCCAGCACCTGATCGCCGAAGAGGTCCTCGGCAGCGGCCCGGGCTTCGGCCTCTGCCGCGATCGCCCGGCGCAGCTCGTCCGCAGCGGCGTGCGCCTGTGCGAGACCCGGGGAGTCGAACCACGCGCGAGGCGGCCGGTGTTCGGCCGACGTCAGGTCGGCCAGCGCACACAGCGTGAAGGCCGCATCCGGGCCTGAGGTCTCGCGAGGCATTCCGAAGAGATCGGCGAGCTGGCGCAGCTCGGCGTCGATGTCATCGGGCAACTGCCCGTCGGCAGGCGCCTGTGGCACATGAGGAAGGCCCTCACCCACGGCTCGTACGAGCTGCCTCAGCTCCCGTACCGACCCGGGCTCGTCCTGGGAGGCGGCGAAGGGCCGTCGGCTGACGGACGCCTCCAGCGCGGTCAGGGCGCCGGCAGCCTCGGAGACCACGGTCTGCGCCGCGCCGCCCACGAGGCCGCGCCACGCGAACGCCGCTCCCTGCGCCGCCGGCCGCCAGGCCCGGCTGATCGCCCGCGCTGCGTCGATGGCCTCTCGGAGGGAGCCGGCGCTCAGGCTCCGGACCACCGTGTCGTTCCGCGCGGACACAGGCAACTGCGGGAGGCTGTCCTGATCCAACTGCACCAGACGCCCCAGGACATCGTGAAGGGTGCGCTGGAGAGGCTCACGGGGCAGATTCATGGCTGCGGCGTATGCGGACAGCTCCGTACGCAACTGCCGAGCCTGCTCCAACTCGTGCTGTGCGGCGCCGGTGACCCGGGCCTCGGTCGTCAGGACGCGGGCGAGCTCGGTGGCCACGGCCTTCTTGCTCGTAGCGCTGCTGTGCAGGGCCAGGACGAAGTCGCCGAGTCCGACACTGCGCAGGCGGTTGCGTACGACGTCCAGCGCCGCGGCCTTCTCGCTGACGAAGAGCACGCTGCGGCCGGCGTGCATGAGGGCGGCGATCATGTTGGTGATCGTCTGGCTCTTGCCCGTGCCCGGCGGACCGCTCATGACGAAGGAACGCTGATCGAGGACAGCGGCGATGCACTGACGCTGGGAGGCGTCGGCGTCCAACACCATCGGGGTCGACTCGGGCAGCTGGACCTCGTCGATACGGTCCAACTCCGGAGGGTCGAAGCCGATGACGTCGTCGGGCAGGCCGGCATCCGGGCCGAGGGCGACGGCCCGCACCAGCGGGTGAGCGAGGATCTGTGCCTCGTTCTGCCGGAGGTCCTGATACATGGACTCCCGGTGGGACGCGAACAGTCCGAGTACCACGCGCTCGTCGACCGACCAGCCCTCCAGGCCCGCCGCGACCTTCCGCGCCGCGGAGAGCACTGCGGGCAAGTCCGTGATGTCGGTGTCGCCGACCGGGCTCCAGTCGACTCCCAGGTGCTCCATCTTGACCGCGAGCGCCGGGTTGTGGGTGCGCTCCTGACCCTCGGCCGGCCGGAGCCGGTACCGGCGGCTGCTCTCCTCCCGGCGGAGCTCGACGGGAATCAGGACCAGGGGTGCGGCGCTGCTCTCGTACGCACCCTCCTCGCACCAGTTGAGCATGCCGACGCCGAGCCAGAGGACCCACAGCCCGTAGTCGTTGAACATCTGGCCCGATCTGCCGCGCAGCTGGTACAGAGCGCTGTTCAGGCCGACTTGAGTGGTCTTCTGGGTGATCAGGCCGGCTGCCTGGCGGTACGAGCCGCCGCCGGCGACCGCGCCGTCTGCGCCCGCGTCGTCGTCCGGCCCTTCGGCGACCGGAGCGAAATCCCACCCTTGCCCAAGGCCGGCCAACAGGGCGTCGGCGTTCGGAAACACCATCTCGAGGGTCGCGGTCCTCGTGTGCCTGAAGTTCAACAGCCGGTTTCGCCCGCCCATGTCCAGCAGGGACTTGCGCCACTCTTCGAGAACGGCCTTCATACGGTCGAGACTTGGATCGCCGACGGGGGTGTGCGGCGTGTGGAACGGGGCGGGCATGCGGTGAGTACCTCCTGAGCCGAGCGCACAGGGCATCGTCGCGACGACCCCCGGAGGTAACTGCATATCATTTCACACCCCCGTATGTGTGGCCGGGCAACAACACGCCGTTAGGCCCACCGGCTGTCTCCCTCCCGCTGGCAGGTCCGTCGTCGTACATACGGCTGGGCCGCGCAGCCGCCTCCGCGGGGACAGCGGCGCGGCGGACGAGGGGGACGACCAGCACTTCGACGGCCCCGGCTTTCGGGTTCGCGCACTTCCTGCCCCGCGCGGGAACCCGAGGTAGCACCGCCAACGACGAGGTCTTGGCGTAGCGCAAGCCGACTGGCGTAAGCCAGGTCCGGGCCTGCAGGACCAGAGACGTCCCACAGGTGCCGCCGCACCCCCTGCAGACCTGAATCACCCGGGCCAGACAGGGTGCGGCGGCACCCGCTGCTCAGATGTCCCGGAAGATCTCGATCTGCGCCCCCACCGAGTTGAGGCGCTCCGCCAGGTCCTCGTAACCGCGGTTGATGACGTAGACGTTGCGCAGCACGGACGTGCCCTCGGCCGCCATCATGGCGAGGAGGACGACCACGGCGGGCCGCAGGGCCGGCGGGCACATCATCTCGGCGGCGCGCCAGCGGGTGGGGCCCTCGACCAGGACGCGGTGCGGGTCGAGGAGCTGGAGCCGGCCGCCGAGGCGGTTGAGGTCGGTGAGGTAGATGGCCCGGTTGTCGTAGACCCAGTCGTGGATGAGGGTCTGGCCCTGGGCGGACGCGGCGATGGCCGCGAAGAAGGGCACGTTGTCGATGTTCAGGCCGGGGAACGGCATCGGGTGGATCTTGTCGATCGGTGCCTCCAGCTTGGAGGGCCGCACGGTCAGGTCCACCAGCCGGGTACGGCCGTTGTCGGCGGCGTACTCCGCCGTCCGGTCGTGGTCGAGGCCCATCTCCTCCAGGACGGCGAGCTCGATCTCCAGGAACTCGATCGGTACGCGACGGATCGTCAGCTCCGACTCGGTGACGACGGCCGCGGCCAGCAGGCTCATCGCCTCGACCGGGTCCTCCGAGGGCGAGTAGTCGACGTCCACGTCGATGGACGGCACGCCGTGGACGGTCAGCGTCGTCGTGCCGATGCCCTCCACGTGGACGCCCAGGGCCTCCAGGAAGAAGCACAGGTCCTGGACCATGTAGTTGGAGGAGGCGTTGCGGATGACGGTGACGCCGTCGTGGCGCGCGGCGGCCAGCAGCGCGTTCTCGGTCACGGTGTCGCCGCGCTCGGTCAGCACGATCGGGCGGTCGGGGGCGACCTGGCGGTCGACCTCCGCGTGGTACAGCCCCTCGGTGGCCGTGATGTCCAGGCCGAAGCGGCGCAGCGCGATCATGTGCGGTTCGATCGTGCGCGTACCCAGGTCGCAGCCGCCCGCGTACGGGAGCTTGAACTGCCGCAGCCGGTGCAGCAGCGGGCCGAGGAACATGATGATGGACCGGGTGCGGCGGGCGGCGTCCGCGTCGATGGCGGCCATGTCGAGGTGGGCCGGCGGGACGATCTCCAGGTCCATCCCGTCGTTGATCCAACGTGTCCGTACGCCGATGGAGTTCAGGACCTCGAGGAGCCGGTACACCTCCTCGATCCGGGCGACCCGCCGCAGCGTGGTCCGGCCCTTGTTGAGCAGCGACGCGCACAGGAGCGCCACGCACGCGTTCTTGCTCGTCTTGACGTCGATGGAGCCGGACAGCCGGCGCCCGCCCACTACGCGGAGGTGCATGGGACCCGCGTACCCGAGTGACACGATTTCACTGTCGAGCGCCTCACCGATTCGGGCGATCATCTCAAGGCTGATGTTCTGGTTGCCGCGCTCGATGCGGTTGACCGCGCTCTGGCTTGTGGCCAGCGCTTCGGCGAGCTGCGTCTGCGTCCAGCCGCGGTGCTGCCGGGCGTCACGGATGAGCTTGCCGATGCGTACGAGGTAGTCGTCTGCCATGGAGGAAGGCTATCTCAGATATGAGATGACCCTCGCGTTGAGGTGCGCCGTCAGGGTGACAGGTCACGGGCCGTGGGGTGGCACCGTTCGTGGAGCGGCAGTTCGGCACCGCTCGGCAGCCGTACCGCCACCGGCGGCCCAACTCCGGCCGGTTCGGCCGCGTCGACGCCGGACGCGGCCGGCTCGCCCCCGGACTGCCGCCCGCGTCCGCCGGAACCGCCGCACACCCGGCCCCGACATCGGGGGCGCGCCGCGGAAGTTGACGGACCGGGGCGCGGAGGCCCACGGCGGGTGGGCGCCGACCGGACGTCCCGCCGGGGTCGTGCCGGGCGCCCACCTCGGTGCGGAGGACGGGGTGCGCGCCACTGGACATGCTCCGATGCTCGGTGCCCCCGCCGGCCCCCGCAACCCCGGTTCCGCCGTCCGGGCGGGAACTCGGCGGCTACGGTGAACGGATGACCCAGACCTGGAGCACCACCGGCCCGGGCGTGCTGCGGCTGCCCTCCGGTCGCCTGGTCCGGGGCCGCGGCCTCCGGCGGCCGCGGCCGGCCGGCCCGACGCCCGAGTACGCCGTGTACCTGCTCGGCAAGCAGCCGCCCGACGTCCCGTGGGAGGCGCGCTGGCTGCGCTGGCCGGACTTCCGGCTGCCCGCCGACGCGGCGGACGCCCGCGACGTACTCCGCGAGGCGTGGGAGCGCGCGGCGGGCGAACGCGTCGAGCTCGCCTGCGGCGGGGGTCGCGGCCGGACCGGTACGGCCCTGGCCTGTCTGGCCGTCCTCGACGGTGTTCCGGCGGACGACGCGGTGGGATTCGTGCGCCGGAACTACGACCGCCGTGCCGTCGAGACGCCCTGGCAGCGCCGCTTCGTCCGGCGTTTCGCCGTCACCGGCTGACGCGCCGCTGATCGCCGGGCGGCAGTGGGCGGTGGCGCCACACGAGCGTGTAGCGCCAGAACAGCCGGCGCCGTACGACCGCGCCGGGCAGGACGCCCCGGGCTTCGCGGGCGATGTCGGCGAAGGTCATGGTCGCCGGCCGGGTCGGGGCGGTCATCGAGACCGGCCGGGGCGCGGTGCGGCCCCTGTTCCTCAGCCACCCCACGGCGGCGTTGGCCGGGACCGCCGCGGCGCCGAGCAGGTGGTCGGTGGCGGTGTGCGGGCGGTACAGGCCGACGACCACCAGGGTCCCGCCGGGCGCGAGGTGGTCGCGGAGGGCGGTGAGGGCGTCGGTGAACGGCAGGTGGTGGAGGGTGGCGACGCAGGTGATGACGTCGTAGGGGCGTGCCGGGATCCCGGCCGGCGCGTCCGCGACCGTGAAGGTCACCGGCGCCGCCCCGGGCTCCGTACGGGTACGCTCCCGCGCCCGGGCGGTGATGGCCGGGTCGGCGTCGATGCCGTGCACCGTGCCGGCGCGGGCGGCCAGGAGCCGGGCCAGGTCGCCGGCGCCGGAGCCGACGTCCAGGGCGCTGCCGAAGCGCCGGGGGAGCTGCCGCAGGATCCACGGGTGGTAGTGGGCGTTGTGGTCCCAGGGGTGGGAGGCGTTGAACCGTTCGACTGCCCTGAGCAGGCGGTTCGGCGGTGTCGTCATGCCCTCAGTGCATCAGGCGCCGCTCGTTCCCGGTGCCCCGGATGCGGGTGTTTCCGCGCGGCGGCGCCTCGCCCGGAAGGAATGCCGGCGGGCGCGCCTCGTCGCCGGGCGCGGTCATGTACTAGAGTTATCTCGACATCGAGATATCTGCCGGAAGACGCACCGCAGCCGCGCAAGCCGGTAAGGGTTACCTAACTAAGCCTTACCTTAGCGGATCGGCGAGGAGCCTGACGCGGCAGGATGCGGTAAGAACGCGCACATTGATGAAGGAGACTGTCGTGTCGGCGAACAGCTTCGACGCCCGCAGCACGCTGCGCGTGGGCGACGAGTCGTACGAGATCTTCAGGCTGGACAAGGTCGAGGGCTCCGCCCGCCTCCCCTACAGCCTCAAGGTCCTCCTGGAGAACCTGCTCCGCACCGAGGACGGCGCGAACATCACCGCCGACCACATCCGGGCGCTCGGCGGCTGGGACTCGCAGGCTCAGCCGAGCCAGGAGATCCAGTTCACGCCCGCCCGCGTGATCATGCAGGACTTCACCGGTGTGCCGTGTGTCGTCGACCTCGCCACCATGCGCGAGGCCGTCAAGGAACTCGGCGGCGACCCGGCGAAGATCAACCCCCTGGCCCCGGCCGAGCTGGTCATCGACCACTCCGTCATCGCCGACAAGTTCGGCACGGCGGAGGCCTTCGGCCAGAACGTCGAGCTGGAGTACGGCCGCAACAAGGAGCGCTACCAGTTCCTGCGCTGGGGCCAGACCGCCTTCGACGAGTTCAAGGTCGTCCCGCCCGGCACCGGCATCGTCCACCAGGTGAACATCGAGCACCTGGCGCGTACGGTCATGGTCCGGGGCGGCCAGGCGTACCCCGACACCCTCGTCGGCACCGACTCCCACACCACCATGGTCAACGGCCTCGGTGTGCTGGGCTGGGGCGTCGGCGGCATCGAGGCCGAGGCCGCCATGCTCGGCCAGCCGGTCTCCATGCTGATCCCGCGCGTCGTCGGCTTCAAGCTCACCGGCGAGCTGCCCGCCGGCACCACCGCCACCGACCTGGTGCTC
Source organism: Streptomyces gobitricini (assembly GCF_039532985.1). Classification (NCBI taxonomy): domain Bacteria; kingdom Bacillati; phylum Actinomycetota; class Actinomycetes; order Kitasatosporales; family Streptomycetaceae; genus Streptomyces; species Streptomyces gobitricini. The sequence goes on along the minus strand of NZ_BAAASR010000013.1, from coordinate 244,292 downwards.
ACCATCACCGAGATGCTGCGCAAGCACGGCGTCGTCGGCAAGTTCGTCGAGTTCTACGGTGAGGGCGTCGCCGCCACCTCCCTCGCGAACCGCGCCACCATCGGCAACATGTCGCCCGAGTTCGGCTCCACCGCCGCGATCTTCCCGATCGACGGCGAGACGCTGAAGTACCTCAAGCTCACCGGCCGCTCCGAGCAGCAGGTCGCGCTCGTCGAGGCGTACGCCAAGGAGCAGGGCCTCTGGCTGGACCCGGCCGCCGAGCCGGACTTCTCCGAGAAGCTGGAGCTCGACCTCTCCACGGTCGTCCCCTCCATCGCCGGCCCCAAGCGCCCGCAGGACCGCATCGTCCTCGCCAACGCCGCCGAGCAGTTCGCCCAGGACGTCCTCAACTACGTCGAGGCGGGCGTGACCGGTGGCGACGACCGCAAGTCGGGCGTCCCGCAGCAGGAGCGGCCGCACGGCGTGGCGTCCCCGGTCGACGAGGCGAGCGCCGAGTCGTTCCCCGCCTCCGACGCCCCGGCCTACGGCCACGACGACAACGGCGCCGGCGCCCCGCAGCACGACGAGGCCATGGGCGGGGCGGTCCCGTCCAACCCGGTCACCGTCACCGCCCCCGACGGGTCGACGTACGAGCTCGACCACGGCGCCGTCACCGTCGCCGCGATCACCTCCTGCACCAACACCTCGAACCCGTACGTCATGGTCGCCGCCGCGCTCGTCGCGAAGAAGGCCGTGGAGAAGGGCCTGACCCGCAAGCCGTGGGTCAAGACCACCCTCGCCCCGGGCTCGAAGGTCGTCACCGACTACTTCGACAAGGCGGGTCTGACCCCGTACCTCGACAAGGTCGGCTTCAACCTCGTCGGCTACGGCTGCACCACCTGCATCGGCAACTCCGGCCCGCTGCCGGAGGAGGTCTCCAAGGCCGTCAACGACCACGACCTCGCGGTCACCTCGGTCCTCTCCGGCAACCGCAACTTCGAGGGCCGGATCAACCCCGACGTCAAGATGAACTACCTGGCGTCCCCGCCGCTGGTGGTCGCGTACGCCCTCGCCGGCTCCATGAAGGTGGACATCACCAAGGACGCCCTCGGCAGCGACCAGGACGGCAACCCGGTCTTCCTGAAGGACATCTGGCCCTCCGAGGCCGAGGTGAACGACGTCGTCGCCAACGCCATCGGCGAGGACATGTTCAACAAGTCCTACCAGGACGTCTTCGCGGGCGACGCCCAGTGGCAGGCGCTGTCGATCCCGACCGGCGACACCTTCGAGTGGGACACCGAGTCCACCTACGTCCGCAAGCCCCCCTACTTCGAGGGCATGACGATGGAGACGACCCCGGTCGCCGACATCACCGGTGCCCGCGTCCTGGCCAAGCTGGGCGACTCGGTCACCACCGACCACATCTCCCCGGCCGGCGCCATCAAGGCCGACACCCCGGCCGGCCAGTACCTCACCGAGCACGGTGTGGAGCGTCGTGACTTCAACTCCTACGGCTCGCGCCGAGGCAACCACGAGGTCATGATCCGCGGCACGTTCGCCAACATCCGCCTGCGCAACCAGATCGCGCCGGGCACCGAGGGCGGTTACACCCGCGACTTCACCCAGGCGGACGGCCCGGTGTCGTTCATCTACGACGCCTCGCGCAACTACATCGAGCAGGGCATCCCCCTCGTCGTCCTGGCCGGCAAGGAGTACGGCTCCGGCTCGTCCCGCGACTGGGCGGCCAAGGGCACCGCGCTCCTCGGCGTCAAGGCCGTCATCGCCGAGTCCTACGAGCGCATCCACCGCTCGAACCTCATCGGCATGGGCGTCCTGCCGCTCCAGTTCCCCGAGGGCGCGTCCGCCGAGTCGCTCGGTCTGACCGGCGAGGAGACGTTCTCCATCACCGGTGTCACCGAGCTCAACGAGGGCACCACGCCGCGCACGGTGAAGGTCACCACCGACACGGGCGTCGAGTTCGACGCGGTCGTCCGCATCGACACCCCCGGTGAGGCCGACTACTACCGCAACGGCGGCATCATGCAGTACGTGCTGCGCAACCTGATCCGCAACTGATCGGACAGCGCTCACGCGCAAGGGCCGCACTCCCGGTGACGGGGGTGCGGCCCTTCCCGTATCGATCAGGCCCACGGAATCCCGTATCGATCAGGCCCACGGAGCCATCGGGTACCAGATGATCTCCCTGCGGGCCAGGATCCGTACGTCCCAGTACAGGATCATGAACACGCCCGCGGCGATGAACGCGGCCGCGGTCACGGCGGACGCCCGGCGCGGGTTCGCGGCGAACCAGCGGCCCAGCCGGTCACCGGCCGACAGCGCCACCAGGACGAACACGACCGCCATGATCAGCACGTTGCCGAGCGCCTGGAGGCTGAACGCCACCGCCCCGTAGAGCACGTTGTGGCTCTCCGCCGCGTCCCGGAACAACTGCCGGAACAGGGCGAACGGCCGCCCGACGAGGAACGCGCCGATCAGCGCGCCCATCACGAACATCGGAGCGCCCGGGTACCGCGCCGACAGACGCGCCAGCGGATCCGGCACCAGCCCCATGGACGCCAGCCCGAGGCACACCATCACCACGCCGATGACCCCGAACACCACCATGGCCTGGACCAGCCTGGGCGAGAGGCCGGCCGACGTCCCGCCGGCGCCCTCCTGGAACTGCGGCATCCCGGTCCCGACGAGCGCGACGACCACGCCGTACAGCGCCGACACCAGCACCGCCCCGGCCGCCAGCGGCCCCAGCGGCGCAAGGACCCGCGCCAGCCGCCCGCGCCGGGTCCGGACGCTGCCCGCCAGCGGGGCGATCGCGCTGAACGCGGCCACGTTGCAGGCGGTGAACGTGCCCGCCACACCGGTGGCCAGCGCGAACGCGATCCCGGCCGGGACACCGCCGATCGGCACGTCCCGCGCCTCGTGCCCGAGGAGGGCGCCCGCGACGTTGTCGCCGATCGTCCGGTCGACGAACTCCGCCGACCACACCACCGTCATGGCGAAGCCGAACAGCGCGCTGACGAGCACGATCAGCCCCCGTCGGCGCGGGAAGTGGCCGTTGACGAAGAGCGACGTCGCTTCCCCGGGTGTCCCGGGGGCCTTCGGTGCGGAGGTACGGGAAGCGGACCTGTGAGGAGCGTGTGTCATCAGGCTGCCTTTCCGCTGAGCATGTCCCCGCCAAGTACGCACCGTAGTGCCGCGTTCGCGCCACCGGCATCCAGAGCCAGGGGTGAACGTCCGGACATGGATGGAGACCCGGCGCGCGGGTGCTCCCCCGCGCGCCGGGCCGCCGTTCGCACCGGACCGGCGCGGGCTCAGCGCAGCAGTTCCACCTCCGCCAGCGTCGACACCGCGCTCGGCACCAGCCGGTAGCGCTGGTACGTACCGGGCCGCGCCACCGTGAACACCCGCGTCTGCCGGTCCCACACGAAGGCCTCACCCGACCGCCGGTCGAGGTCCGTCCACGCCGTACCGTCCCGTGACCCCTGGAGCACCCAGCCCGAGGGGGCCTCGTCCCGCGCCGACGAGGTCAGCGTGTACTGCACCGCCCGCGTACCGCCCGCCGGGACCGGCAGCTCCACCGCCTCCACCGCGGCCGCCGTCGCCGAGGTGTCGTCGAACAGCTCACCCGCGCCCGCCAGCACGTCCCGGCGCGGCGAGGGCACCGCGTCGTCCCGGGTGATGGAGACGGGCGCCGCGTGCCGGCCCGTGCCCCACGCCGACGGCTTTGGACCCATGTCGAATTCCAGCGTCCCGCCCCGCGCCACCAGCGCGTGCGGCAGCGCCGTGGACGTCCAGCGCTTGCCGTTGACCTTCAGCCCCCGCACGTAGATGTTCCGCGCGCTGTTCTCCGGGGCCTTGACCACCAGCTTCGCGCCGTTGTCCATCCGCACGGTCGCCTTGGTGAACAGCGGCGAGCCGATCGCGTACTCCCCGCTGCCCATCACCAGCGGGTAGAACCCCAGCGCCGAGAACAGCCACCAGGCCGACTGCTCGCCGTTGTCCTCGTCGCCGTGGTACCCCTGCCCGATCTCGCTGCCCGTGTACAGCCTCGACAGCACCTCGCGCACCTTCTCCTGCGTCTTCCACGGCTGGGAGGCGGCGTTGTACATGTACGTCACGTGGTGGGCGACCTGGTTGGAGTGGCCGTACATGCCCATCCGTACGTCCCGCGCCTCCGTCATCTCGTGGATGACGCTGCCGTACGAGCCGACGAACTCCGGGGACGCCGTCTCGGGCGTCGCGAAGTAGGTGTCGAGCTTCTTCGCCAGACCGGCCCGGCCGCCGTACAGGTTCGCCAGGCCCCGGCTGTCCTGTGGCGCGGTGAAGGCGTAGCCCCAGCCGTTGGTCTCCGTGTAGTCGTGACCCCACACCCGCGGGTCGTACGAGGACGACGGCACCCGCCACGCGCCCCTCGGGTCCCGCCCCTGGAAGAAGCCGGCCTCCTTGTCGAAGAGGGTGACGTAGTTGCGCGCCCGGTTCAGGAAGTAGGCCGCCTCCTCCTCGTACCGGGTCTTCCCGGTCCTCTTGTGCAGCGCGTCGGCCATCTTCGACAGGCCGTAGTCGTTGAGGTAGCCCTCCAGGGACCAGGACAGGCCTTCGTGGGTCTCGGTGGAGGCGTAACCGAGGAAGGGGGACGTCACCATGCCCTTGCGCCCGACGCCCGACGAGGGCGGCACCACCGTCGCGTTCTTCAGCGCCGCCTCGTACGCCGCCTCCGCGTCGAAGCCGACCCCCTTGACGTACGCGTCGGCGAACGCGACGTCGGACGACGTCCCGGTCATCAGGTCCGCGTAACCGGGGGAGGACCAGCGGGAGATCCAGCCGCCGTCCTTGTACTGCTGGACGAAGCCGTCGACCAGTTCGCCCGCCTTGCGTGGGGTGAGGAAGGAGTACGCGGGCCAGGTCGTCCGGTACGTGTCCCAGAAGCCGTTGTTGACGTACACCCTGCCGTCGACGATCTTCGCGCCCGTCCGGGTCGGGGTGTCCGGCCCGGTCCGCGGCGAGAAGGGGCTGGCGTACCGGTCCTTGCCGTCGACCTTCTCGAAGCCGGAGTTGGGGTAGAGGTACAGCCGGTAGAGGTTGGAGTACAGGGTGACCAACTGGTCCCGGGTCGCGCCCTCGACGCTCACCCGGCCCAGGAGGCCGTCCCAGGCGTCCTGCGCCCGCTCCCGCACCTGGGCGAACCGGGTGCCGGAGGGGATCTCCGAGGCCAGGTTCCGCCGCGCCTGCTCCACGCCGATCAGGGACGTCGCCATGCGCAGCGTCACGGTCCGGTCCGCGCCCGCGTCGAACCGCAGGTGTCCCTTGACGCCCGCCGACGCCGAACCGGTGACCGGCGCGTCGAAGACGCCGTACACGAACATGCGCGTCGCGCCGGTCGACAGGCCGCTTCTGACGTCCGAGAACCCGGTGAAGGACCGGGTCGCCGGGTCGAGCGTCAGGCCGCCCTCGTCGGTGACGTTGTCGAAGACCACCGACGCGTCCGCGCCGGGGTAGGTGAACCGCATCATCGCGGCGTGGTCGGTCGGAGTGATCTCGGCCTTGATGCCGTTCTCGAAGGTGACACCGTAGTAGTGCGGCCTGGCCGTCTCCTTCTCGTGCCGGAAGGGCAGCGCGCGGCGCACCCGGTCGGTCTCCGGCGTTCCGGCGGCGGCGGAGGGCAGGAGCTGGAAGGTCTGCCGGTCGCCCATCCAGGGGCTCGGCTCGTGGCTGGCGCTGAACGCCTGGACCGTGGGCAGGTTGTCCGCGTTGTTCCCGCGCGCGTACTCGTACAGCCAGCTCTTGGAGGCGGCGTTGGTCACCGGCGTCCAGAAGTTGAAGCCATGGGGCACGGCCGTCGCGGGGAAGGTGTTGCCGCGCGAGAAGGAGCCGCTGGAGTTGGTGCCGCGGACGGTCGAGACGTGGTCGGAGGGGCGCGCGTGCCGCTTCGCGGGTTCGGCGCGCCCGATCGTGATGTCGTCGATCCAGCCCTGGAACCTCGCGGGGCCCTTGGGCGAGTCGTACGCCACCAGGATCCGGTCCACCGTCCGCCCGGCCGCGACCGTCCCTATCCCCGAGGTCACCTGGTTCCACTGGTTGACGTAGAGCCGCTTCGCCGCGCCCTGCCCCCGCGGTGTGAGCGCCCCGCCGTGGCTGTCGACGGCCCGCAGGTCGCTCAGGTACGTGCCGTCGGTGAACGCCAGGTCCACGGCGACGTGCGTGGCCGGGTAGTTCAGGTCCGTCTCCGGCATGGAGGGGAAGATCCGGTACGACAGCTCGGTGTCGCGCCGCACGAGCGTGTGGACGTCGAAGACCTTGTTGTACGAGAACGCCCGGCCGTCCGGCCTGTGCGTGCCCGCGTACCGCAGCGCGCGCACCCCGGTGAACCCGGCGTTCGCCTTGGCGGTGGGGGAGCCGCCGGGCCCGCGGTCGACGTGGCTGCGCATGTCGGGCGGGACGGGGGTGGAGGTGTCACCGTTCGAGAACTGGACGTCGGCGAGCTGGGTGATGCCCTGAGCGCCGTTGTTGCCGGAGATCTCCAGCCGGTAATGCGCGTACTCCGTTGAATTGTTGAAGTCGTAGGTCCGGGTTTCGAAGCGCTTTTCGAAGGTCTGGCCCTCTCGGGTGTCCAGAACCTTCCACTCCGTACCGTCCACCGACCCCTTGAGCGTCCAGTTCCTGGGGTCCCGGGAGGCGTGGTCGTTCGCGGAAGTCAGCGCGTATGTCACCACCTTGACGGGTTCGTCCAGGTCGAATTCGGCCCAGGCGGTGGGGGAGAAAGTGAGCCACTTGGTGCTCGGCTGGAGGTCGACCAGATTCTCCTTGGTCTCCCCGGCGCCGCCGTTCTCGCCGCTGGCGCGCACCGCCGTGACCTTGTCGGTGACGTTCCCCGGTATCCCCGCCGTGAAGGCGCCGTCGACGCCGGACGCCCTGCGGTGGCCGTCGGCGCCGACGTCGACGGTGTCGCGCCAGTCCGGCGGGCGCTCGTCCGCTTCGAAGGACGACCGGAACTCCCCTCCGGCCGCGCCCGGTCGGTCGCCCGGGAGGGCGAGGCCGGCGGCCGGCGGGGCGGCCGCCGCGATCAGCGAAGCGGCCGCCACGAGGGCGGCCGTACGGGCGAATCGGTGTCGGGTTCCCGGTCCGGACGTGCTGGGCTGTCTGGGCTGCATCCCGCGTCCTGCCTCCTGCCGAAGCGCGTTGGACAACGTTGTCAGGCGAAGTGCGCAGGAACCAGTAGGGAGCCAAGTGGCAGGCGGTGTCAAGGGTGTTGCCGGCGTGGGAAGACCTGATTCAGCCGTTTCGCCGTAAGCCGTGGCCGGGGAATGCGGACCGGGGCCTTCGCGCTTTCCCCGAGGTCTCAACTCGGGAAAGACTGCTGACCAAAGTTGCTTTCGATCTTGCTCATCTGACGCGAAGTGGACTATACCTGTCGGCGTCCGAGTGACATCGCGCCACCCGTACTGCGTGAAACACCCAGCACCTGCACGACCCAGCAAATGACCGCGGTGGCGGGGCCCTTCGCCTCAGGCGAGCAGAACGGGTGACCGGTACACCGCCTGAGTCCTGGAGAAGGCGAGGACTTGAGCATGGGATCCACCTCCGCCCGCAAGAACGGTGACGGCCTCGGCCGTCGCGACCTGATCAAGCGGTCCGCCGCACTCGGCCTGATCACCGTACCGACCGCGGGCCTCCTGTCCGCCTGCGCCACCGGCGGTGGCGGTGGTGACGGCGGCAAGGAGACCAAGGCCCCCGGGGGCCCCAAGTCCGAGAAGAACCCGCTCGGCGTGGTCAAGGGCGCCCCGCTGGAGGCGTTCATCTTCAAGGGGGGCCTCGGCGACCAGTACGCCAAGGACGCCGAAGCCGACTACGCGGCCACCTACGGCGCCGAGGTCAAGCACACCGGCACCCAGCAGGTCGGCCCCAAGCTCACCCCGCGCTTCGCGGGCGGCAACCCGCCGGACGTCATCGACAACTCCGGCGCGGACCACCTCGACATGAACAAGCTGTCCACCCAGGGCCAGCTCCAGGACCTCACCGCACTGCTCGACGCGCCCTCCATGGACGACCCGGCGAAGAAGGTCCGGGACACGATCCACCCGAGCACCGTCGAGAAGGGCAGGCACGGCGACACCTTCGACGTGCTCTACTACGCCTTCACCATCTACGGCACCTGGTACTCGCGCAAGCTGCTCGCCGACAAGGGCTGGGCGTACCCCAAGAGCCTCTCCGAGATGGTCGCGCTCTGCGGCGAGATCAAGAAGGCCGGCATCGCCCCCTGGACGTACGCCGGCAAATTCCCCTACTACGTACACTTCAACCTCTTCGCCCAGATCGCCAAGATCGGCGGCATGGAGAAGTGGATCGCGATCGACAACCTGGAGCCGAAGGCCTGGACCTCCAGCGACGCGGTGAAGGAGGTCATCGAGCACTACGAGGAGCTCGCGGCCAAGAAGTACTTCCTCGAAGGCAGCCAGGGCCTGACCCACATCCAGTCGCAGACCGCCTGGACCAAGGGCAAGGCGGTCTTCATCCCCAACGGCTCCTGGGTCGAGAACGAGGCCGCCCCCACCACGCCCGCCGACTTCGGCATGGCCGTCGGCGCCCTCTTCGACGGCACCGGCGACAAGATGCCGCACGGCACCCTGCGCGCCGAGCCGAGCGAGCCGTACATCGTCGCGAGCAAGGGCAGGAATCCGGCCGGCGGCATGGAGCTGCTGCGCATCATGCTCTCCCGGAAGCACGCGCAGAACTTCGCGACCAAGGTGAAGTCCCTGACCTGTGTCATGGACGCCACCGAGGGCATGACCCTCTCACCCGGACTGGCGTCCGCCAGCAAGGTCTTCCAGGAGGCCGGGGACAACCTGATCAGCCTTCAGCTCCAGGAGTGGTACCCGGCACTGACCGACGAGAAGATCGGCGGTCTGACCGGACAGCTGCTCGCCGGCGAGCTCAAGGCCGCCGACTGGATCAGGAAGACGCAGGCGGAGTGCGACAAGGTGGCCAAGGACGACTCCGTCACCAAGTTCAGGCGCACGGCGTGACGCCCGAGGTATGGATCACCTGACCTGACAGTTCCGGCACAAAGAGGGGAAGGGCCGGGGAGCACCATGCAACACGGCAAATACCGATTCATCGTGGGCTTCCTGGCCCTGCCTCTGCTCATCTACGGTGTCTTCGTCATCTCGCCGTTCGTCCAGGCGTTCCAGATCTCGATGACCGACTGGTCCGGCCTGGTGGGGACCGCGGAGTTCGTCGGCCTCGACAACTTCGGCAAGCTCTGGGAGAGCGACGAGTTCTGGAACGCGCTGCGCCACAACGTCTACATGCTGGCGTTCGTCCCGCTGGTCACGCTCGCACTCGGCCTCTTCTTCGCCTTCATGCTCAATGTGGGCGGACGCCGCCGGAAGAACGAAGTCGTCACCGGTGTCGCCGGCTCCAGGTTCTACAAGTTCGTCTTCTTCTTCCCCCAGGTCATCTCCATCACGATCATCGCCGTCATCTGGTTCAACATCTACAACCCCGATCCGGACGACGGCATGCTCAACTCCCTGCTGGGCGCGGTGGGGCTGGACTCCCTGCAGAACGCGTGGCTGGGGGAGAAGAGCCTGGCCCTGTGGTGCATCAGCGCGGTGATGGTCTGGAGCCACGTCGGCTTCTACGTGGTGCTGTTCTCCGCCGCCATGGCCTCCATCCCCCGGGACATGTACGAGGCGGCCCTGCTCGACGGCGCCAACCGGTTCGACACCTTCTTCAGGATCACGCTCCCGCTGCTGTGGGACACCGTCCAGACCGGCTGGGTGTACATGGGCATCATCGCCCTGGACGCGTTCGCGCTGGTCCAGATCATGTCGGTGAACATGGGCGGCCCGGACGGTGCCACGGACGTCATGCCGCTGCGGCTCTACCTGACGGCCTTCCGGGACAGCCAGTTCGGCTACGCCGCCGCGATGGGCGTCGCGATGCTCATCGTCACCATGACCTTCGCAGTGCTCACGATGCGCTTCGCGCGCCGTGAGCGGATCGAGTACTAGGGGTGCGGCGGATGACGACCGAAGAGATCGAAGCCGTGACCAAGCGGGGGCCCGCCGCCCCTGCCGAGGTCACCCGGCGGCTCGGCCCCACGGCCGGCCGCACCTCCGAGGGGGGCGTGCTCAACGTCTTCTCCCACGGCATCCTCGTGGTGTGGGCGCTGATGGTGGGCGTGCCGCTGCTGTGGGTGCTGTGGAGCGCCTTCAAGGACAGCAACGGCATCCTGACCGACCCGTGGGGCCTGCCCACCGTCCTGCGCTGGGAGAACTGGTCCAACGCGTGGAACGACGCGAACATGGGCCAGTACTTCGTCAACACCGCGATCGTGGTCGGCGGGTCCGTCGTCGGCACGATGGTGCTCGGGTCGATGGCCGCGTACGTCCTCGCCCGCTTCACCTTCCCCGGCAACCGCTTCATCTACTACCTGTTCGTCGCCGGCATGTCCTTCCCGGTCTTCATGCTGGTCATTCCGCTCTTCTTCGTCCTGCGGGACTTCCCGGGCAGCTCGCTGCTGGCCACGTACCAGGGACTGATCCTGGTCTACATCGCGTACTCGCTGCCGTTCACCGTCTTCTTCATGACGGCGTTCTTCCGTACGCTGCCGACCTCGGTGGCCGAGGCGGCGATGATCGACGGCGCCTCGCACACGCGGACCTTCTTCCAGGTGATGCTGCCGATGGCCAAGCCCGGGCTGATCAGTATCGGCATCTTCAACTTCCTGGGGCAGTGGAACCAGTACCTGCTGCCGATGGTGCTCAACCAGCAGGAGGACAAATACGTCCTCACCCAGGGTCTGGCGATGATCGCGTTGCAGCAGGGTTACGAGAACGACTGGGGCGCCCTGATGGCCGGCATGATGATCGCCATGCTGCCGGTACTGATCGTGTACTCGATCTTCCAGCGGCAGGTGCAGTCCGGCCTCACGGCCGGTGCGCTGAAGTAGTCACATCACGAAACGAAACGGCCCGTCGGTGGAGCCCGCGCTCCCGACGGGCCGTTTTCCTACGGCCAGAGGCAAATATCCGATTTCTCCGCATCTAATTCGCTCATCGGAGGCCTGCAACGCTCAAGGTCTTGACGGGGACCAACCCAAAAGGCTCAGCTTAGAGTTCACATGTTGGAGAAAACGGCAGGAGTGAGTGAGTCGATGGAGACTCCGGGGTCGCAGACATCTCTGCATCGGGCCAATCTCGAGCGGGTCGTGCGCGCGGTGCGTATGGCGGGTTCGCTCACCCAGGCGGAGATCGCCAGGACCACCGGCCTGTCCGCCGCCACGGTCTCCAACATCGTCCGTGAGCTGAAGGACGGCGGCACGGTCGAGGTGACCCCCACGTCGGCGGGCGGCCGCCGGGCCCGCAGCGTCTCGCTCAGCGGGGACGCCGGCATCGTCATCGGCGTCGACTTCGGCCACACGCACCTGCGCGTCGCCGTCGGCAACCTGGCCCACCAGGTGCTCGCCGAGGAGGCGGAGCCGCTCGACGTCGACGCCTCGTCCAAAGAGGGCTTCGACCGGGCGGAGGCGCTGGTCAAACGCTTGATCGCGGCCACCGGGATCGGTCAGGACAAGGTGATCGGCGTCGGGCTCGGTGTCCCCGGCCCCATCGACGTCTCCTCCGGAACTCTCGGCTCCACCGCCATCCTGCCGGGCTGGAGGGGCATCAATCCCAGCGAGGAGCTCTCCAGCCGCCTCGGCGTCCCGGTGTACGTCGACAACGACGCCAACCTCGGCGCGCTCGGCGAGCTGGTCTGGGGCGGCGGGCGCGGGGTCAAGGACCTGGCGTACATCAAGGTCGCCAGCGGTGTCGGCGCCGGCCTGGTGATCGACGGGCAGATCTACCGGGGCCCGGGCGGCACCGCCGGCGAGATCGGGCACATCACGCTCGACGAGTCCGGCCCCGTCTGCCGCTGCGGCAACCGCGGGTGCCTGGAGACGTTCACCGCCGCCCGCTACGTCCTGCCGCTGCTCCAGCCCGGCCACGGGGCGGATCTGACCATGGAGAGGGTCGTGCAGCTGGCGCGCGAGGGCGACCCGGGCTGCCGCCGGGTGATCGGGGACGTCGGGCGGCACATCGGCAGCGGCGTCGCCAACCTGTGCAACCTGCTCAACCCCAGCCGCGTGGTCCTGGGCGGCGACCTCGCCGAGGCCGGGGAACTGGTGCTGGGGCCCATCCGCGAGTCGGTCTCCCGGTACGCCATCCCCAGCGCCGCCCGCCAGCTCTCGGTCGCTCCGGGGGCCCTGGGGGGCCGCGCGGAGGTGCTCGGGGCGCTCGCGCTGGTGCTGAACGAAATGGGTGATTCGACCCTCTTGGAGAACGCCCTCGCGCCGGTCACTCCTGCGTTCACTTAGATAACGGATGGCACCGTTGTCATCTCGTTGTCAATTTACTCCTTGACGACGAGGGTGCGGCCGAGTTGACTTCCAGCCACCTCGGCCGCAACGTCGCGGCCTCGTCAGGGAGGCAACCCCACATGAACGCAATGACGCGACGCATCGTCATAGGCACGGCAGCGGTATCGATGGCCGCTTCCCTCGCCGCTTGTGGCAAGGCGGGCGACGGTGACGCCGGCGACGGTGGAGGCGACGGCAAGACCATCGGTCTGCTGCTGCCGGAGAACAAGACGACCCGCTACGAGACGTTCGACCGCCCGATCATCGAGGCGAAGATCAAGGAACTGTGCGGCGACTGCGAGGTCAAGTACAACAACGCCGCGCAGGACACCGAGACCCAGAAGAAGCAGTTCGACGCGCTCGTCACGCAGGGCGTCAAGGTGATCATCCTCGACGCGGTCGACTACAAGGCCACCAAGTCCTGGGTGCAGCAGGCCGAGAAGAAGGGCGTCAAGGTCGTCGCGTACGACCGCCTGGCCGAGGGCCCGATCGCCGCTTACGTCAGTTACGACAACGAGAAGATCGGCCGCCTCCAGGGCGAGGCCCTGGTCAAGGCGCTCGGCGCCAAGGCCAAGGAGAGCAACGTTGTCATGATCAACGGCTCGCCGACCGACCCCAACGCCCCGCTCTTCAAGAAGGGCGCCCACAGCGTCCTGGACACCGGCGTCAAGAAGGTCGTCTACGAGCAGGACATCCCGGACTGGTCCCCGGACGAGGCCAACAAGAAGATGGGCGCCGCCATCGACTCCCTGGGCAAGAACGGCTTCCAGGGTGTCTACTCCGCCAACGACGGCATGGCCGGTGGCATCATCACCGCCCTCAAGAAGCAGGGCGTCAAGGTCCCGGTCGGTGGCCAGGACGCCGAGCTCGCCGGTCTCCAGCGCATCCTGACGGGCGACCAGGCCTTCACGATCTACAAGCAGATCAAGCCGGAGGCCGAGACCACCGCCGAGATCGCGGTCAAGCTCCTCAAGGGCGAGGACATCGCCGCCCTCACCCCGACCAAGGTCACCAGCCTCACCGGTGAGTTCAAGGACATCCCGGCCAAGCTGTACGACGCGCAGATCGTGACCAAGGAGAACATCGCCTCCACGATCGTCGCGGACAAGGTCTACAAGGCCGCGGACATCTGCACGGCCGAGTACAAGGCCGCCTGCGCCGCCGCCGGCATCAAGTAGCACCGGCTCCTCCCGGACCGGTCCGGTGCCCGCCCCTCCACGCCCCGCGAGCGCGGGCGGGCGCCGGACTCACCTCCCCGGACCCCTCCGTGCCGGCCCGGCCACGCACGCCGCGAGCCGTATCCGCCACCGTCCAGCCACCACCGTCCAGCCACCACCGCCCCGCCCCGCCCGGCGACCGGCCACCGAAGGCGCCCCGCGCTCCGGCCGGCCCCCCCGGACACACGGCCTCCGGCGCACCCCTCGGCCGCACGGCCCCGGCACACGGCGTTGGGACGCGGCGTCGGTACGCGGCCCGCACCGGGCAGCCGGCCGGACGGGTCCCACCCCTCATGCCTCACGCACCACCATCCCCGCCGGACAGGCGGCGAAGGAGATGATTCACGTGTTCGCTACGCCCGTGTTGGCGTTGCGCGGAGTCTCCAAGCGGTTCGGCGCCGTCCAAGCGCTCACCGACGTAGACCTGGAGATCCACGCCGGTGAGGTCGTCGCCCTGGTCGGCGACAACGGCGCCGGCAAGTCGACGCTCGTCAAGACCATCTCGGGAGTCCACCCCATCGATGAAGGCGCCATCGAGTGGGAGGGCAGCGAGGTCAGGATCCAGCGGCCGAACGACGCCCAGGAACTCGGCGTCGCGACCGTCTACCAGGACCTCGCGCTCTGCGACAACCTCGACGTCGTCGCCAACCTCTTCCTCGGCAGCGAGCTGAAGAGCCTCTCCGTCCTCGACGAGATCGCGATGGAGAAGCGCGCCAAGGAGTTGCTGGACACCCTGTCCATCCGCATCCCGAGCGTCCGCATCCCGGTCGCCGCCCTCTCCGGCGGTCAGCGCCAGGTCGTCGCCATCGCCCGCGCCCTGATCGGCGACCCCAAGATCGTCATCCTGGACGAGCCGACCGCCGCCCTCGGCGTCGAGCAGACCGCCCAGGTGCTCGACCTGGTCGAGCGGCTGCGTGAGCGCGGCCACGGCGTCATCCTCATCAGCCACAACATGGCCGACGTACGCGCCGTCGCCGACAAGGTCGCCGTCCTGCGCCTGGGCCGCAACAACGGTGTCTTCGACGTCAAGGACACCAGCCACGAAGAAATCATCGCCGCGATCACCGGCGCCACGGACAACGCCGTGACCCGCCGGCAGGCGCGTACGGCCACGAAGGAGGACGCGAAGTGAGCGACCTCACCAAGACCCCCGCCCCCGGCGCGGAGCAGTCCGCCGCCCCCGTCCCGGCCGTCGACCCGCGCCTGCTCGTCCGCGAAGAGGGCCTCAAGGGCTACTGGACCGAGTTCACCCGCAAGGTGCGCGGGGGCGAGCTGGGCTCCCTGCCGGTGTTCATCGGCCTCGTCGTCATCGCGATCGTCTTCCAGTCGCAGAACAGCAACTTCCTCTCCGCCAGTTCCGTCGCCAACATCGCCGTCTACACCTCCGGCCTCGGCATCATGGCGGTCGGCATCGTCTTCGTCCTGCTCCTCGGCGAGATCGACCTGTCGGTCGGTTCCGTGGCGGGCGTCGGCGCCGCCGTCTGGGCGGTCCTCAACGTCAGCAACGGCATGAACGACTGGCTCGCCGTCGCCATCGCCGTCCTCTCCGGCCTCGCCCTCGGCCTCCTCCACGGCTTCTTCTTCGCCAAGATCGGCGTACCGGCGTTCGTCGTCACCCTCGCCGGCTTCCTCGGCTGGAGCGGCCTGCAGATCTGGCTCATGGGCCAGGAGGGCTCCATCAACGCCCCTACCGGCAGCGTCGTGGAGCACCTGACCGGCTACTACTTCGAGGACAAGGCCGCCGCGTACGGCCTCGCCCTGGTCGCCGTCCTCGCCTACGCGGGCTCGCTCCTGCTGGACAGCAAGCGCCGCAAGGCCGCCGCGCTGCCGGCCCGCCCGGTCGGCGAGATCGTGCTGCGCGCCGGCTTCGTCGCCGTCCTGTGCTTCGTCGTGGCGTACGTCCTCAACGAGCCCGCCGGCGCCCGCGGCCTGCCGCTCGCGCTGGTGCTCTTCCTCGCCGTCCTGGTCGTCGCCGACTTCGTCGCCCGCCGCACCACCTTCGGCCGGCAGGTCTTCGCGGTCGGTGGCAACGCCGAGGCGGCCCGCCGCGCCGGTATCAACGTCGACCGGGTCCGCATCCTGGTCTTCGGCCTCTCGGGCCTGCTCGCCGCCTTCGGCGGTCTCTTCGTGGCCAGCCTCTCCGGCGGTGCGACCAAGAGCCTGGGCGGCGGCAACACCCTGATGCTCGTCATCGCGGCGGCCGTCATCGGCGGCACCAGCCTCTTCGGCGGCCGCGGCAAGGTCTGGTCCGCGCTGCTCGGCATGATCGTGATCCAGTCGATCCAGCAGGGCCTGAACATGCTCGGCATGGCGTCCGAGATCCAGTACATGATCACCGGCGCGGTGCTCCTCGCCGCCGTCGTGATCGACTCGGTCTCCCGCCGTACGCAGAAGACCGCAGGCCGCGCTTAGTGTGACCCCGTCCTGTGGTCGAATGTGACCACCGCAATGCCCGGCGCCCTCAACCGGCGCCGGGCATTGCCGCGTCTGAGCCCATGACGCGACGCGATTACGCACCGCCCGATGACCACCGTCCGCGGCGGAACATTAGACTCGGCAAAATCGGCAGCTCGACCAGCTCAACACGCAAGGAGGCACGGGTGGCTCTGCTGACCCGTATCACGGGCCCGCGCGACCTCGACCGGCTCTCCCCGGAGCAGCTGGACCAGCTGGCCGCGGAGATCCGGTCCTTCCTGGTGGACGCCGTCTCCAAGACCGGCGGCCACCTCGGTCCCAATCTGGGCGTGGTCGAGCTGACCATCGCCCTGCACCGGGTCTTCGAGTCCCCCAAGGACAAGATCCTCTGGGACACCGGTCACCAGTCCTACGTCCACAAGCTGCTCACCGGCCGCCAGGACTTCTCCAGGCTCAAGATGAAGGGCGGCCTGTCCGGCTACCCGGCGCGCGCCGAGTCCGAGCACGACGTCATCGAGAACAGCCACGCCTCCACCGTCCTCGGCTGGGCCGACGGCCTGGCCAAGGCCAACGAGGTCCTCGACCGGGACGACCACGTCGTCGCCGTCATCGGTGACGGCGCCCTCACCGGCGGTATGGCCTGGGAGGCGCTCAACAACATCGCCGAGGCCAAGGACCGCCCGCTCGTCATCGTCGTCAACGACAACGAGCGCTCCTACGCCCCCACCATCGGCGGCCTCGCCAACCACCTCGCCACGCTCCGCACCACCGACGGCTACGAGCGCTTCCTGGCCCGTACGAAGGAGATCCTCGACCGCACGCCGGTCGTGGGGAAGCCGCTGTACGAGACGCTGCACGGCGCCAAGAAGGGCCTGAAGGACTTCATCGCGCCGCAGGGCATGTTCGAGGACCTCGGCCTGAAGTACGTCGGCCCCATCGACGGCCACGACATCGAGGCCCTGGAGTCCGCGCTGACCCGCGCCAAGCGGTTCGGCGGACCGGTCATCGTGCACTGCCTCACCGAGAAGGGCCGCGGCTACCAGCCCGCCCTGGCCGACGAGGCCGACCGCTTCCACGCCGTCGGCAAGATCCACCCGGACACCGGCCTGCCGATCTCCTCCTCCGGCGCCGACTGGACCGGCGTCTTCGCCGACGAGATGGTCGAGCTCGGCCATGAGCGCGAGGACATCGTCGCCATCACCGCGGCCATGCTCCAGCCGGTCGGCCTCGACAAGTTCGCGAAGGCCTTTCCCGACCGGGTCTACGACGTCGGCATCGCCGAGCAACACGGGGCCGTCTCCGCGGCCGGCCTCGCCACCGGCGGCCTCCACCCGGTGTTCGCCGTGTACGCCACGTTCCTCAACCGCGCCTTCGACCAGGTCCTGATGGACGTCGCCCTGCACAAGTGCGGAGTGACGTTCGTCCTCGACCGGGCCGGCGTCACCGGCACCGACGGCGCCTCCCACAACGGCATGTGGGACATGTCGATCCTCCAGGTCGTCCCCGGCCTGCGGATCGCCGCCCCGCGCGACGCCGACCAGGTCCGCGCGCAGCTGCGCGAGGCCGTCGAGGTCGACGACGCGCCGACCGTCGTGCGCTACTCCAAGGGCGCGGTCGGCCCGGCCGTCGAGGCCGTGGGCCGGATCGGCGGCATGGACGTGCTGCGCGAGGCTGGCGCCGACCGGCCGGACGTCCTGCTGGTCTCCGTCGGCGCGCTCGCTCCCATGTGCCTGGAGATCGCCGATCTGCTCGACAAGCAGGGCATCTCCACCACCGTCGTCGACCCGCGCTGGGTCAAGCCGGTCGACGAGGCCATGGCGCCGCTCGCCGACCGCCACCGCGTCGTCGTCACCGTCGAGGACAACGGCCGCGTCGGCGGCGTCGGCTGTGCGGTCGCCCAGGCACTGCGCGACGCCGGCGTCGACGTACCGCTGCGCGACTTCGGCATCCCGCCGCGCTTCCTCGACCACGCCTCCCGCAAGGAGGTCATGACCGAGATCGGGCTCACCGCCCCGGACATCGCCCGCCAGGTCACCGGCCTGGTCTCCAAGCTGGACGGCAGGTACGAGCAGGCGGAGGTCGAGGCCACCCGCGACTGACGCCGTCCCGTAGCGCCGCCCGCCGGGCAGCGCGTCGGGCAGCGCGTTGGGCCGGTCGGAGCACCCCGAGGGGTTTCCGGCCGGTCCATTCGTGTGAATGGGCTTCCCAGGGCGGGCGCGGCCGGTGTGCCCCTCTCGATCATGGGCGGGAGAGGCCGATGGCTACGGAGGTACGCCGGTGAGTATGGGCCAGCAGTCACGCGACACCGGGATGTTCCGGACCAAGAGCGTCGAGCAGTCGATCCAGGACACCGAGGAGCCCGAACACGCACTGAAGAAGTCGCTGTCCGCCTGGGACCTGACGGTCTTCGGCGTCGGCGTCATCATCGGCACCGGCATCTTCGTCCTCACGGGCAAGGTCGCGAAGGAGAACGCGGGACCGGCGACCGCGCTGGCGTTCGTCGCCGCCGGTATCGTCTGCGCGCTGGCCGCCCTGTGCTACGCAGAGTTCGCCTCCACGGTGCCCGTGGCCGGTTCGGCGTACACCTTCGCGTACGCCTCGCTCGGCGAGCTGCCGGCGTGGATCATCGGCTGGGACCTCGTCCTGGAGTTCGCCCTCGGCACCGCGGTGGTCGCCGTCGGCTGGTCCGGCTACGTGCGCTCGCTGATGGACAACGTCGACTGGCACCTGCCCGCCTGGCTCCAGGGCCCCGACGCGGTGGGCGGCACCTTCGACCTGCTCGCCTTCGTCCTGGTCCTGGTGCTCACCGCGGTCCTGGTCGTCGGGATGAAGCTGTCGGCCCGCATCACCGCGATCGTGGTGGCCATCAAGGTCACCGTGGTCATGATCGTGATCATCGCGGGGCTGTTCTTCGTCGTCGGGGACAACTACTCGCCCTTCATCCCCGAGGCGGTGACCCCGGAGACCCAGTCCGGCTGGGACGCCTCCCTGGTCCAGACGGTCTTCGGCTACGAGCCGACGAACTTCGGCGTCATGGGCATCTTCACCGCCGCCTCCGTCGTCTTCTTCGCCTTCATCGGCTTCGACGTCGTCGCCACCGCCGCCGAGGAGACCAAGGTGCCGCAGCGGGACATGCCGCGCGGCATCCTCGGCTCGCTCCTCATCTGCACCGTGCTGTACGTGGCGGTCTCCCTGGTCGTCACCGGCATGCAGCATTACTCCGACCTGTCCGTCAGCGCACCGCTCGCCGACGCCTTCAAGTCGGTGGGACGCCCCTTCTTCGCCGGTGTGATCAGCTTCGGCGCCTCGGTCGGCCTCACGACCGTGTGCCTCATCCTGCTCCTCGGCCAGACCCGGGTGTTCTTCGCGATGAGCCGCGACGGGCTGCTGCCGCGGTTCTTCTCCGTCACGCACCCGAGGTTCCGCACCCCGTACCGGCCCACCATCCTGCTCGGCGTGGTCATCGCCTTCGTCGCCGGCTTCACCAGCATCGACGAGCTGGCGACCCTGGTGAACATCGGCACCCTCTTCGCCTTCGTGGTCGTCGCGATCGGCGTGATCATCCTGCGCCGCACCCGCCCCGACCTGCCGCGGGCGTTCCGCACCCCCTGGGTGCCGGCCGTCCCGATCCTGTCCGTGGCCGCCTCGGTGTGGCTGATGCTCAACCTGCCGAACGAGACGTGGTTCCGCTTCGCCGTCTGGATGGCGATCGGCATCGTCGTCTACTTCCTGTACGGGCGCTCCCGCAGCCGTCTGGGCCGTCGCGGGCAGCCGGCGGGCACCAAGGCCTCGTAGCCGTAGCCGTAGCCGTAGCCGTAGCCGTCGCCGTAGCAGACCGCCGGCCGCCCCGATCGCCGTTTGGGCCGTTCGGGGCGGCCGCTCGTAGAATCGGCGGATGACTTCCCCCGGCGACCACCACGAGACCGACGACGCCCTGCGGGTGCTGGGCAAGGTCTTCGGCTACGACTCCTTCCGAGGGCAGCAGCGGGAGATCATCGACCATGTGGTGGGCGGCGGTGACGCCCTGGTCCTCATGCCGACCGGTGGCGGCAAGTCGCTCTGCTACCAGATCCCCGCACTGGTGCGCCCGGGCGTCGGAGTCGTCGTCTCGCCGCTCATCGCCCTCATGCAGGACCAGGTCGACGCGCTGCGGGCGGCCGGGGTGCGCGCCGGGTTCCTCAACTCCACCCAGGACCTGGACGAGCGGCGGCTGGTGGAGGCCGAGTTCGCCGCCGGTGAGCTGGACCTGCTGTACCTGGCGCCGGAGCGGCTGCGGGTCGAGTCCACGCTCCAGCTGCTGCGGCGCGGCAGCATCTCGCTGTTCGCCATCGACGAGGCGCACTGCGTCGCCCAGTGGGGCCACGACTTCCGGCCCGACTACCTCCAGCTGTCCACGCTCCACGAGCGGTGGCCGGACGTGCCGCGCATCGCCCTCACGGCGACCGCCACCCGCGCCACCCACGCCGAGATCGCCACGCGGCTGAACCTCGACGACGCCCGGCACTTCGTGGCGAGCTTCGACCGCCCCAACATCCAGTACCGCATCGCCCCCAAGAACGAGCCCAGGCGGCAGCTGCTGGAGCTGATCCGCGGCGAGCACGCGGGCGACGCGGGCATCGTGTACTGCCTGTCTCGGGCCTCCGTCGAGAAGACGTCGGCGTTCCTGGTGGAGAACGGCGTCGACGCCGTCCCGTACCACGCGGGCCTCGACGCGGCGACCCGCGCCCGGAACCAGTCCCGGTTCCTCCGCGAGGACGGGCTCGTCGTCGTCGCGACGATCGCCTTCGGTATGGGCATCGACAAGCCCGACGTACGCTTCGTGGCCCACCTCGACCTGCCGAAGTCGGTGGAGGGCTACTACCAGGAGACCGGCCGCGCCGGGCGCGACGGGCTGCCGTCCACGGCGTGGCTGGCGTACGGGCTCCAGGACGTCGTCCAGCAGCGCAAGATGATCGACGGCTCCGAGGGCGACGCCGAGCACCGCCGCAGGCTCGCCGCGCACCTCGACGCCATGCTCGCGCTGTGCGAGACGGTGGAGTGCCGCCGGGTGCGGCTGCTGGCCTACTTCGGCCAGGAGTCGACGGCGTGCGGCAACTGCGACACCTGCCTGTCGCCGCCGAAGTCGTGGGACGGCACGATCGCCGCCCAGAAGCTGCTGTCGGCCGTCGTCCGGCTGAAGCGGGAGCGGAACCAGAAGTTCGGCGCCGGCCAGATCATCGACATCCTGCTGGGCCGCAAGACGGCGAAGGTCATCCAGTTCGACCACGACGCCCTGAGCGTCTTCGGAATCGGTGCCGAGCTGAACGAGTCCCAGTGGCGCGGCGTCGTGCGCCAGCTCCTCGCCCAGGGCCTCCTCGCGGTCGAGGGCGACTACGGCACGCTGGTCCTGACCGACACCTCCGCCGACGTCCTGGGCGGCCGCCGCGAGGTGCTGCTGCGCAGCGAACCGGAACGCCCGGCCCGGGCGGGCAGGTCCGGCGCCGCCGCCAAGCGCGCCGCGGTCGCCGACCTGCCCGAGGAGGCCCAGCCGGTCTTCGAACGGCTCCGCGCCTGGCGCGCGGCGACCGCGAAGGAGCAGGGCGTGCCCGCGTACGTCATCTTCCACGACGCCACCCTCCGCGAGATCGCCGCGGCCCCGCCCACGACCATCGAGGAACTGGGCGGCGTCAGCGGCGTGGGCGAGAACAAGCTCGCCAAGTACGGCGAGGCCGTCCTCGCCGCGCTCGCCACCCCCTGACCGCACCCCGGCCGCCCCGGCGCGCCGCACGGGCGGCCACCGTCGGGGCGGGGTTCCGAAGCGCGGGGCTTCCCCGGCCGCCCCGTGCCGGATCGCGCCGTGCCCCCCGCCCCGTGCCCGGTCCCCCCCCCGAGCCCGCGCGGGAGAGCGGTCCGGGGAGCGGCGGCTCCGCCGGGCCGGAGAACGGCGGACGGGCCGCGGGGGGAAGTCCCCCGCGGCCCGTCCGGCAGGCTCGCTTGGTGGCGCGTTACGCCGGGACGCTCGCCACGCCCTGCGCCAGGAAACGCTTGCCGTTCACGCGCTCCGACACGCCCTCGCGGTCCAGGTACGGCGTGATGCCGCCCAGGTGGAAGGGCCAGCCGGCACCCGTGATGAGGCAGAGGTCGATGTCCTGGGCCTCGGCGACGACACCCTCGTCCAGCATCAGACCGATCTCCTGCGCCACCGCGTCCAGGACGCGGTCCCGCACCTGCTGCTCGGTCAGGACGACGTCGCCCTGCTTCAGCAGCGCCGCGACCTCGGGGTCCAGCTCGGGCTTGCCCGAGTCGTAGACGTAGAAGCCGCGCTTGCCCGCCTTGACGACGGCCGCGAGGTTCGGGGAGACGGTGAAGCGGTCCGGGAAGGCACGGTTCAGCGTCTCGGAGACGTGCAGGCCGATCGCCGGGCCGACCAGCTCCAGGAGCACCAGCGGGGACATCGGCAGACCGAGTGGCTCGATGGCC
Organism: Streptomyces gobitricini; assembly: GCF_039532985.1. NCBI lineage: Bacteria > Bacillati > Actinomycetota > Actinomycetes > Kitasatosporales > Streptomycetaceae > Streptomyces > Streptomyces gobitricini. The sequence continues at coordinate 221,807 of NZ_BAAASR010000013.1, read as the reverse complement.
TTCTCCGCGGTCTCCACCGGCGTGCCCTCGTCGATGACGTTCTGGATCTCGCCCATGAAGCGGGTGAGGATGCGGTTCACCACGAACGCCGGGGCGTCCTTCGTCAGGACGGCCGTCTTCTTCAGCTTCTTCGCGACACCGAACGCGGTCGCCAGCGACGCGTCGTCCGTCTGCTCACCGCGGACGATCTCCAGCAGCGGGAGGACCGCGACCGGGTTGAAGAAGTGGAAGCCGACCACACGCTCCGGGTGCTGGAGCTTGGAGGCCATCTCCGACACCGACAGCGAGGAGGTGTTGGTGGCGAGGATCGCGTGCGCCGGGGCGACCGCCTCGACCTCCGCGAACACCTTCTGCTTGACCGACATCTCCTCGAACACGGCCTCGATGATGAAGTCCGCGTCCGCGAAGCCCTCGGCCTTGTCCAGGACGCCCGACACCAGGCCCTTGAGGCGGTTGGCCTTGTCCTGGTTGATGCGGCCCTTGCCGAGCAGCTTGTCGATCTCGCCGTGGACGTAGCCCACGCCCTTGTCGACGCGCTCCTGGTCGATGTCCGTCAGGACGACCGGCACCTCGAGGCGGCGCAGGAAGAGCAGCGCCAGCTGCGAGGCCATCAGACCCGCGCCGACGACGCCGACCTTGCTGACCGGGCGGGCCAGGCTCTTGTCCGGCGCGCCGGCCGGGCGCTTGGCGCGCTTCTGGACCAGGTTGAAGGCGTAGATGCCGGCGCGCAGCTCGCCGCCCATGATGAGGTCGGCCAGCGCCGCGTCCTCGGCGTCGAAGCCCTTCTGGAGGTCGCCGTCCTTGGCCGCCTCGATGATGTCCAGGGCGCGGTACGCGGCCGGGGCCGCACCGTGCACCTTGGAGTCCGCGATGAACCGGCCGCGGGCGACCGCCGCGTCCCAGGCCTCGCCGCGGTCGACGTCCGCGCGCTCGACCACGATCTCGCCCTTGAGGACGGCCGCGGTCCACAGCAGCGACTGCTCCAGGAAGTCCGCGCCCTCGAAGATCGCGTCGGCGATACCGAGCTCGTGGACCTGCGCGCCCTTGAGCTGCTTGTTCTGGTTGAGCGAGTTCTCGATGATCACCGAGACCGCGCGGTCGGCGCCGATCAGGTTCGGCAGGATGGCGCAGCCGCCCCAGCCGGGGACCAGGCCCAGGAAGACCTCGGGCAGCGAGAACGCCGGCAGGGCCGCCGACACGGTGCGGTAGGTGCAGTGCAGACCGACCTCGACACCGCCGCCCATGGCCGCGCCGTTGTAGTACGCGAACGTCGGCACGCCCAGCGACGACAGCCGCTTGAAGACGTCGTGGCCGCCCTTGCCGATGGCCAGTGCGTCCTCGTGGCGCTTGAGCAGCTCGACGCCCTTGAGGTCGGCGCCGACGGCGAAGATGAACGGCTTGCCGGTGATGCCGGCACCGACGATGGTGCCCTCGGCCGCCTCCTTCTCGACCTGGTCGATGGCGGTGTTGAGATTCGCCAGCGACTGCGGCCCGAAGGTGGTCGGCTTGGTGTGGTCGAAGCCGTTGTCCAGCGTGATCAGCGCGAACCGGCCGGCCGCGGACGGCAGGTCGAAGTGGCGTACGTGGGCGGTGGTGACGACCTCGTCCGGGAACAGCTCGGCCGCACCCTTCAGAAGCTCAGCGGTGGTGCTCACTTGCCCTCCCAGTGGGGGTTTTCCCAGATGACCGTGGCGCCCATGCCGAAGCCGACGCACATGGTGGTGAGGCCGTAACGGACCTCAGGCTGCTCCTCGAACTGCCGCGCCAGCTGCGTCATCAGACGTACGCCGGAGGAGGCGAGGGGGTGGCCGAAGGCGATGGCGCCGCCGTACTGGTTGACGCGCGCGTCGTCGTCGGCGATGCCGTAGTGGTCGAGGAAGGCCAGCACCTGGACGGCGAAGGCCTCGTTGATTTCGAAGAGGTTGATGTCCTCGATCGAGAGTCCGGCCTTGGCGAGGGCCTTCTCGGTCGCCGGGATCGGGCCGTAGCCCATGACCTCCGGCTCGACGCCGGCGAAGGCGTACGAGACGAGGCGCATCTTGACCGGCAGGCCGTTCTCGCGGGCGAAGTCCTCGGACGCGATGATCGACGCGGTGGCGCCGTCGTTGAGCCCCGCGGCGTTACCGGCGGTGACGTTGCCGTGGACGCGGAACGGCGTCTTCAGGTTCGCCAGCGACTCCAGGGTCGTACCCGGGCGCATCGGCTCGTCGGCGGTGACCAGGCCCCAGCCGGTCTCGCCGGCCTCGGCGTTGGTGCGGCGTACCGAGATCGGCACCAGGTCGGCCTGGATCTTGCCGTTGGCGTACGCCTTGGCGGCCTTCTCCTGGGAGCGCACGGCGTACTCGTCGGCGCGCTGCTTGGTGATGTGCGGGTAGCGGTCGTGCAGGTTCTCGGCGGTCATGCCCATGAACAGGGCGGACTCGTCGACCAGCTTCTCGCTGACGAACCGCGGGTTCGGGTCGACGCCCTCGCCCATGGGGTGGCGGCCCATGTGCTCGACACCACCGGCGATGACGGCGTCGTACGCACCGAAGGCGACCGAGCCGGCGACCGAGGTCACGGCGGTCAGCGCGCCGGCGCACATGCGGTCGACGGAGTAACCGGGCACCGACTGCGGCAGGCCCGCGAGGATGCCGGCGGTGCGGCCGATGGTCAGGCCCTGGTCGCCGATCTGGGTGGTCGCGGCGATGGCGACCTCGTCGATCTTCGCGGGGTCCAGGCCGGGGTTGCGGCGCAGCAGCTCCCGGATGGCCTTCACGACGAGATCGTCGGCGCGGGTCTCGTGGTAGATGCCCTTCGGGCCCGCCTTGCCGAACGGGGTGCGGACGCCGTCGACGAAGACGACGTCCCTGATGGTACGAGGCACGATGGCTCTCCTCCAGGGTGCGGGATGGCACTGCTGCGGGCACGCGGCTAAGCGCGCGCTTGCACACCCCATGCTACTTGCGGGTAACCAGGCTGCACAGTCCCCCCGCCCGGAGCGGTGAAGGTCACACTCCGCAACGGCCGAGGAGAACGGCCTCTGCCCGACGGGCCGGAACGGTCGGTGGACACGGGGGACACCGGAGGGCCCCGGCCGGACCCGGGACACCGTCCGCCGGAACGGGGCGACGGCGGACGCGGGGCGGCGTCCTCGGCGGAAGTGTGCCCGCCCTCATCCTGTACGGGAACCACGGCGGGCACGTGAACACCACGCCGCCGGACCCGGACCCGGACCCGGAGCTCGACCTCCCTGCCCGGCGCCCCCCGACGCCGCTGCGGGCACCACAAGCTCGTGGCCGGGCCGTCCCGCACCGGGCACGTCCCGTCGGGAGGGATCCGGCGCGGGAACGCGCACGGTCCGCCGAAGCACTGGCACGGACAGCGCGAGGCCGACGGCGGGACCCAGGGCGTCTTCGGTACGACCGGACGGCGGGATCGGCCCGGCCCCCGGCACGGCGGCGCCCCCGGCCGTGCCGACGTGCCGGGCGGGGGCCGCCGGGCCGGAGGTCAGCCCTCGGCGTTTGTCAGCGCCGTCGCCAGCACCGGCGTGACCTGCTCGATCTGCCAGGGCCGCGCGCCGTATCCGGCGAGCGCGCCCGCCACCGACTCGGCGGTGATCTCGGCGGGCGGCTCCCAGCACACCCGGCGCACCGTGTCCGGCGTGATCAGGTTCTCCGGCGGCAGGTTCAGCGACTCGGCGAGCGCCGAGACGGCCGTACGGGCCGCGGAGAGCCGCGCCGCGGCGACCGGGTCCTTGTCTGCCCAGGCGCGCGGCGGGGGCGGCCCCTGCACCGGCTGGCCCGGCTGCGGCAGCTCGGCGTCGGGCAGCGCCTTCGCCCGGTCCACCGCCGCCTGCCACTGCTCCAGCTGGCGGCGGCCCATGCGGTGCCCGAACCCGGGCAGAGCGGTCAGCGCCTGCACATTGGGGGGCAGGGCGAGGGCCGCCTCGACGATCGCGGCGTCGCTCAGCACCTTGCCGGGCGACACGTCACGCCGCTGGGCGATCCGGTCGCGGGCGGTCCACAGCTCCCGTACGACCGCCATCTGCCGGCGCCGGCGGACCTTGTGCATGCCGGACGTCCGGCGCCACGGGTCCTTGCGGGGCGGGGGCGGCGGGGCGGAGGCGATCGCGTCGAACTCCTGGTACGCCCACTCCAGCTTGCCCTGCCGGTCCAGCTCCTTCTCCAGCGCGTCACGCAGGTCGACGAGGAGCTCGACGTCCAGCGCGGCGTACCGGAGCCAGGGCTCGGGCAGCGGACGGGTCGACCAGTCCACCGCCGAGTGGCCCTTCTCCAGGGCGTACCCCAGCACCGACTCCACCATCGCGCCGAGGCCGACGCGCGGGAAGCCCGCCAGGCGGCCGGCCAGCTCGGTGTCGAACAGCCGGGTGGGCATCATGCCTATTTCGCGCAGGCACGGCAGGTCCTGGGTGGCGGCGTGCAGGATCCACTCCACGCCGGCCAGCGCCTCGCCGAGCCCGGACAGGTCCGGGCAGCCGACCGGGTCGATCAGCGCGCTGCCCGCGCCCTCGCGGCGCAGCTGCACGAGGTAGGCGCGCTGGCCGTAGCGGTACCCCGACGCGCGCTCGGCGTCGACGGCCACGGGGCCGGTGCCACGCGCGAAGGCGGCGATCACGTCGGCGAGGGCATGCTCGTCGGCCACCACGGGCGGGATGCCCTCGCGGGGCTCGAGCAAGGGGATCGGCGTCTCGTCGACTACGCCGTCTGCGACGCCGTCGTCCGGAGGGCCGCCCCCGGCGGTGCGCAGTGCTGTCTCTGCTGCGGTCTCTTGGGCGTCGGTCACCTGTCAAGGGTATCTGTCAACGGCAGGCGCCCGCCGACGGAACGTTCCGTCGACGGGCGCGGGGGTGGGGTGAACCGGTCAGTGGATGATTCCCGTACGAAGTGCCACGGCGACCATCCCGGCCCGGTCGCCGGTGCCCAGCTTGCGGGCGATCCGTGCCAGGTGGCTCTTGACGGTCAGCGCGGACAGGCCCATCGACACGCCGATGGCCTTGTTCGACTGGCCCTCCGCGACCAGTCGGAGCACCTCGACCTCACGGCCGGAGAGCTCGCGGTAGCCGCCCGGGTGGCTCGGGGCACCCGGGGGGCGGCGGTGGCCGAGCCGAGCGGCCGCGGCGCCGATGGGGGCGGCGCCGGGCCGGGTCGGGTGGCCGATGTTCGTACGGGTACCGGTGACGACATAGCCCTTGACGCCCCCGGCGAGGGCGTTGCGTACGGCGCCGATGTCGTCGGCCGCCGAAAGCGCGAGCCCGTTGGGCCAGCCGGCGGCACGGGTCTCGGACAGCAGGGTGAGCCCGGAGCCATCGGGCAGGTGGACGTCGGCAACGCAGATGTCGCGCGGGCTGCCGACGCGGGGACGAGCCTCCGCGATGGACGACGCCTCGATGACGTCACGCACTCCGAGAGCCCACAGGTGGCGGGTGACGGTGGAGCGGACGCGCGGGTCGGCCACGACGACCATGGCCGTCGGCTTGTTCGGGCGGTAGGCGACCAGGCTTGCGGGCTGCTCGAGGAGAACGGACACCAGGCCTCCTGGGAAGGTGCGGGACACAGCCGGCTCGGGGAAGAAGCCGGGCGAACCGTGTTTGAAGGGTCACAGACCTCTTCGGCAGCCCATGCGCCCGCCTTTAGGGGAAGATCACGATTTAGTGAGTAACAATTGGGGCAATTCGGACGGGCGATCGATCATCCTACGAGCGCCCCATCCCGCGCGGGGCGCCCGCCGGCCCCCCGCGCCATGCCCCGAGCGCCGGATTGAAGCCGGTGAGGGCGGGGAACACGGGCGTCGGCCGTTCGCCGCGTCCGGCCGCGGCGCCGGAAGCGCGCAGCCTACGCCCGCGCGGAACCCCGTCGTCCCCACGGTGACGCCCGGAGGCGTCGCCTTGACGCCCCGCCGCCCCGGTTGGGCGTCGCATCGATGCGCGGCGCGGCGGTCGCCGAGCCCCGGCGCCACCCCCGCGGGCGCTGAACGCGGACCCGGTCGGGGCCCGCCCGCAGCCGTCCCGGCCTCGCCGCCGCGCCCGACCCTGCTGTCCGCCCGCCCCGGTACCGCCGCGCAGGCCGCCCGGTCGTCCCGGCGCCCCGGACGGCGACGGCGGTTGTAGGCGGCGACGGGAGGGCACGGGCGGCGGCGCGCGGCTCGCGGTGCGCGGGCGGCGGTGTGGGTTCCGGCGCGCCGGTGGCTCGGTACCGGCCGTGCGGCGTGCGGTGGCACCCCGCTCGCGGGCCGGTCCGCCGCCGGCGGGCTTCCCGGCCCGGTGGATGCCCAGGGTGGCGGTGGGCGTCGGCGGTTCGTCGGGACGGCGGCCACGGGGCGGCGGCCGACCCGCTCGAAGGAGGTCGGGCCCGAGCCGGTGGTGGCCGCGGAGCCGATCGACGCCCCGCGCCGGGTGCCGTCACCGCCCCCGCGGCGACGGCACGGTCGACGGACGGGCCCGGGCGGTGCGGACCTGGCGGCGGCGCGGCGCCGGCGGGCCCGGTCGGCGGCGCGGCCGCCGAGGGGCTCCCGGGCCCGGCGGAAGGCCGGTACCGGTGGGCGGGGCGGGCAGGCCGGGCGGGCGGGCCGGTGCGTGAAGCAGGGGCAGGGGCCGCCGCCGGGCCCCGGTGGGGGCACCTTCGCGGGCGGCGCCCTACGGGTGCTGCGGGCCGCGGCGCTGGGGGAGCGAGACCACGGCCGCCGAGCCCGGGTCCAGGGGCCCCGGGGCGGACGGCGGGAGGCCCGCGATCTGGCACAGCAGGTCGCACCAGGCCGCCAGGTGCGCCCCCGTGTCGGGCACCCCGCCCCGGCCCTCGCGCGGTGTCCAGGACGCCCGGATCTCGATCTGCGTCGCCGGGCGGCGGTCGGAGAGTCCACCGAAGTAGTGAGACCCCGCACGGGTGACGGTGCCCGACGCCTCCTCGAACGGCAGGCTCCGCGCCTCCAGCGCGCCCGTCAGCCACGACCAGGACACCTCGGGCAGCAGCGGGTCGGCCGCCATCTCCGGCTCCAGCTCCGCGCGCACCAGCGTCACCAGCCGGAAGGTGCCCTGCCAGGCGTCGTGTCCGGCCGGGTCGTGCAGCAGTACCAGGCGGCCGTCCGCCAGGTCCTCGTCGCCCTCGACGACCGCCGCCTCCAGGGCGTACGCGTAGGGGGCGAGCCGCTGCGGAGGCCTGGACGGTTCGACCTCGATCTCCGGCCGCAACCGCGTCCCGCGCAGCGCGTCCACCGCCAGCCGGAAGGCGGACGGGACGGAGGTACCCTCCCCTTCGGTCGTTCCCTCGGCGTCGTCGGAGTGATCGGAGAACTGTCCCTGAGCCGCAGCCATGCGGGGAAGAGTAGGCGGAAGGACGGCCCCGCGCGGGGAGGGACACCCGCACCACGCCAGCCGCTTGGCCGTACATGCGAAGATTCTGGGCGTGAGTGCCATTGACAGCCCTTCGGGCCAGCAGACGAAGACCTACGACTCCGCGTTCATGAAGGCGTGCAGGCGCGAGCCCGTGCCGCACACGCCCGTGTGGTTCATGCGGCAGGCGGGACGGTCGCTGCCCGAGTACCTGAAGGTCCGCGAAGGCATCCCCATGCTGGAGTCGTGCATGCGGCCCGAGCTGGTAACGGAGATCACGCTCCAGCCGGTGCGGCGGCACAAGGTCGACGCCGCGATCTTCTTCAGCGACATCGTGGTCCCCCTCAAGGCCATCGGCATCGACCTCGACATCAAGCCGGGCGTCGGCCCCGTCGTCGCCGAACCGATCCGGCGCCGCGCCGACCTCGACCGGCTGCGCGCCCTCACGCCCGACGACGTCCGCTACGTCACCGAGGCCATCGGCATGCTCACCGGTGAGCTCGGCACCACCCCGCTGATCGGCTTCGCGGGCGCGCCCTTCACCCTCGCGAGCTACCTCGTCGAGGGCGGTCCGTCCCGCAACCACGAGCACACCAAGGCTCTCATGTACGGCGACCCCGAGCTCTGGGCCGACCTGCTGGACCGCCTCGCCGACATCACCGCCGCCTTCCTGAAGGTCCAGATCGAGGCCGGCGCCTCCGCGATCCAGCTCTTCGACTCGTGGGTCGGCGCCCTCGCCCCCGCCGACTACCGCCGCTCGGTCATGCCCGCGTCCGCAAAGGTGTTCCGGGCCGTCGAGCAGTACGGCGTACCGCGCATCCACTTCGGCGTCGGGACCGGCGAGCTGCTCGGCCTCATGGGCGAGGCGGGCGCCGATGTCGTCGGCGTCGACTGGCGCGTCCCGCTGGACGAGGCCGCCCGCCGCGTCGGCCCCGGCAAGGCGCTCCAGGGCAACCTCGACCCCGCCGTCCTCTTCTCCACCCCCGAGGCGGTCGAGACCAAGACCCGCGAGGTCCTGGACGCCGCCGCCGGGCTGGAGGGTCACATCTTCAACCTCGGCCACGGCGTCCTGCCGACCACCGACCCGGACGCCCTGACCCGCCTGGTCGAGTACGTCCACACGCGCACCGCGCGCTGACGACGCGGCCACCGGGCGGCGACGCCCACCGGCGCGATCCGGCCCGTCCCGTCGAACGACACCGTCACCGGTGACCCGTCCGGCAGGCCGGCGCCGATCGCGGCCGGTGGGCGACGGGCGGATCGGCAGGCCGTGGTGACGCGACGTCCGGTCCTCACGCCCGCGCTCGACCCCGGCCCTACGCGCCCGCGTTCCGCACCGCCGCCACGGCCTTGCGGGCAGCGACCTGGACCGGGTCCCACACCGGTGAGAACGGCGGGGCGTAGCCCAGGTCCAGTGCCGTGATCTGCTCGACCGTCATCCCGGCCGTCAGCGCCACCGCCGCGATGTCCACCCGCTTCGCCGCGCCCTCGCGGCCCACGATCTGGCAGCCCAGCAGCCGGCCCGTCCGGCGCTCGGCCAGCATCTTGACCGTCATCGGGGCGGCGCCCGGGTAGTACCCGGCCCGGCTCGTCGACTCCACCGTCACCGTCACGAACCGCAGCCCCACCGCCTCGGCGTCCTTCTCGCGCAGCCCGGTGCGGGCGATCTCCAGCGAGCACACCTTGCTGACCGCCGTCCCCACGACACCCGGGAACGTGCCGTACCCACCCGCCACGTTGGAGCCGATGACCTGGCCGTGCTTGTTGGCGTGCGTGCCCAGCGGTATGTGCCGCTCACGGCCCGAGACCAGGTCCAGCACCTCCACGCAGTCGCCGCCCGCCCAGACCTCCTCCCGGCCGCGCACCCGCATCGACAGGTCGGTGAGCAGCCCGCCGTACTCGCCGACCGGCAACCCGGCCTCCCGCGCCAGGGTCGTCTCCGGTTCCACGCCCATGCCCAGCGCGACGACGTCCGCCGGATACTCGCCGTCCTCCGTGGCGACCGCCCGCACCCGGCCCCCGTCACCCGTCAGGATCCCGGTGACGTCCGCGCCGCCGACCGTGGTGATGCCGAGGCCGTCCATCGCCTCCCGCACCAGCCGCCCCATGTCCGGGTCCAGCGTGGACATCGGCTGCTCGCCCCGGTTCAGGACGGTCACCTCGTAACCGCGGGTGAGCAGCGCCTCGGCCATCTCGACCCCGATGTACCCGGCGCCCACCACCACCGCGCGCCGCTCCGGCCCGCCGTTCAGCCCGGTCAGCGTGTCCAGCAGGGCCTGCCCGTCGTCCAGCGTCTGCACCCCGTGCACGCCCGCCGCGTCGATGCCCGGCAGCGGTGGCCGCACCGGACGGGCGCCGGTCGCGATCACCAGCTTGTCGTAGCCCTCCCACGACTCGGCGCCCGACTCCAGGTCCCGCACCCGCACCCGCCCCCGGTCCAGGTCGAGTTGGGCCACCTCCGTCCGCAGCCGCAGGTCGATACCGCGCTCGCGGTGCTCCTCCGGGGTGCGGGCGATGAGCCGGTCCGGCCCGTCGACGTCACCGCCGACCCAGTACGGGATCCCGCACGCCGAGTACGAGGTGAAGTGCCCCCGCTCGAACGCGACGACGTCCAGCTCGCCCCGGCCCCTCAGCCGGCGGGCCTGGGACGCGGCGGACATGCCGGCCGCGTCCCCACCGATGATCAACAGTCGTTCTCGTCCCAGCTGTCCCATGCGGACCACGCTACGACGCGGCACCCTCCGGACCCGTACGTTCCTCCTGGCTCCCGGGCCACTTCGTGGCCGTCGCCGGCGCGTCCCCGACGTCCGGTACGCCGTCGTCCCGCTCCCCGGCGGGCTCCACGTACCCGGCGAGCGTGAGCGAGGCGGTTGGCAGCGCGGCCGCGAGCCTGTGACGGGACACGCCCGTCAGCTCTCCGGTTGCTCACGGCGAATCGTGTGCCGCCGGTCGGACGAACAGGGTGGGGGGCCGGTCGCCGGTCCACGGCTCACCGACAGGTCACGGTCGGCACGCGGAACGGCGTTTGAGAGAGTGGGGACATGAACGCGGACACAGGCGACACCTCCAGAGGCGGCCACGTCGTCGTCATCGGCGGCGGGATCGCGGGCCTCGCCGCCGCCCACCGGCTGGCCGTCGCCGGGCGGCGCGTGACGCTGCTGGAGGCCACCACCCGGCTCGGCGGCAAGCTTCACGCGGGCGAGATCGCGGGCACCCGCGTGGACCTCGGCGCCGAGTCGATGCTCGCCCGCCGCCCCGAGGCGACGGACCTCGCCCGCGCCGTCGGCCTCGGCGACCGCCTCCAGCCGCCCGCCACCGCCAGTGCCTCCGTCTGGACCCGCGACGCGCTCCGGCCGATGCCCAAGGGGCACGTCATGGGCGTCCCCGGTGACGCCGCCGCCCTCACCGGGCTGCTGTCCGCAGAAGGGCTCGCCCGTATCGAACACGAGAGGGACCTGCCCCCCGCCGACCCGGCCGCCCTCGGCGACGACGTGGCCGTCGGCCGCTATGTGGCCGACCGCCTCGGCCGCGAGGTCGTCGACCGGCTCGTGGAACCGCTCCTCGGCGGGGTGTACGCGGGCGACGCCTACCGCATCTCGATGCGTGCCGCAGTCCCCAAGCTCTTCGAGGCCGCCCGCTCCCACGGCTCCCTCACCGCTGCCGTCCGCTCCCTCCAGCAGGAGGGCCGCCGGCAGACCGGGCCCGCCTTCATGGGTATCGCGGGCGGTATCGGCACCCTGCCGGGCGCGGTGGCCGACGCCATCACCGCGCGGGGTGGCGAGATCCTCACCGACACGCCCGTCCACGCCCTCATCCGGCACGCGGGTGGCGACACCGGCCGCTCCGGCGGGTCCGGTGCCCGCGCCGGGGGCTGGGACGTCCGTACCGGCGACCGTGTACTGCGCGCCGACGCCGTCATCGTCGCGACCCCGGCCTGGTCCGCCTCCGAGCTGCTCGCCATCGAGTCCCCGGCCGCCGCCGCCGAACTGGCCACCGTCGAGTACGCCTCCATGGCCCTGGTCACCCTCGCCTTCCGGCGCGCGGAGCTCGAAAGGGTACTGCCCGCGGGTTCCGGCTTCCTGGTCCCGCCCGTCGACGGCCGCACCATCAAGGCGTCCACCTTCTCCTCCCAGAAGTGGAAGTGGACCGACGAAGGCTCCGACGACCTCGTCGTCCTGCGTACCTCCGTCGGCCGGTACGGCGAGGAGGAGTACCTGCACCGCGAGGACGCCGACCTCGTGTCCGTCTCCCTGACGGACCTCGCGCACGCCACCGGGTTGGCCGCCGCGCCCGTCGCCACCGAGGTCACCCGCTGGATCGGCGGTCTGCCCCAGTACCCCGTCGGCCACCTCGCCCGGGTCGCCCGCATCCGTGACGCCGTCGCCAAGCTGCCCGGTCTGCGGGTCTGTGGAGCCGCCTACGACGGCGTCGGCATCCCCGCGACCATCGCGAGCGCGCGGCGCGCGGCCGACGAGATCCTCGCCACGCCGACCCTGGCGCATGGCACCCAGAGTGACGAGCGAGAATAGCCCCATGAGTGCGCCCGAAAAGATCCCGAACGCCGGTAAGAAGGCGAAGGACCTCAACGAGGTCATCCGCTACACCCTGTGGTCCGTCTTCAAGCTGCGCGACGTCCTGCCCGAGGACCGGACCGGTTACGCCGACGAGGTCCAGGAGCTGTTCGACCAGCTCGCCGCCAAGGACGTCACCGTGCGCGGCACGTACGACGTGTCCGGTCTGCGCGCCGACGCCGACCTCATGATCTGGTGGCACGCCGAGACCTCGGACGCGCTCCAGGAGGCGTACAACCTCTTCCGCCGCACCAAGGTCGGCCGCGCGCTGGAGCCGGTGTGGTCCAACATGGCGCTGCACCGCCCCGCCGAGTTCAACCGGTCCCACATCCCGGCGTTCCTCGCCGACGAGACGCCGCGTGACTACGTCTCGGTGTACCCCTTCGTGCGCTCCTACGACTGGTACCTCCTGCCCGACGAGGACCGGCGCCGGATGCTCGCCGACCACGGCAAGATGGCCCGCGGCTTCCCGGACGTGCGCGCCAACACGGTCGCCTCGTTCTCGCTCGGCGACTACGAGTGGATCCTCGCCTTCGAGGCGGACGAGCTGTACCGGATCGTGGACCTGATGCGTCACCTGCGTGCCTCTGAGGCGCGGATGCACGTCCGGGAAGAGGTCCCGTTCTACACCGGCCGGCGCAAGTCGGTCGCGGACCTGGTCGCGGGTCTCGCCTGAGGGCCCCGACCTGACCGGCCCGGTGACGGGCGGGCGCCGTTCCTCGACGGACGCCGCCCGCGCGTCACCCACCGACCCGGAAGATCAGACGGCGGGCGCGCGCCCGCCGCTCCAGCGACACCGGGTCCGGCTCCGGGTGCGGCGCGCGGCCAGCGCGCCGCACCGGCGTCTTCTCACAGGACCTCCCGCCCCCGGGTCGTCCAGGCGGTACGTCGGCGGGTTGCGCCCCCGGTCAGTCGCCCCCGCCTCCGCCGCCTCCTCCTCCGCAACTGGACCCTCCTCCTCCGCAGCTGGACCCGCCGCCGCTGCCTCCTCCGCCTCCGCAGCCGGATCCGCTGCTGCACGCGGAGCTTCCTCCTCCACCTCCGCCGCAGCCGCCTCCGCAGCTGGATCCGCCCGTGTCGGCGCTCGCGCACCACACGGCGACCGTCGTGGTCACGAACAGCTCGTCCTGCTGCGTGCCCCCTCCGGAGCCCCTCCGGCCGGACAATCGCGCCGCCGCGAGGAGCTGCTCCCGCAGGACGGGGTCGGGCAGGGCGCGCAGCCCGTGCAGCGCCACCAGGTCCCCCGGCCCGATCAGGTGGGCGTGGGCCCGGCGGTACACGGCGACGGCCCGGCGGCCCGCTCCGGTGAGCCGGCGACTGCTGACGTTGGCGCAGATCAGCGCGGTCACCAGACCGGCGATCAGAGCGGGCAGCACCTTGACGACGAAGGGGAACGGGATGTCGTCGCCGAAGTCGGCGGTGGCGTACTCGGCGACGGTCGCCGCGACGGAGGCCATGAGGAGCAGGAAGCAGCAGACCGCCTGGACGTTGCCCCACCGCCGCCACGTGCGCCCCGCGTCGCGCGGCACGATCAGCCCGCGGTCGGCGAGCCGGTCGCCGATCTCCTGCACGGCGGGGTCGCGCATGGCGGCGAGCCGCACCGCGTGCAGGGCGCCGCTGGGCGCGACGGAGATCTGCCGCAGTACGGCGTGCTCGACGGGGTCGTGGGCGACGGCACGGACGACGTGCACGATGCCCGGCCCGCCGACGGCCACGCGGCCGTCCGCCGCGAGCGAGGCGAGTGCGGAGTCGACGACCCGGGCGGGCCCGCCGTTGAGGAACGCGGCCTCCACCCGGTGGTGGATGGGGCCGCCGGGGCCGCGCCGGTGGGCGGCCACGCCGTTGACGAGGAGGACCGAGGAGACGGCGACGGCGATGTGGAGGAGCAACGCGACGGCGTTCACGCGGCCCGCCTCCCGGCGAACGCGGCGCGGGCGGCACGTACCAGCCGGCCGGTCCGGCGCGGTGGCCGCGCCCCGGCGCGATCCCGCCACCATGCGGTGAGCCGTCGGCGGGCGCCGGGGTCCTCCGGGTGGCCGGCGATCAGGAGGTGCTCCGCGAAGTCGAGCGCGTCGCGCCGGTATCCGCCGCGCATGGGGCGGGACGCGGCGTAGGCGAGGAACGCGGGGCGGTACCCGCCGCCGAGGATCTCCGGCAGCTCGGGCGCGACCTTGGCGACGACCCCGGCCCGCTTGCCGGCCAGCGCCCGGGTCTGCACCCGCAGCCGCGTGTGGTCGAACCCCTCGGGTGCGGGCGTCCCGGCCACCAGCGCCGACAGCAGCGCGGCCTGCGCGATCCCCACCCGCTGCCGGACGCCCCCGGCCTCCGGCTCCGGCACGGACCGGTCCGCCCCGGCTGTCGTCCCGGCCCTCGCCCCCGCCCCGGCACAGCCGCCGGCTTCGGTAGCAGCATCGGCTTCTGTACCGGGTTCGATACCGGCACCGGCACCGGCACCGGCGCCAGCACCAGCACCGGCTTCGCCACCAGCACAGCCGCCGGTTTCGGCATCAGCCCCCGCTTCGGCAGCGGCACCAGCACCGGCTGCAGTACCAACACCGGCTGCGGCACCGGCACCAGCGCCGTCGGCCGAGGCCCTCGGGCGTATCGCCGCGCTCCGCACCGTCGCGCGGATCGCGGCGAGTTCCCCCGCCAGGTCCTCCGCCGGCGGGAAGTCGTCGTCCCGCTCCAGCAGCACGCCCGGCGGGGTGGCCCGGGAGGCGAGATCCGACAGGATGTCCAGGACCGCGGGGGGCACCGGGTGGGCGTGGCTGTCGTGCCAGACGCCGTCCCGCTCGATACCGCCCGCCACGTGGACGTACGCGACGGCCTCGACCGGCAGCTCCGCCAGGGCCTTGGCCGGGTCCTCGCCCCGGTTGACGTGGTTGGTGTGCAGGTTCGCCACGTCGATCAGGAGGCGGGCACCCGTGCGCTCCACCAGCTCGGCCAGGAACTGCCCCTCCGTCAGCTCCTCACCCGGCCAGGAGAACAGTGCCGCGATGTTCTCCAGCGCCAGCGGCACCGGAAGCGCGTCCTGCGCGATGCGGACGTTCTCGCACAGCACGTCCAGCGCGTCCCAGGTACGCGGGACCGGCAGGAGGTGACCCGCCTCCAGGGCGGGCGACGCGGTGAGCCGCCCCCCGGCCCGTACGAAGGCGATGTGCTCGGTCACCAGCGGGGCCCCCAGCGCCGTGGCCTTCGCCGCCAGCTCCGCGAGCCGCCCCTCGTCCGGCCGGTCCGCGCCGCCCAGGCCCAGCGACACGCCGTGCGGGACGACCGTGACACCCCGCTCGCGCAGCCGCAGAAGGGAGTCGGGGAGGTGGCCGACGCAGATGTTCTCCGCGACCACCTCCACCCAGTCCACCCCGGCCAGCCCCTCCACCGTGTCCGCGATCTCCGGACGCCAGCCGATGCCGGTACCCAGTTCCCCCATGTCCCCCTCCTCCTGTGTCGATCGGAGGGGTGATGGCCCCGCGAGAGGAACCCCGAAACGGGAGAACCGCAGTTCAGAGCTTGATTTGAGGTTACGGGCGGATCGTGTTGACGGCCGTCGGAGGGCCGGGTTGCGTCGAGGGCCGGGAGGTGAACGACTGGTCCGTACCGGACGGCACCGCCGGGGACGGAGCGGGCGGAAGGTTCCCGTTGGGCGCGGGCGGACCCGACGGGCTCGCGGTCGCGTTCCCCGCCGCCTCGTCGGCGATCGCGTCGAAGTCGACCTTGCCCGTCGCCTCCAGCATCGTGATGTGGTCCAGCACCGTCTGGTTGGCATCGCTCGCCAGCTGCCGTATCAGCGTGTTGCGCGTGGTGTGCCGTACCTGGGCGATGAGGCCGAACACCTTGCCGTGCGCGTTGCGCAGCAGGTTGGCGAACTTGCGCTCGTACTCCTCGCCGCCGGCCGCCGACAGTTCCCGCAGCCAGCCCTGTTGCTGCTCTGTCGGCTGGTTGGGCAGCTCCACCCCCAGCTTCGCCGCCACGTCACGCGCCCGCTGGTCGAGGTCGGTGTGGCCGACGACGAGGTGGTCGCCCGCGTCCTTGATGGCCTGGCTGGGGGCACGCTCGATGGCCTGCTGACCGGCCGGCAGTTCCCAGAGCCCCGCCAGCCGCACCTTCACCAGGAAGTCGCGGTCCGTCGCCGACAGCGGCCCCCACTGGGTCGCCACGGTCGACGCGTTGAGGTTGGCCTGGCCGGTCCCGGACCGGTCGGCGTACGACCAGACCGGGAACGCCAGCGCGCCGACCGTGACGACGAGGGCCGCGATGATGAGTGTCGAGCCGTTGATGCGTCGCAACAACAAGGTGGTGCCTCCCGAACCTGATGGCATTACTGGGAGGTACGTATACAGGGACGGGCTCGTTCAGTCGCCCCGCGCCGGAAATCGGAGCCCCCTTCAGCGGCCCCGCGCGGGGAAGTCGGCGACCACCGTGCAGGACCCGGGAGCGATCTCCGTGAAACCCGCGTCCCGGACCAACGGGCGCCCCGAGGCGGTCAGTCCGGTCCACCGGCCGGGGCCCGCCGTGCGCACCGCGAGCGGGAAACCGGCGGCCCGCCAGGTCTCGCGGTCCTCGTCCGTCATCGCCCGCCACAGCAGCTGGGCGCCATGGCCGACCTGCGCCATCTCCTTGCCGGTGGACATCCGCAGGTCCGGGTTGAGCCACAGCAGCGCCTGCCCGGGGCGCGTCCCGGCCGGCTCGCCGGTGTCGTCCAGTTCCGTGCCCGACACCTGGAGCTTGGCCAGCTCCTTGGGCCAGCCGTCCAGCGGGACGGGCGGGAAGACCCGTACCTCCGCCGAGGCGCCCGTGACCGTGATGCCCGGCAGCTGCGAGGCCCTGCGCCATTCCGTCCCGCGCGCCCGGCGCACCACCTTGCGGATCCGCGCGTCCTCCCAGGCCCGTACGGCGCCGGCCCATTCCCCGTCACCGAGCGAGCGGTCGTCCGACAGCATGACCAGCACCGCGCGTGCGGCGGTCTCCAGCGCGTCGGTACGGGCCGGGGGCTCGGCGCGCTCGATCCGGACGACGAGGGGGAGGACGAACTGGGGGGCGTCGTTGCTGCTCACCAGGACAGTCTGCCAGCCCGCCCGGGGGCCGTTCTTGGCGGAATGGGTAGTTCCGGGACACGATGCCCGCATGAAAAGCGATCTTTTCGCGTCCGAGAACATGGCGCAGCAGGCGACGGTGCCCGGCATGACCCTCCAGAACGCGAAGTCGGTCAAGTACGCCGTCAACGGTGAGATGCACGCCCGGCAGGGATCGATGATCGCCTACCGGGGCAACCTCCAGTTCGAGCGCAAGGGGCAGGGCCTGGGCGGCATGCTCAAGCGCGCCGTCACCGGCGAGGGCCTGCCGCTGATGGCCGTCCGCGGGCAGGGCGAGGCATGGTTCGCGCACGAGGCCCAGAACTGCTTCATCATCGACGTCGAGCAGGGCGACGCGCTCACCGTCAACGGCCGCAACGTCCTGTGCTTCGACGCGACCCTCTCCTACGACATCAAGACCGTGAAGGGCGCCGGGATGACCGGCGGCGGTCTCTTCAACAGCGTCTTCGCCGGGTACGGCAAGCTCGCCGTGATCTGCGACGGCAGCCCCCTGGTCATCCCGGTCACCACCAACCAGCCCGTGTACGTGGACACCGACGCCGTCGTCGGCTGGAGCGCCCAGCTGAACACCTCGCTGCACCGGTCCCAGTCCCTCGGCTCGATGATCCGGGGCGGGTCCGGGGAGGCCGTGCAACTGATGCTGCAGGGCGAGGGTTTCGTGATCGTACGGCCCAGCGAGCTGACCCCCGAGAAGGCGAAGCAGTCCTGAACCGCGAGCAGTGGGCCGCCGTTACGGCCTGAACCGGCCCCTGGGTGCTGCCGGACGCCCACCTCGGCGTCCCCGCCGGCACCCCGGTCCGGATCGAGGGCGCCAACGGCAGCGGGTAGGCCGCCTTGCTGCGGCCGGCCGCCGGGATCGACGCCCACCCTCGCCGAGCCTGCTCGCCGCGGCGGTCCGCGTGCTGGTCGGGGCGGCGGTCGGCGCCCTGCTGACCCGCCCGCAGGTGCCGTCGCGCGGCTGGTCGATCGCGGCGGTCACGGCGGCGGCGCTGCCGGCCCTGGTGCCCACCGGATCGCCCGCCACCACGCCGTCGCCGCCCTGGCCGCCGGCGACCTCTCCGGCTCGGACCCGCAGCCGCAGCCG